>JARROD010000148.1:0-18271 GCA_037384225.1 Exilibacterium sp.
CTCACGTTTGCGAGCAGTCACCACAACCTCTTCCAGAGCGAAACCCTGCTGAGCCGCGTGAACGCCACTGACCGGGAAAACAATGGGTATAAGCGCCCCGCCCAAGGCCACCGCTCGACTGTGCTCTTTTATAGCCGTTATTAGTATTTTAGCTCTCATATTTTATGACTCCTCGCACTAAATACCGTGTTTAGCAGTAGTTATTGTTATCAGTTTAATCCGGCATTAAGCAGATGTATTTTTATGCATTAAAAATTAAGTTAGAAAATACAGACGCACTTTATACCGCAAATATGCTTAACAAGATGATGCAAAGCACGGACTACATGCTTTTATGGAGGAAATTATGATTTATATGCCATCACAAAACAAGTATTATATTTCATGAACGATAATTTACTGTCAGCTCGCAGAAATGACTCCATATCGATCCACCGCCTTATTTTCGAACCTTCCCACAAGCACAGATTTGATGTGAAACTAAAGCCTCTCAAAGAGTCAAAAGTTAAAAAATGTATTAATTTCTTGCTATTTTTTGCAAATTTAGCCACTGACATGCCTCAATACAGAGATGGGCCTAGGGCTAAAATCGCGTGTTGTACATGGATTTTGCTGCGGTGTGTCACTAGCCCGGATATAAATTACCCCATAATCCAGGCTGCTTATTCGGCGAGAAACTAAATCATAAACCAGTATTATAGTACTTTTATAGAGCGGAAAAATAAACTAGGTACGCAATGCCTGCGCTGCCGCCACCATATTTTTCAAGGCCGGAATCACCTCCTCCCAGCTGCGGGTTTTCAAACCGCAGTCGGGATTGACCCACAGCCGCTCGGCCGGAATGCGTTCGGCGGCTTTGCGCATCAGCTCGACAATATGCTCACGGGTGGGAATGTTCGGCGAGTGAATGTCGTAAACGCCCGGCCCTAAACTGTTGGGGTATTTGAAATTGTCGAAGACGTTCAACAGTTCCATATCCGAACGGGAGGTTTCGATGGTGATGACGTCGGCATCCATATTGGCAATGGCTTCGATAATGTCGTTGAACTCGGAGTAACACATATGGGTGTGAATCTGCGTTTCGTCGGCCACGCCATTGGCGGCGAGACGAAAGGATTCCACCGCCCAGTTCAGGTATTCCCGCCACTCGGATTTACGCAACGGCAGCCCCTCGCGCAACGCCGCTTCATCGATCTGGATAATGCCGACGCCGGCTTGTTCCAGATCCAGCACTTCGTTGCGGATGGCCAGCGCCAGTTGGTAACAGGTTTCGGAGCGCGGCTGATCGTCGCGCACAAACGACCAGTTCAGAATTGTCACCGGACCGGTCAACATACCCTTCACGGGTTTGTCGGTCAGGGACTGGGCGTAGTTGATCCACGCCACTGTCATCGCCCGTGGGCGGCTGATATCGCCGAACAAAATCGGCGGTTTGACACAGCGCGAGCCGTAGGACTGCACCCAGCCGAACTGGCTGAAAACATAACCCTGCAACTGCTCTCCGAAATATTCCACCATGTCGTTGCGTTCGGCTTCACCGTGAACCAATACGTCCAGCCCCAGGGCTTCCTGTTCGCGTACGGCGCGTTCGATTTGCTCCCGCATGAGCGTATTGTAAGCCGCCTCCTCCAACTCGCCTTTGCGGAATTTCAGCCGCGACTGGCGAATGGCGATGGTTTGCGGAAAAGAGCCGATGGTGGTGGTCGGGTAGGCGGGCAGCCCGAGCAGGCGTGCCTGTACCGCGGCGCGACGGGCATAGGCGCTTTTGCGCTGGCCGAGTTCAACCGTTATCCCCGCCACCGCCTCCTTTATCGCCGTGTCGTGCACACGGCTCGATTCACGGCGGCTGCGGATTGCTTTGGCATTTTCCAACAGTTGCGGGGCTACCGACTCGCGCCCCTCGTTCAGCGCCCTGGCGAGCAGCGACAGCTCTTCTAGTTTCTGCAATGCGAAAGCCAGCCAGGATCGAATTTCCGGATCCAGTTTTTGCTCACTGCCGAGATCCACCGGCACATGTAAAAGCGAGCAGGAAGGCGCCAGCCACAGGCGCTCGCCCAGTCGGGTGTGGGCGGGCTCGAGCCAGTCCAGCGCCGCGTTCAAATCTGTTTTCCAGATATTGCGGCCGTTGATAACGCCGACCGACAGTACCTTGTGGACCGGCAGCCTATCGATCAGTTTGTCGACTTCGTCTGCGGCGTTGACAGCATCCAGATGCAGACCATTGACAGGCAACTCACAGGCAAGCTGCAGATTTTCCTGTAAGCGACCAAAGTAAGTGGCCAACAGCAGCTTGACGTTGCAGCTCTTGAGTTTGTGGTACGCCAGGTTGAGGGCGTATTTCCAGTCCGCATCCAGCTCGGTCACCAGAATCGGTTCATCGATCTGTACCCATTGCGCGCCGGCTTCGGCCAGTTTGTGAAGCAGCTCGGCATACACGGGTAGCAGCCGTTGCAGCAGGTCGAGCCGGTTGCCGCCGTCTTTGCTTTTACCCAGCCATAGATAGGTTACCGGACCAATAATCACCGGCTTGGCGTTCACGCCTCGCTGTTGCGCCTCGGCCATCTGTTCCAGCAGATGTACCGGGTTGAGTTTGAATTCGGTCGCGGCCGTAAACTCAGGCACGATATAGTGGTAGTTGGTATCGAACCATTTCGTCATTTCACCGGCTTGCACACCGTTGCCGCCGACGTCCCGGGCCGAACGGCCGCGGGCGAGGCGAAAGTAATTATCCAGTTCGCCGCCGTCCAGGCCGCTGACGCGGTCGGGGATATTGCCCAGTGTGAAACTCATATCCAGCACGTGGTCATAATAGGAAAAATCCCCCACCGGAATCCAATCGATACCGGACTGACACTGCCAATGGCGGCTGCGCAACTCCACCCCTGTGTGCAGCAAAGATTCTTCGCTGGACTGATCTTTCCAGAAATGTTCCAGCGCGACTTTGAGTTCGCGTTTAGCGCCGATGCGGGGAAATCCCAAATTATGTGTGGTTACCATGAGAAAGTCCTGTACTCCATGAATGCGGTTTAATGCAGCTTCTCAACAACCCGGGGTGATTTGTGCCTTCGATCCGACGGCCAGCCCTGGTTATTGAGAAGTTACGGTTGAATTCAGTGTGTATCCAGCCAAGCAACTTCAAACGGAAGTCACTCAGTGCCGGTTCGATCAATAGACATCAGGAGAGCATATTATTTGACCACACTAATGATTAATAATGGTATTATTTCATTAACCCATTAATTATATTCATGAGTTGTAACCATGATTGAACGCAACCACTTGGTGATTCTTCGAGAAATCGAAACAAAGGGGTCACTGACCGCCGCCGCCGAGTCGCTGTATCTGACCCAGTCGGCGCTCAGCCACACGATTAAAAAACTGCAACAGCAAATCGGTACGGCGCTGTGGATCAAGGAGGGACGCCGCCTGCGTTTCACCCCAGCGGGGACTTATCTGTTGTCCCTTGCCCAGCGCCTGCTGCCGCAGTTGGAACACGCTGAAAAAGTTGTGGAACAGATTGCCCGCGGGCACAGAGGCACGTTGCGCATCGGCATGGAGTGCCACCCCTGTTACCAGTGGTTGCTAAAAGTCGTCGCGCCCTATCTGGAACAGTGGCCGGACGTGGATGTGGATGTAAAACAGAAATTCCAGTTCGGCGGTATAGGGGCGCTGTTTGGCCATGAGATCGATATTCTGGTGACACCCGATCCACTCATCAAACCCGGGCTGGTGTTCGAGCCGGTGTTCGATTACGAGCAGGTGCTGGCGGTTGGGGAACGACACCCGCTGGCGGATATGACTTATGTTAAGCCCCGGCAGGTCGCCGAAGAGGTTCTGATCACCTACCCTGTCGCTATCGAACGGCTCGATATTTACAACCAGTTTCTGCTGCCCGCCAACTATAATCCCAAAAAACACAAAACCATTGAAACCACCGACATCATGTTACAGATGGTTGCCGCCGGGCGCGGCGTGGCGGCGCTGCCGCATTGGCTGGTGGCTGAATACGCCGATAAGATGCCGATACGAGCTGTACGGCTAGGGGAAAAGGGGATTGCCAAACAGATTTTCCTGGGTATCCGCGAGAGCGACACGGGTACCGATTACCTTGCAGCCTTTCTTGACATGGCCCGGAGGGTCGACTGGTAAAGTTTGGCCCGGTGGTGTAATGCTTGCGCCGACAACCTGATTCAACCTGCTTCAGGGCAGGTGTTAGGAAGGGTGCCTGCTTTGATATCGAGGATTGAGAGAAGGTGGGCGGGTTCACTCACGTTTAAACTCACAGTCACGGATGATTTGGGCTCCACAGCCGCGGCGGTGGTGGGCGACCAGTAGCTTCTCAATAATCCGGAGTATTTGTGCCTTCACCGCTCATCGCAGACAAAGCGTACAACACCGGTGATTTCGACTGGCCATCGAGCCTGTTGTGGCCCGCAGTCGGCAGCATAATCCGGTATACTGATCATGCTGTGGGCCACGCCTCATATGCGCTTTGGGCATGCTTACCTCGCCATGTCAATGAGTACTTACCACATATTGACATGCCATTTGAGGAGGTTGATATGCTACAGGATTCGTCGACAAGCTAGCTTTTCCACCCCAATATTGATTTTAACGCCCCCTCCTGTTTCTTGAGCCAATAAGGAAATTCGTTAAAATAGCACTCTATGCCCAAAGCGACGAACGCTGCTCCAGTATGCGTGCACACTCCTGGAACAGCGCTGTAGCTACCAGATCACTAGTCAAATGGAAAATCAATAGTGAATTACTCAGATATTGTAAATGCTTTGAACGACGCTTCGAGTTTCGACCTGTTTAGAATCGAATCGGCTATACGTAGAATGCTGGATGACCCTCAGCGCATACTCGAAGTAAAAAAACAGTTGAGAAAAGGTCAGGAAATAGAATATTTCGAACCGGAGGAAAACAGAACGGTAAAAGCTACAATTCTCGAATTCAAACGCACAAAAGTGTTGGTAAGAAATATCGATGACGGTGTGCGCTGGACGATACCTTACTACTTCATCAACGTCCAGGAAATCGACACAACCATTGTGGGAGCCGGTTCGCGGCAGGGCCTGGATAGAAATGAAGTAAAGGTCGGAGACAGGGTGGGTTTTCTCGACCGGGACAATAACGAACAGTATGGAGACGTAACCCGGCTGAACCAAAAAACAGTCACCGTAAACTGCGGGAGAGCGACCTGGCGGGTATCTTACAATTTGTTATTCAAAGTATTAGCGCCGGATATCGACGCATTGCCCGGAACTTATACCGTTCACGACTCTTAACCCTCCTCGCATAGAGTGAGCTATGGCTCCGGTTAGAAAAATCTGCACGACCGCCGGATGGCCGCCGGATCGAAGGCACAAATACCCCGGGTTATTGAGAAGTCACCATCGGCTTTTGGTAACCCTTTAAGCGAGTCCCAGTTTTTTTAACACCTCGTCCGGTGGCCCTTCGAAAGCCGCGAGCGGCTTGTTGCCCACATAGCCGATATCAGCCATCCCCTGTTCTGTTGTGTAAAAAGCGGTGGCGGTGAGATCGCGCACTTTTGCGAAAAAACCGGCGCCAGTCTTATATTGCGCCCGCGCGCTTTGCTCCCACTTTATATCATCGCAGATCGCGGTCTGCCACTGTGGTTCCAACGCAGCGAAGGTTTTGTCAAAACGCCGCTGAGATTCACTGTCGATCCACACTATGCCGCCACGCACTTTGATCAGATCCTGCCGACAGTGCTCATAGGGGGCACTGACATATTCGTTGATATAATCCTGGGCTCCCAGGGCGCCGGCACTGGGCGAAACATCATCGGCGGGGATGATCAGATCGCACAAGACTTTCAATGTGCGCAGCTCACTGTCCGTCAGCACCAGACTCCAGGGCACCACCGGGTTGAGCATATCCGGATCGGAGAGCGATTGCGCAGGGACTGTTTTTTCAGCCGCCGGTGGCTGCACCTGTTGCGTCGGGGAACGGTCCTGTGTTGAACAAGCGACCACCGGCACAGAGGCCGCCGTAGAGGCGATTAGTTTCAGCGCCCGGCGCCGATTCAATTTCAGATCGTCATCGTCGTTCATGGCTAAACATTCCTCCGCTTAAATTGCTCCACAATATAGTCGCTGGTGCGCCACGCCAGCGCCATAATGGACAGGGTGGGATTTTTATCGGCGTTGGATACAAAGGGCGCGCCGTCGGTGATAAACAGATTCGGCACTTCCCACGACTGACAGTAGGAATTCAACACGGAGCGCCTGGGGTCCGACCCCATTTGTGTGGTGCCGACTTCGTGGATAATTACGCCGCCATCGGCAATGGCTTTGGCGCCGTCTTCGTGAACGGTGCCCGTTATCCGGCCCCCCAGTGTGTCGATAATTTCGGCAAAGGTCTTTTGCATATGGGCGGCCTGGTTGATTTCGTGATCACTCCATTTCCAGTGGAACTTCAGTACCGGAATTCCCCACTGGTCAACCTGGTCTGGGTCGATTTCACAATAGCAATCGTCGTTGGGAATCATTTCCCCGCGCCCGGCGAAATACATAAAGGAGCCGTAGTAGCGCCGGCAGGCCTCTTTGAAGTCCCTGCCATAGGCACCCTCGGTGAAATGCTCCAGCCCTGAAAACACGCCGGAACCCGGCATCTTGCGACCGCCACCGAATTCAATGTGATAACCTCTGGCGAAATTCAGCTCACCCCGGAGCTGTTCCTGGTACAACCACCAGGGCATGTACATATGCATCCCTGATGCACCGTCTTCATTGTGCGGGGGCAGGTTTTCCAAGGCCGGGATCTGGCCGCTGAGACCGGCGCCGACAGTATCCATCAGGTATTTGCCCACCAGTCCGGTATCATTGCCGAGGCCGTCCGGAAACAGGCTGCTTTTTGAGTTCAGCAGAATTCGCGCCGTCTCGGCTGCGCTGGCGGCAACCACAACAGCCCGCGCCTCAACATAAGCTTCGCTGCGGGTTTTCTTGTCAATATAGAACACGCCTTTTGCCCGGCCTTTTTTGTCGACCGTCACTTCGCGTACCATGGCATCGGAGATAATGTCCAGATTTCCCGTCATCAAAGCCGGCGGCAGCAAGACTGTGGTCGATTGAAAGTTGGCTTTGATGGAACAGCCCCGGCCGCAGGGCGTGGCCCAGAAACAGGCGGAGCGCGACTGCATGGATTCGCGGGTAACCCGCTGTGCCAATTCATTGTCCGGATGCAGTTTTTGCGGCAGTGTTTCATGATCCTGTTTTTCACTAAGCACCGCCAGATGTGAGGGAATCACGGGAATCTTCAATGTTTCGCAGGCTTTCTTTGTCAGCAGCTCGTAGGCGCGCGGCTTGGGGGCAGGCTGCAGACAACCGGGTGGGGAATCCGGCGTGTTTTCCAGACCTTCATTGGAACCGAAGACACCGATCAGCATTTCGGTTTTGTTGTAATAGGGTTCCAGATCCTTGTATTCGATGGGCCAGTCAAACCCCAGGCCGTCGCGACTGTAGGGTTTAAAATCGTATTCTCCCATGCGCAGGGAAATCCGTCCCCAGTGGTTGGTGCGCCCTCCCAGCATGCGCGCCCGCCACCAGCTAAACCGACGCCCCCGTTCATCGATGGCCTGGGTGTAGGGTTCGCCCGGTACCTGCCAGCCGCCGTCCACGGTGGCATCGTAGTAGCCGAAAGGTTTTTCCGGCGTGCCGGCACCGCGCAACGGAGCCTCTTTCGGCAGATTGAACATCGGTGTTTCTGTGACCGGATCATAGGACCTACCGGCTTCGAGCATAAGCACTTTGAGCCCGGCTGTGGCGAGCACATAGGCCGCCATGCCACCGCCGGCGCCGGAACCGACTATCAGAACGTCATATTGTTTTTTCGGGTCGCTGCTTTGAGCTACCATTGGCAAGTGCCCCCCAGATGTTTTTATAGACGATTTGAGTATCTCTTTTGCGAAGCTGCCGCCAGGCAACTCATAGGCTTCGAATTTTTATATTTTTGAACCAGATTTTATGACCGTGGTCCTGCAAACCTATCCGCCCCTGGGACGACCTGGCAAATTTTTCAGCGTTGGCGAATTTGCTGGCGTTTAGGCGTCGTGTCCAATCCCGCGACCATAGTTCAAACTCCAGAATTTTTTTACCGTTGAGCCAGTGCTCTACGTGATTGTCATCGACGACTATGCGGGTCTTATTGTATTGCAGCGCCGGCTTTACCACTTTTCCCCGCGGCGCATACAAATCGAATACACTGCCGGCCGCGTGGCTGTCCTTGTCGAAGTCCGGGGAGTTTTCATCGTCAAGCAATTGGTATTCGAGGCCGCTCATCCAGGGGATGCCGGGGCCCGGCGCAACGCGGTAAAAAATACCGCTGTTTCCCTCTCTGGAAATTTTCCATTCCAGTGACAATTCAAAATTCCGGTACTGCGCTTCGGTGAGAATGTCGCCGCCTCCGGCACCGGTCAACACCAGTTCCCCGTCGATGATCTGCCACTGATCGCCGATCGGTGCACCGTCTTTGCCGACCCAACCCCGCAGTGTTTTTCCATCGAAAAGGTTGCGCCATTCACCGGCTTGAGTATCGGATACCGGGCTGTTCTCTGCACTGGTATTGCTGACGTTTTTACCGTCGGTCAATAATCCACAGCCAGCCACAGCCAAAACTGCACACAGTGATGCGCGGGAAGGCGTTGGCCTGTTGTTCCTGTTGTTATTTAAGAGTGGGAGAGGGACTGGGACAGGGGCCGGTGCTGCCCCGGACGATTAAGTTAAAAGACATCATCATCCGCTTCTCCGGCAGCTCCGCACCAGTCATCAACAGGTAGAGGGAATACATTGCCTGGCGGCCGATTTCCACCGCCGACTGGTCGATGGTTGTCAGCGGAGGCAGGGTAAACGAAGCAAACTCGATGTTGTCGAATCCGGCGATGGATACATCGTCCGGCACTCGCAGGCCAGCCCCATGGGCCCAGTGGATGGCACCGATAGCCATCTCATCGTTAAAACAGAACAGCGCTGTGGGCGGATTGTCCCCTGCCAGTAGCCTGCTGGCCCCGAATTTTCCCGACGGCATGGTGAAATCGCCATTAACCATCAGGCCCTGATCGAATTGCATACCCAGTTCCCTGTGCACATCCTGAAAGCCGGCCAAACGATCTTTGACGATGGGGCTGTGCATCGGACCGGTGATAATGCCGATGCGCCTGTGGCCCAGTTGCGTAAGATGTTTGGTGATGGCCCGGGCGGCGGAGCGATTGTCAAGTTCCACCACAGGTATTTCGCCATCGTCGCTGATGCGCTCACAGGCATTGACCATGGGCACGGCAGCGGCCAGGGCGCGATCCTGCTCCGAAAAAGGGTAACGGCAGTCGAGCTGAATCAAACCATCGGCCTGATTGGTCAACACCATAGCCGCGTAGACGTGTTCGCGATCGGTTTTGCCCTGGGTATCGCCGAGCAGCACGGAATAACCTTTCTCCTGCGCCGCCTGTTCAATACCCCGGATCACCCGTGAAAAAAACGGATTGGCTACATTGGGAACCAGCACTACCACTGTGTAGGATTTACCGGTACTAAAATTTCGCGCCAGCATATTGGGTCTGTAACCGGCCTTTTCCACCGCTTTCAACACCAGTTCCCGGGTTTTGGGCGATACCACCTCAGGGTTTTTCAGCGCTCTCGATACCGTGGCGATGGAAACCCCGGCCAGGCGCGATACTTCACGAATATTAGACATTGATACTATACCCCCTCACATGGGGCCTGCCATGCAGCGTCGTCGCGCCCCCTGCTATTAAAAGAAGGGGGAACAAAAATTGACGCACTCTGCACACCTAAATCTCAAACGCTTTGGGTATAGCAGCTCTTGGCAAAATCATTTTTTTGCGCGGCAAAACGCTGTATCCATTATAGCGATATCAGGGCTCCAGAACATTGCCAGTGACTTCGGATCCATTTTCGGAAGCTTTCTCGGATTTCTTTGCCGCCAGCCCTCGACGGTCCAACAACCAGATAAAACCAAAAAGAGGTAACAACACCACCGGCACAATGGCCACTGACTGAAAGGAGACCACCGAGGCGTGGCTCAACACCGCATCCAGTTCCGCACCGGCGAGTTGTTCGAAGGCCTTGAGACCGCCGGCGGCTTCGATTTTGGCCTGATCGAAAATCGCCCCCAACTTCGGCAGTACAAACTGGATGGAAAGTCCTCCGCCAAATCCCAGCAGTCCCAGAAACAGGGCGCCCCCGCGCCGAAAGCGGTCGGCGACTGTCGCCAGCATTGTCGGCCACATATAACACACACCAATGCCCCACACGGTGGCGGCGAGAAACGCCGTCGCCGGCGAGCGGGCCAGACTCAACGCGTAGAGTCCCAGCGCCGCCGTCAGGCTGCTGAACCAGAGCACCCCCACCGCCGACAGCCGGTGCGCCAGTGCGCCGGCGAAGTGGCGCATCACAAACATCAGTAGGCTAACGTAAATAAGGATCACGATACCCTTCATACCGACAACCCGGGACAGCGTCAGATCCACCCATTGGCTGGGAGCCAGTTCAGTGGCAGCGGTCAACCACATACAAAACCACAACAGGATAAACAGCGGCTGGCGGAAAACCTCTCTGAACATGGTGCCGTAAGCAACGCCCGCGGCGACCCGTTCGGTGACGGGAAATTTCGCCGTCGCCACCAGGTAGGCCATAACACAGGCCGGTATCGCCAGCAAGGCCAGGTTACTCTGCCAGGGCAGTCCCACTTTCGAACAGGCCAGCGTCAGCACCCCACCGACGGCGATGCCGGCTGGCCACCAGGCGTGCAGTATATTCAGCCGGTGGGTTTTACGCTCCGGATCGATGGACGCCACCATTGGATTAGTGGCCGCTTCCACCGCACCCCAGCCCAGGCCGGTCAACAGTAGCCCTACCAGCACCAGCGTCTCCACCACGGGGCTTACCGGCAGCAGCGAGGCGGCGACAATCAGACCACTGCCCACCACATATCCCACGGCCGACAGCAGCAGCATAAGCTTGATGCCCACCAGATCCACCAGCGCGCTGCCCAGCAGTAACGTGAAAGCAAAGCCGGTAAACGTGAAACCCAAGGCTTCACCCAGCAGGGTGGTGGAATTGGCCAGATCGATATGATCGTAGATGTCGGCCTGCAGGTTGCCGGCGATGGCGGTTCTGACCGCAAAGCCCAAACCGATCATAAATATCGACAGATTGCCAATCAGAAATAGTTTTTTGTGTTCGGCGTCATTATATCTGGAGTCGTTATTGTTAGTTGCAGAGGTTGTCATCACTCTATCTCCGATTCCGACTTTTTAATAGTTTTGATTTTCGCACTCGAAGCCACCTGAATGCTCGCAAGCAATCAGTGAATGGTTAAGGAACGTGCACGCAATAACTTCCGGTTTTCGCAACGACACCAGACAGGCGCCTCGAAATCCCTTTTTATTACTGATAAAGAGGCCGGAAGTTATTTCGTCACGTCTAAATGCCTAATATTTTTTTATTTCTGTCGCTGTCCGGCGCCGCACCGGCAAAATCATCGAAGGCGCGCTCCGCCCTGGTGATTAAATGGTTGGCGATAAAGCCGGCGCCCTCTCTGGCGCCCTGCTCCGGGTGCTTGAGACAACACTCCCATTCCAGTACTGCCCAGCCCGCATATCCGTATTGGGTAAATTTACTGAATATGGATTTGAAATCCACCTGCCCGTCCCCCAGGGAGCGAAACCGCCCCGGCCTGTCTATCCAGGACGCATAGCCACCGTAGACACCGGCGCGCCCGCTGGGGCGAAACTCAGCGTCCTTGACATGAAACGCCTTGATTCGGGCATGATAAATATCGATAAAGGCCAGGTAGTCCATTTGCTGTAACAGCAAGTGGCTCGGGTCGTAGAGGATATTGGCCCGCTCGTGACCACCGACCGCCTCGAGGAAACGTTCAAAGGTCAGACCGTCGTGCAAGTCCTCGCCCGGGTGTATTTCAAAACAGACATCCACACCCGCGTCTTCAAAGGCGTTCAGCACCGGCAGCCACAGCCGCGCCAGCTCTTTGAAACCGTCTTCCACCAACATCGCCGGACGCTGGGGCCAGGGGTAAAAGGTATGCCACAACAGGGCGCCGGAAAAGGTCGCATGGGCTTTGAGCCCCAACCGGGCACTGGCCCCGGCGGCTTTGATCAACTGTGTCTGCGCCCACTGGGATTTGGCGCCGGTATCGCCGTGCAGGGCGGGCGGGGCAAAGATATCCAGCAAATCATTGTAAGCCGGATGAGCGGCCACCAGTTGCCCCTGCAGATGGGTGGATAATTCGGTGATCGCCACCCCCGCCTGTGCACAGACGCCTTTCACATCGTCACAGTACTGCTGGCTCTGACAGGCAGTTTCGAGATCAAAAATCCGTTTATCCCAGGTCGGAATCTGAATTCCACAGTAACCGAGATCCGCTGCCCAGGCGGCCAGCTTGGACAGCGACACCGCCTCCTGCTCAGGGGGTAAAAACTGGGCCAGAAATATCGCCGGCCCCTGAATCGTTGGTGCAACCATTTTTCTGCGTCCGCATAGGTTGTGTCGTTTATTTTCAGTCGGTGGACATTGCAACCCCACTTCAATGCCGTTAAGGATCCGATCCAGAGTTGATCACTTAAAGCCGAGTGTAACCGGTTACAAAACGGGTTTCCAGCCTTTATTTAGTCAGGCAAGCTGGTCGCCAATACAATGCTCAGACGCTTTAGACGTCAAAAACGCTACTGATAACCCAGTATCAGCACGAAGCTACAAACGAAAGCAGTCGCCATAAAAAAAGTGCGATAAGCAACTTCCCCCTCGGCGATGGAGCGCTTTGATGGCGGCCTCCTTTCTTTTGCCATTCGGAAAAATTTCGGCTCATTGCTAATACTCCTTCCGACCCACCCAAGGGTCGCAATAGAGGAGAAAAGGCCATGAGCCCAATGCAGTCTCCACGACCTAACCCAGGACTGCATTGAATAGCCAGACAAGGCATAATAGCGCCCAAACGCACTGAGGGCTTGTCTAAGAGGGAGCGCCGAATGACCCAAAAAGAAAGCGAAATCGAACAAAATTTGATCAAAAAACTCGAAGACCTCAAATACAGTTACCGCCCCGACATCCGCGACAAAGCCTCACTTGAGCAGAATTTCCGCGACAAGTTCGAGGCCTTGAACCACGTGCACCTAACCGATGCCGAGTTCGCCCGGCTGCGCGACGAGATCATCCACCAGAACCGGGGCAACGGTTACATCTGGCACACCACCGGCAGCGGCAAGACGTTGACCTCCTTCAAGGCTTCCACTCTGCTGAAGGACAACCCGGACATCGAAAAATGCCTGTTCGTGGTGGACCGCAAGGACCTCGACCGCCAGACCCGCGAGGAATTCAACAAATTCCAGGAAGACTGTGTGGAGGAGAACACCAACACCGAAACCCTGGTGAGCCGCCTGCTCTCGGAGGACTATGCCGACAAAGTGATCGTCACCACTATCCAGAAACTCGGCCTGGCACTTGACGAAACCGGTAAAAAGGCTCAGCAACATAAGAACAAGGGCCGACTTACTTACAAGGAACGCCTTGCGCCAGAAGCAGGCGCAAGGGCGCGAGATTTCCGGGCTGGCGGCTTATGAGTAACAATATGGAGGCTGAAAAATGAACAATGATCTGATCCACGCTATGACAGAAAGCTTCGAAGGCCACGCTCAGGAGACTGAAAACGGTGTGGAATACTGGCTGGCGCGTGATTTACAACATCTGCTGGGTTACAGCGAGTGGCGTAATTTTTTGTCCGCGACTACCAAGGCAAAAACGGCTTGCGAAGTCTCCGGGCATGAGGTCGGCAACCATTTTGTTGACGTCAACAAAATGGTCGAACTCGGCTCCGGCAGCCAGCGGGAGATCAGCGACATCATGCTGACCCGCTACGCCTGCTACCTGATTGCCCAGAACGGCGATCCCAGAAAGCAGGAAATCGCCTTTGCCCAAACCTACTTCGCCATGCAGACCCGCAGGGCGGAACTCATCGAGCAGCGCCTGCTGGAAACGGAGCGGGTCTCGGCTCGCAGAAAACTCTCTAACACCGAGAAAGAGCTGTCCGATGTCATCTACGAACAAACCGGTGGCAATCAGAATTTTGCGCTCATCTGCAGCAAGGGCGATACCGCGCTGCTTGGCAAAAGCACCAAGGCCATGAAGGCGCAGTGGCGGGTGCCGGACAACCGCCCTCTGGCGGATTTCGCCCCCACCATCATCCTCAAAGCCAAGGACTTTGCCACCGAGATTACATCCACAACGCCCGCGAACAGGCCATGAACCGCGAGCCGCAGATTTCGCAAGAGCATGTCACCAATAACGAGGCTGTGCGTCAGACTCTGTTGAGTCGAGGTATTCGCCCGGAAAGTCTGCCGCCCGCCGAAGATGTGAAAAAGGTTGAACGTCGCCTCGCATCGGCAGAAAAGAAGGCGCTGAACAATCCCAATGGGCTGGAGGAGTGATGGGCGACAAGAAGGCATTGGTGCCCCGGCTGCGCTTTCCCGAGTTTAGAGATGCGGGGGAGTGGGAAGTCAAGAAAGCAAAATTTCTCTTTTCAAACCGAGTGGGGTACAATATCATGCGGATGTGGCAAGGCGCATCAGGCGTTGCGAAATCGATCACCCACGGCAAGGAAGGCGAATATGCAGTGAAAGCAGCGGGGAGAACATAAGGCTCAATATGGCAAACGCTTGACCGAAGACCTGTCTGCCGCCTTAACCAGTGATTTTGGTAAGGGCTTTTCTTATGCAAATCTGTACAACTGTCGCCAGTTTTACCTGACCTTCCCGGATCGCTCAATTCTCTACACAACGTGTAGAGAATTGAGCTGGAGTCACCTGCGCTTAATCATGCGTGTAGTGAGGGGGCACGCCATGCCGTGCCCTGCTGACATCGATGTCGATGAGGTAACTGAATCGAAAACACGAATTACCCGGTTTACTAAGAAGGCAGGTCAAAAACTATACTGATAACCCAGCGTCAGCATAGCCTGCATTTCCATCTGCACACCATTGACGTCCTGCTCCAGCGGCGTGACGTATTCCAACGCCAGACGCTGATTGCGCAGAGCACCGGACTGCCCGGCAAGGTTGACGCCTATGCCGAGATCGACACGTTCACCGCCATAATTATCAGGGTCGGCGGTTTGCACCGGCGCCGCTATATTGGTATCCATACCATCGATGCGACCCTCGTCGCGATAGCTTAGACGCAACGAAGCACTGATCCAGTTGGTGAATCGGTAACTGCCCCAGCCCGTTACTGTATGGATATCGCCCCAGGTATAATCTTCGTCATTTTCCCCCAGGCGCAGGGTTGCACGATATTGCGCGCCCCAGGCCATTTTTCCCGTATGGCCGCTGTAGGTTACCCCCGGTTCCAAATCGTAGGTACCGGAGCCGAGCTGCATCGCATAGGGTAAACGCAAAGTGGGGCGTGTTCCCATGGGCGTCAATACCGCATCGCGCTCGTCAATGCTTCCGGTCGGTATACTCAAGCCCAGGTTCACATGCAGTTTGTGGCCAGAGGAATTGTACAAACTCCACAATGCCGACAACTTGGTATCGCCCCAGCCTGAACTCTCCGTAGTAAACAGCCCCCGGCGATTGGTGCCCGCCATTCCCGCGAAACTGACATGATCCATATCCTTTTCAAGATAATTGATCATCGCCATCAGCGTAACCTTATCGCTAGGCGCATACATCAAACCGAACATATGCATGTCGGTCGTCATCTCTACCGGCACGACCCGGAGGGTGGCGGGACCGGTATTCGGGTTGGCAATCGTGGTTACGATTTCTTCGGGCGAGATGGAATCATTACCCTGCAGGTTATCCTCCATGTCCATGGACATATAACGGTAAGAAATCATCCATTCACCCTTGTTGTGAACATGATCTCCCATAACGCCTATGGGTGCGTGGGAGTCTGGTCTTACCGGTGCAGCATTCCCCGCCAGCTTAACGCCGTCCGCCAGCGCGGGGAAAGTCAATATCAATGCCGCGCAGGCGACACTGTGTTTTACATTATCAACCATGCTACAAGCCTCAATCCTATTATCAATACGGGGCTCGAATCCTAGCACAGAAGTTTTCACGTTTAGCGCCCGGGGAGCGCGGCAAAATGTCGCACTCTATTTCCCAAACTTGCATAGCCGGAAACTAAAAAATATACAATATGCTATTCCCCCGACCACCTAAATCAGCGTAAGAGATTAATTGTCGATTAAACCTACCCACCCCTATGGGTTTATTGTAAACGTCACTTTGAACCGGACACTTTTGGGCTGGTATTAACGGTTAACTTTAAAGGAATTAGCAATCCACACCAATTCGAGTCAGTAATGCACCTGATGACCAGGTTTGGGTAAACCGTAAAGATATCTCATCAACAATAAGAGCAAGACTGATTGAATTAAAATCACTCACTAACGGTCCGGTATATGTCGACAGTAAACCCCCTCACATAGGGTGAGCTATGCTCCGGTTAGAAAAATCTGCGCGCGTCCCTGAAAATACCGCTCTAAAAGGCCCTGAACTCGAAAATTTATGCAACGATAGGGTTAAATAAGAGAATATGTTTTTTCATTGACAAGCCTCTTTTTAATTTCAATGTGTAAGGCCCGTGCTCGCGGATCAATTGTATGCCCCGCGCTTTCACATTGCCTGCGACTATGCCGGAAAACGTTCGCCTCCATTTATTTCAATTTTGACTCCATCCATTAATTCATTTTCAATACTGCCTTTAAGTTTACCCCTCACCCAATAAAAAAATATTATGGAACTAGAAAATAAAAAAACTTTGGCGTGAATTTTTCTGATCGTGTTGCGGGTGCTCTTTACATCAGAAAAATCATTACCTAGAATCCCCCCGGTGTTACGCGGTTGTCACTATTCAGGTGTCTCGCGGTTGCGTGTTATGCTCGCGGCTTCCGTGCACGAGTGCGATTGTGGACACCTGAACAGTTACGTTTAAACCCGGGTGTCCAAAAACGCTCAATTCAAGCCATTTTTCTTTCCCGAAAAATGGACCTGAAGATTCCGGGTTAAGTGCACCATGAAGAGCTTGAAGAACATGAAGAACATGAAGAATGGGATTTTTTAACCCTTCATGTTCTTCATAGTAAAAAAATACGGATAGTTTTAGACACCCTACGCTTAAACACGTTTTCGCCAACCAAACCTCAACGCTTTACAGGAGCACAAAAATGGATGGTTATCACTTTACCCAGGTTACGGGCAGACCCGCTTCACAGCCACTGCCGGAATCTCACACGGGAGAGCATCTCCCGCAAATGTCCACCTACAGCGGCTCCTCACAAAGCCGGAACACCAGCGTCCCGCAACCCATCAATTACGGCGGCAGTACCTCAAGGTACAACGGCGTCTCACAAAGCCGGGGTACCAGCGTCCCGCAAATCGAGTACGGCGGCAGTACCTCGAGGTACACCGGCGCCACACAAAGCCGGCGCACCAGCACCCCGCAAACCGAGTCCCGCGGCAGTGTCTCGGGGGACAACGGCTCCTCACAAAGCCGGGGCACCAGCATCCCGGATTCCCCCTTCAAGGGCTACGTGTACAGCTACAGGTACACGCCAAGCGATTGCAGTGATTTTGGGTGTTCCTTTCCAGGAGCAGGCGATTGCCCGCGCCATCCAAAATAGCCATGGTGGCGGCGGGTTTTTCCGGCGGCGAGGCTGATCAGTTGCGTCGCGCCATGCCCAGCTGGCACAAGGACGGCGAGTTGTATAAATTTCGCGGAAAATTTATCGGCGGCATGTTGCAACGCGGTTATCCACGTGAACTTGCCGAACGCCTGTTCAAGCAGATCGAGGGGTTTGGCGGTTACGGTTTTCCGGAATCCCACTCCGCCAGTTTCGCCATTCTGGCCTATCAGTCCGCCTGGTTTAAATGTCACTACCCGGCGGCATTCTATTGCGCCCTGCTCAACCGGCACCCCATGGCCATACTGCGGGAACGGCCGCCATTCAACCGCTGCACAACCGCGCAACAGCTCACTGCCCTGGGGAACAATCGATTTGTGCGCATTGCCGGCGTTGTTACGGGCAAACAGCGCCCGGGCACGGCCTGCGGTGTGATATTTATGACACTGGAAGATGAAACCGGCAACCACAACGTCGTGATATGGAAAGACCTGCAGAGCCGTTACCGCCAGACTCTGCTAACCGGAAAAATACTGTTGATCAAAGGCGTGGTTGAAACGAGTGACTGCGTAACGCATGTTATTGCCGG
>JARROD010000149.1:0-8649 GCA_037384225.1 Exilibacterium sp.
GCCGGCATAAAACGCCGCGCGGTTGGCTTTATCGACAATGATGTTGACGTCGTTCAAATCGGCCGCCGCCACGTCCACACTGACAAACAGCGCCAACAGACCGGAGGCAAAGGTAAAAAGTCCATATCGTGACAATGTATTCGGTCTCATAATCATTCACTCCTGTTTGAGTGTTTCTAGCGTAACGTCTCAATACCCCCTCCTCACACGGGGCCTGCCATGCAGCCGTCGTCGCGCCCCTGTTGTTAAAGGAAGGGGGAACAAAAATTGACGCACTCTGCACACCTAAATCTCAAACGCTTTGGGTATACATGAAATAACGTCAGTCTTTCGTGCATATCTACACTTCATGCGTTTTGTTCTCGCGTTCGATGTGATGCTCGAATTCAGAGTCAAGCCCCGCTTCAACCTTCGCTTCCGTTTCCACTTTTGGTTTGGGATCCGTTTCGCCCTTTAATTCAAATTCCGCTTCGCAAGACGCTTCAGTGTTGCATTCAACGTTGGGTTCGGTGACATGGTTGGCTTTAAACAAAATTTTCACCATCAGATTCATCGCCGCCGGCAGCATCACCAGTGTCACGACACAGGAGAGCACCATGATCGCCGCCAGAAACATTCCGACAGTGCGATAGGGAATCAAGGGCGCGGCCAGCAAGGGCAGGAACCCCACCGCGATCACAATCGCATTACGGCTGATAGCCCGCGCCGGTTCTTCAAAGACCTGTTGCAATGTCTGGTGCCAGTCGCCGGTCTGTTTGTGGATCGCGCGGGTACGTTCGATAAAGTGAATCGCAAAGTCAACCGATAGCCCCAACGTCAGCGCCGACAGCACCGCTATCGGCATATCGTAATCCTTGCCGATAAAACCGATCAGCCCGTAAATGGCCATGATAGTGAGTGTCAACGGCAACATCGCCAGAAATCCGAACACGAAGGAACGGAACAACGCGATCATCATGACAAACACCACCACAAACGCGCTGACCAAACTGCCGAGCATGCCTTTGACCATGGCGTCCTGCCAGATAACATTGATGTAGGTGAGCCCGCCCCACTCTATTTTCACGCCGTCCGGGAGGGGCCGGCGTTGAGTAAACGCGTCGACAGCATCCAACACCCTGACCATATCCAGATTGTCACCACTTTTGAGCTGCAGCCAAATCGCCGCGGAACGGTAATCCGGCGTCACCATGTGCCAGAGATCGCCGGGTCTGTGCGACCCCTGAAAACTCAGCAGTGTCTGCGCCACCGCTCTGGCCTGATCGGGAATCGAATAATAGTCACTGTCTCCGCCCCGCAGTTCCCGATACACGGTTTTAACCAGATCGGTGATCGCGTTGCTTTTGCCCACATAACCGCTGTCGGCCAATGCCTGTTGCAGGTCGGCCATATAGTGGAGCGCCTCGGGTTGTTGAAAATAGCGCGACTGCTCACTGGCCTGTTCCAGCGACAGTAATATACGCTCCAGATAGGGCACCTGTTCCGGTGGGGCATCGAACAGGCGGTCTTCAAGGGTCGTGATCAGGTGCTGTAGTCGCGCAATAACCCCGGACTCCTCGACCCCGACCGTCGGCAGTTTGACACCGTTTTGTCCGGCTTCGGCCTCCACAGTGGCAAGCTCGCGGCGCAGCGTCTGTTCGAGGCTGTCACTATCGCTTTGGGTCAGCACCAGAAAGGTGTTGTAAGTGCCGGCAAAATGCTCGTTCAGCACCTTGTCGGCGACCCGGATCGGATGATTTTTCGTAAACCAACGCACGGGGTTGTCGTTGACCTGAATGCGTTGAATCCCCCAGATGCTGACGGCGAACAGCGCCGCAAAAAACAATACCCAGAGTTTGCTATACCGTGCACTGATGAAGGCGGTGCCGCGCAGCGCTTGCGCCAGCGGTCCCCGCACGGCCCGCTGCTCACCGCGCCGGGTCAGTGCCGCCAGCCGCGTTTGCGGCAGTAAAACAATGTAGGCGGGTACGAACACAACGGTGAGCAAAAATGCCAGGGCGATGCCGATGGCGACGAACACACCGAACACCTGCACCGGGGGAATCGGGGTAAAGGCCAGGGAGGCAAAACCGACGGCCGAGGTAATGGATGTAAACAGCATCGGTTTAAACAGATGCGCTACCACCTTGCCCGCCAGCGTCTTGCTGTTTTCGCCGGGCCGGTAGCGGTCGGCAAATTCCGACAGGATATGTACTGAATCCACCACGGCGATCGGCATCAGAAAAATCGGTATCATGGAACTCATGATGTGGACTGTAAAACCGCTGCCAATCAACAACCCCATGGTTATGATCACCGTGGCCATAGCCACAATCATCGGTGCGATTACCAGCGCCAGGCTTCTAAAGAAGAACCACATTAATAAAAATATCACCAGCGCCGCCAGCGGTGCGGATACCCCCATCTGCACAAACATTTCAACACCGAAGGTATCCTCAGCGACGGGAAGACCAGTGATATAGTACTGGGCGTCGTCGTTTAATCCGGCAATGAGCTTGTCAATCGTGGTGGCGATGCGGTAGCTTTCGTGCTTGTTTTCGATTGGGACATAAATACCCGCCGCGCGGCCATCGGCCGACACCAGCGTGTTGTTCAACAGTGGCAGGCGATTGACCGCGGCGCGAATTTCCAGCGCCGCCTCGCGGGTCTGCGGGGCATTTTTCATTAACCACTCGAAGCGGATCGCACCGGCATCCCCCTGAGTAACATTGTCGACAGTGCTGAGGGACATCAGATCCCGCCGTACCACACCGTCGATAGCGGCAATGCCCCGGCTCAGCTCTGCGATCGCCGCCAGGGTAGCGGCATTGAACACACCGTCGGCGTGGTCCTCGTCGGTAATGCCAACGACAATCATATCGTTAAGACCAAACCGCTTTTTAATCGCATTGTGCTGAACGCGGTCGGGCTGGTCCGCCGGGAGCATGTTTTCAGGGTCGGTGTCAATATTGATACGCGGCAAAGCTGCCGTCGCCAGGACAACAGCCAGTCCGATAAGGGCCATAATGCCCTTGGGATACCGGGTTGCCAGCGCGATAATAGCCTCTTTCATTGTCTCCCCTTCTTTTCGGGTAAAGGGTTTAACTCAAAGCGATTGGGCTTGAGACCTAAAGCCGTGTTTAAAGAGAATACATTAGAATATGCTAATTTAGCAATTATTAATTTAGGGATTGCTAAAATTAATTGCCGCAGGTATTCTGCCAAGCGATCCACTGGTGGTTTTCAGGTTATTAGCAGTGCCAAAGTACTTTTAGCGCCAAAGTACTTTTAGCGCCAAAGTACTATGAGCGAGCGGACAGCGGTTTCAATTGATGTAGATCATACCGATGATGGATAGTGAACAGATGAACGCTCACGCCGGCCAGGCCGCGGCGCTTTTAAAAATACTTGCCAACGAAAACCGTCTCAAGATCCTCTGCGCGCTGGTCGATAGGGAAATGTCGGTGGGGGAACTTTACGAGCGACTGGACCTCAGTCAGTCGGCCCTGTCACAGCATCTGGCCAGGTTGCGGGAACAGGAAATTGTTAAAACACGCCGTGTCGCGCAGACTATTTACTATTCGCTCCACAGCAAATCAGCCAGTCATATTATTCGGGTCCTGCACAAACTTTATTGTCAATAGCCTATATTTCGCGCCTATCCCCTACTCCGGTTTTTTCGGCGACTGGGAGCTACTCAGCTCCGTGCTGACAACTCGGGCCGAACGGTACCAGGAGTCCTCATTGACCTGGCCATCACCATCCTCGGTAAAGGTCAGATAGCGCCCCCTGTTCTTACAATCGAATTTGGCCAGATGTTCATTTTTATCCAGCTGCGCCGGTGCACCTGCATCCGAATCCCACTGCAAGCCGCACTTTTCACCGTCAAAATAAGTATAGATTTTGTTTTTCTCAAATATCATCGAATCGGCACGGGGCCCGCAATCAAATTTGGCGACATGCTCATTGACAAAGAGCGTATCCGGCGTGCCGGCATCGGCATCGATCTGCAAACCGCACTCTTTGCCGTTAATAGTTGTTAACAAACGGTCTCCCCGGCGCACAAAGGTGTTGCCAGGCTTATTGCAGTTAAATTTTGCGACATATTCGTTCTTGCCTACGGTATTGGGGAAGCCAGCTTCCGCATGCGCCTGTAGGTTGCAGCGAACGCCATTGATGTCAGTGGAAATGGTTCCCGCCACCCCCTCCTCGATCAAGGGCACACTCAAGCGGGCATCGCGGCGTTGGTACTGCCCCCGGAAGATTCCATAACCGCGCGGCCCCTGGGTACTGTATTCTTTTTCCTGATCCGCTGTGGCCGGGCCACTCGCCCCCCAAAGGAGGCCACTGAGCACCGCCAGCAACAGTTGCGCTTTCAGGTGAGGCATTTGCCCTATTACAAACATTAATGGCGTAAGTTTTGATACTTGTTGCATGACATAACCTCACAAACAATCGCGGCACTATTTACTTTTAAAGGCTTAATTCCAAACACTGCACAACCCAATGCCATTGTTGTAAGCCGTAGTTGGTACAAACAGTTGGTACAAACAGTTGGTACAAACAGTTGGTACAAACAGTTGATACAAACAGTTGTGCCCTACTGTTGCAAACCGTAACTGTAAGCCGTTTCTGTAAACCGTGCCTGTAAATCATAGTTGTACACTGTAGCGGCTCTATACTGTACGCTACAGTCTGAACACAACATGAATATGGGCCGTGTCAGCTATATCCGGGGGTCATTTAAAGTGGCGTTTGAATTTTCTGAATTGAATAATAGATCAAGCGGTGCTGGGTGTTTTGTGATTCAACCGTCATTTTACAATATAATGTAAAGATATGGTACGCCCTATACCCTACCGGCTAGCGACAGATCACGCACATAATTGGAAGTAGAAAGTGCCCTGAGCGGCCAGCTTATTCCGTCCGCCTATAGGCAAAATATTATTTTGAAAAAACAACGAAATCTATAGATTATTTTCTTATCCGCCTAGAATAAAAATCCTATTACTTTCAATTTTGCTAGACTTTTCCAGAACTTAGACCTGTAAAGAGTAACTTCTCAATAACCCGGGGTATTTGTGCCTTCGATCCGGTGGCCATCCGCCTGACACTGTGCTTACCCCGGGTTATTGAGAAGTTACTGTAAAGAAATAACTTACATTCCGCTAAAGCAGGGATACGAATTTATGAATACAACCCAATCCACAGAAATAAAACAGGCCGCGAATACAGCACTGAATTTTTCTTTCAGTCACACCGTGCAACGTCTGGGTACAGGAGCAGACAACGCCTGGCAGGTGCACGAATCGGCACTGAATATGCGCCAGCGCGGTGACGACGTGGTTCTGCTCTCTATCGGCGATCCGGATTTCAGAACGCCGGAGCCGATTGTCGATAATGCTGTCAGCCATATGCGAGTGGGCCGCACGCATTACTCCCCTTCCCTGGGCGAATTGAATTTCAGGCGTGCCGTGGCCGATATGGAAACCCGCACCTCACCCCACCCCTGCAGCGTCGAGGAAGTCGCTATATTTCCCGGTGGCACTTCAGCCATCTACTGTGTCATGAGCTGCCTGCTCAATGCCGGCGATGAAATCGTTATTCTCGATCCGCTTTATATCGGTTACGAGCCGATAATGCAGGCTCTGAACGTCAAAATTGTGACGGTAAAAACCCACCCCGAAGATAACTTTATCCCCCGCTTTGAAGACATCGCCGCGGCGGTCAGCGACAAAACCCGGGCGATTTTTATCAACACGCCGGCCAATCCCACTGGTGCTATTGTCGAAAAAGACACCCTGTGCAGACTCGCCGAGTACTGCCTGCAACGCGGGCTGTGGCTGATCAGCGATGAAGTCTATTCCATGTTTACCTATGAAAAACCCCATGTCTCCCTGCGCGCATCCGCCCGCTGCCTGGACAATATCGTGATGATCGATGGACTGTCCAAAAGTCACGCCATGAGCGGCTGGCGCGTGGGCTGGGCAGTGGCGCCGAGCGCACTTATCGAACACCTGGAGCGCTTTGTCACCATGTCACTGTTCGGGAGTCCGCAGTTTATTCAGGACGCTGCCGCCTTCGCCCTCAACAATGACGAATACTATGTGCAGGAAATGAAACAGGAATACAGGAAACGTCGCGATCAGGTTTGCGGGCTGCTGCAGCCCCTTCCCGGACTGCAGGTGCGACAGCCGCAATCGGGTATGTTTGTCATGCTCGATGTCTCCGGTCGCTATGAGGATGACCAGACGTTCGCCGAAGAGCTGCTGCGACAACAGAAAGTGTCGGTTATTCCCGGCAGGGCGTTCGGCGAAAGCACCCGCGGGCATGTTAGAATATCCCTGGCGCAGCCCACCAATATCCTGCGCGAAGGCTGCAAGCGCATAGAAAAATTTGTCGCGACAGACCGATAGCAACACCGTGACTTCTCAATAACCCGGGGTATTGAGAAGTTACTGAGAAGTTACGCAGCACCCTGATAAAACACGATTAATAATACGGAAAATATATGACAACCTGTGGAGAAGTATTGGTCAAGTGGCTGGAGCTTTACGGCGTGGATACCGTCTTCGGTATACCCGGCGTCCACACCGTTGAACTGTACCGCGGGCTGGGGCGGTCCGACATCCGTCATATAACCCCCCGCCACGAACAGGGCGCTGGCTTTATGGCCGACGGCTACGCCCGTGCCAGCGGCCGGGTCGCCGCCTGCTTTATTATTACCGGCCCGGGTATGACCAATATTGCCACCGCCCTGGGACAGGCCTACGCCGACTCCATTCCCATGCTGGTGATATCCAGCGTCAACCGGGTCGCAGAACTGGGTTCCGGCGACGGCCGCCTGCACGAACTTCCCTCCCAGACCCGGATTATCAGCGGGCTCACCGCGTTTAGCCACACACTGTTGACCCCTGCGGAACTGCCCCAGGTGCTGGCCCGCGCCTTTGCCGTATTCAACAGCGCCCGCCCGCGCCCGGTGCATATAGAAATCCCCATCGACGTAATTGCCCAGCCAAGTGAACTTCCCGCCACTGCCAGCGCCGTTGTCCCTTCGCCGCCCGCCCCCTGCCCCGACGCGGTCGCACGCGCGGCACAAATGCTGAAGGCGGCGAAAAATCCCGTTATCCTGCTCGGCGGCGGCACTGTGAGCGCCGCCGCCGAAGCACAGCGAGTGGCTGAATTTCTCGATACCCCGGTGGCGATGACCAATAACGCCAAGGGTGTCCTGCCACCCGGGCACCCGCTCTCACTCGGCAGCCAGCAGTCGCTGCAACCAGTGCGGGACCTGGTACGCAGCGCCGATGTGGTGCTGGCGGTGGCAACTGAACTGGGAGAAACTGATTACGACATCTTTTTTAACGGCGGCTTTCACATCGACGGCGACATTATCCGCGTCGATATCGAAAGCGAACAACTGATGCGAAACTTTTTACCCCGCCTTGCCATCCTCAGTGACGCCCGGCTGTTTTTTCAGCAGTTGTCGAAGGAATTGGATATTGGCTCGCACACCTCGATAAAAACAAGTTCACCGGGCAGTCTGAAAGTCAGCGCGGTCATGCGCCAGTTAGCAGCACAGAAGCCTCCGGACCAACAGCTCCATGAAGCCATACTGCAATGCATACAAACCCGTCTTCCGGACGTCATCATTGCCGGCGATTCCACCCAGTTGATTTATTCCGGGCACCTCGGCTACGAAGCCCGCCGTCCCCGTTCCTGGTTCCACTCCGCCACCGGCTACGGTACCCTCGGCTACGGCCTGCCCGCCGCCATAGGCGCAAAAATAGCCCGCCCCCGACACCCGGTGGTCGCCATCGTCGGTGACGGCGGTGCCCAGTTCACCCTGCCGGAGTTGGCCTGCGCCGTGGAAAACAAAATTCCGGTAATACTGCTGTTGTGGAATAATCAGGGTTACAGCGAAATCAAAAAATACATGCGCAACAACGACATCACCCCACTCGGGGTCGACATCTACACACCCGATTTCCTGCAACTGGCGCGGGGATTCGGCTGTACCGCTCACAGAGCTGGGCACATGGAACAGCTTGTCGACCTACTGCCTCAGGCCACCGCCAGCGATGTCCCTGTTCTGATCGAAATAGATGAAAATTTATTTCGTGCGGTCCCCTGAGAGGCTGGCATAATAAACCCAATGCGAATAAGAACCAGCGGGAGCACCACTTGAAAAACGCGTTGGACCAACTCGATTTAAAAATATTGCAGTGCCTGCAGAAAAACGCAAAAACGACCAATCAGGATCTGGCCGAGCAGGTGGGCCTGTCCCCCAGTTCCTGTCTGCAACGGGTCAGGCGGATTGAAGAAAGAGGCTACATCAACCGCTATCTGGCCATCATCAATTTACCCAGACTTTGTCGCACCCTCACCTGTATTGCCACTGTCACACTCAGGCAACACTCGCGTGAAGACTTCGATAACTTCGAGCACCGCGTACAAAAAATACCTGAGGTCATCGAGTGCTATACGGTTTCCGGCGGTTGCGATTTCATTCTAAAAATCGTCTGTGCCGACATGACCCGCTACCTGCAACTCAACGATGAACTGGTCAGCGGCAGTGCCAACATAGAAAACATCAACACCCACGTCGTCATGAGTGAAAACAAACCTTTTTCCGGTTATCCCCTCAACAGTTTAGTAGAGAGAAATGATTGA
>JARROD010000150.1:0-8633 GCA_037384225.1 Exilibacterium sp.
CTCCAAGCCAAGTATAAATTATTAATTATAGCCGTGTATGTCGCATCCCCCAGTGTGGAAACAGTCGGCAAAGCTGTAATCACACAAAGATACAGTCGATATCCATGGCCGTTTTAAATTTACTGTGGAGTTTCTCCTAAGTTCCATGATCGGCAAAAACCATCGTCATTCGAATACGACTTGTATTCTCCTGTATAAAATATCATTTTATATTAATCCATTAAGGCTAAATCCGATGGTATCTGAATCGTACTTGTCTATTTCCTTGCCCACTGTATCTTTTACTCTACATTCAAACATTTCCCATATACCACCCGCGCCTATTCCAGAGCTGAAAAATGTGCTCAAAGTGCCTCCTGTCCAGGTGGCCCGCATGTCACCGACTATACTATTGACCCGGCGGTGGTTTATGCCAGCTTAATAAGCGGTGCAGGGATGCACCGCCATAAACTGAAGGTTCATGAGAGCCCTAAAAATACAGAGTTTTCGCATAAAGCCGCCAGATTTATAGGGTGAAAGATAAATAGATCAGGACGATCTAATTATCCGCCGGGTTAATAGTGGTTGCGGCGTTAACAAAGATGAATGCTTCTCCCTGTTTCAAACTACTACCAACCTAAGAATATATAAAAGAACTTACGGTTTGTGCTGTATTGAGTGTAGAGTCTTGTGCAAATTTAACGGCTATATCTACCAATATTATCGATTTGGCAAGCCCCATCCATCCTCGGATAATGCTATATGAACGGAAAATAAGAGAGGCACGCCTAACAAAAATATATTTGTTTTTCCCCCGATTTAAGATTCATGGTTTTACTCAATTGGTTGGCGACTATTGATGTATAGCCTAAAATCAGGCAATGATTCCTATTTATGGAATAGGCAAACATATGTCTCTAAATGTACTTGTATATTAATTTTTGACTGCAGTAGAAAAATTATGTTTATTTACGCAAGTCATACCTATTTCATTCAACATGAAATAGAATATTATTTTGCAGGACAAGCTTCAATTACAGCGAATTACAGAAAATTACAACGAATTACAGGTCACCAATATAATTAATACCGAAAACATCCCGGGTATCTAAAATTTTTACAAACATTCAAAATTATGAAATTGTCGCCATCGTGACTTAATTCCGATTCGCTCAAGTCTCCCTTGAAGCGACACCGTTATCATCAGGATGATGTATTTAATTGCCGGGTTATAGACGGGTAACTGTTTCATTGATAGGCTACCAGCGCGGCCACGAGGCGCGCTTCCAGGGGGTTGCGATGAATATAACGGGATTGTTGCAACGGGTAACTGTCTGCCTCCACCACAATGCCTTTGTAGCGGCCCCGGAAGGGGGCCGTCGATGGGCGCAGGTGGGTATACAGGCTGTTGATAGGGCGCATTGCCCGACCCGGCTAGTCTTGCGGAGCCTTGACCAGCCGGTGAGAGTGATTCGGCATCTGCGGTGTTTGGCCCCTACCGTGATTCTCGTGCAGAATCACTGTCTCAACTGATAAAGGGTTCTCGCTATGGAATTTTTCCGTACACCTGACCATTGTTTTGAAAACCTGCCCGGCTACGACTTCAGCCCTCACTACACCGCGGTTGATGATTCCGAAGGTGGCGAGCTGCGTGTGCATTATCTCGACGAAGGGGATACCGATGCCGATCCGGTGCTGCTGATGCACGGCGAACCGTCCTGGTGCTATCTCTACCGCAAAATGATTCCCATTCTGGTGGCCGCCGGTCACCGGGTAATCGCGGTGGATTTAATTGGCTTTGGTCGTTCCGACAAACCCACGCGGCGCCGGGATTATACCTACGAGCGCCATGTGGGTTGGATGCAGCACTGGCTGGAGGCTCTCGACCTGAATCGGATTACCCTGGTATGTCAGGACTGGGGCGGTTTGATCGGCCTGCGCCTGGTGGCCGCGAATCCGCAGCGCTTTGCCCGTGTTGTGGCGGCCAATACGGGCTTGCCCACGGGCGATCAGTCGCCGGGGGAGGCTTTTCTTAACTGGCAAAAATTTTCTCAGGAGGTGCCGCTTTTTCCCACCGGTAAACTCATTAACGGCGCTGTAACGGTGGACTTGCCGGAGGCGGTAATTGCGGCCTACGATGCGCCCTACCCCGATGAACAATACAAAGAGGGCGCCCGGCAATTTCCACTGCTGGTTCCGACTACGGCCGACGACCCGGCGAGGGAGAGCAACCTGGCCGCCTGGGAAGTGCTGAAGCAATGGCGCAAACCTTTCCTTACGGCTTTTAGCGACGCCGATCCAATTACCAGAGGCGGAGAAAAGGTGTTTCAAAAACTGGTGCCCGGTGCGCAAGGGCAGCCACACTGCACGATTGAAAAAGGCGGCCATTTCCTGCAGGAGGACCAGGGAGAAAAGTTGGCCCAGGTAGTGGTGAAATTTATTGACGACAATCCTTGAGGCTAGTCCTTGAGGCTTTAGGGGATTGGTTAAAATTGCTGAATCAATATCTAATCCGGAATATTGAGCATTTGCTCTATCAGCGACAATTTTTCCGGGTTCGCCACGCCTTTTTCACGACTGATATCGAGCGTCGCAAGACCGAGAGATTTGTAGAGATTCCGAACCTTGCTGTCAAAAGCACTCAAACTGTGCAAATGCTTGGCAAGGGTAGTGACGTCGCCCCTGGCGATCGGGCCCGTCAGCGCCGCGGGCAAAGCGCGCCTCGCGGGTTACGGTCAGGCAAGAAACGCAGTATGCTCAGGACTGACAAGCCGGATCTTCGGGAGCGGCCGCGGATTGTGACAGCGGTCTTGCTGCGCTTGCAATGAGCTGGACCATTCACTGCGCACGGCGCCTTGCTGTGAATGCCCACGACCACACTGACTGGGCATTGAACAACGGGTCATGGCGCTGGACAGAGCAAATATTTTGTGATTTCAGATCGTTATCAAATTGAGAAGTCCATAGGGGAGGGCGGCCAGGGGACGGTATTTCGAGCCTATGACAAGGTGCTGCAAAGGCAAGTTGCCATCAAGCGTCTCCGCTGTCGGGACTATGAAAGCCTCTTTGAGGCGCGCGCCATTGCACGCTGCAGCAGCCCGCATATTGTGCATGTGTACGATTTACTGCAGGATGACCAATACTGTCACATAGTGATGGAAATAGTGGACAGTTCCCGGGAAGTGACGGCTGAGCATATCGCTGCGATGCCAACGAAAGATTTTTATGATTTTTTTCAGCAGCTACTGGATGCCGTCGAGGCCATACACGGCAATGGTGTGTTACACCTTGATTTAAAGCCAGGCAATATCCTGCAGGACGCAGGGGGTCGAATTAAGGTCACGGATTTCGGTATTTCCATGTTGAAGACGTCACTGCATAGGGAGAAAGGGTATTCCCATGGAGGACAGCGCATGGGTTCCTGGTACTGCCTGGCTCCAGAGCAATTAGTGGAGGGGAAGGTCACTGAAGCCACTGATATTTTTGCCTTGGGCGTGATGCTGCACCATTATCTGTACCAATGCCACCCATTTATGGTGGCTGGCGACGCCTCGGCGACTCGTGAAAACATCCTTGCAGGCAAACCCCTTACGCCATCTGTCGATATAGACGGCAACAGACAAGCGTTGCTGGACCTCACAGCGGCGATGTTGCACAAGCGCCCGGAAGCGCGGCCGAGCCTGGAACTTGTGCGCCAGGTTGTGTGCGGTTGCGCCCGGCTCGACGTTCCCCATGCCCTGCCCGATAAAACCCTTGAGCTCGAAGGACTTGCCGAGCCGGGTTTGCTTCGAGGACATTCACGCGGGTTTTGGTTTGCATTGTGCGCAGTGATTCTGCTGGGCCTGGCTTTGTTAATTTTGTTTTCCAAAGCCTGGTGGCGGGAAGAGAAAACGACCCTGGTGGTCCCAGCCCTTAAAACGGGCGGTGAATTGGGCTCACCTGACCCCGCAGTCAGCGACACCAATTTTCTGGTCGCGGCCATTGTCGAGGATGAACTGGAGGCTGCAGTGATTCAAGACCCCGGGCGGCGCCTGGTGAGTAAAAAGGAATGGGGGGGCAGCCGCAATTGGAAGACTGAAGCGGAACAAGTGGATGTGGATGAAATCGTCATCAGCGAAGTGAACTGCGACAGAGAGTTTTGTGATGTCAGCCTGTCGATTTACGAGCGCGAGGAAGGGGCCATTACCCGCCTGGGCAAGCAGTCTATTCCCCACACCAACCTGATTGTGCTCACTCAGGTGGTGGACCACTTACTGGCTCTGAAGCTTGGCATTCAATCCACCAATGCGTACATGGATGAGATCAGTGACGCTGATTTGCGGCTTTATGTGAATTTCCTCCGCAAAATTGAAACGCGGAAAATTACGACTGAAGAGGTGCAGGCGTTACTGGCATTTTCCGAACGCTACCCGGGGTTTGTGGGGGCCTACCTGTTGCTGGGAGAAGCGTACATAGTACTGTATAACAAGGAGTCGGACCGAGCATGGCTGGATCGTTGTGAAGAATTGGTGGTGACACTGAATCGCTTGTTCCCGGATAGTCCGCTGGTGTTGCAGTTGGGTTTTCGCAGCCAGATACTGGCCAACGAGCTGGATGCTGCCGAGGCGAGCCTGGCAAAATTAAAGGGCCTGGTCGGGCTCGACACCGACCGCTTGTTTCTGGATGAAACCCGCTTGAATTTCAAATTGAAGGATAGGCAAAAAACCTATGAGCGCTTTATCGCCCAGAAGGCTCGCTTGACACACGGCTACTTTCACGAAAAAGCCTATATGGAATTGCAATTGAATCGGCTGGAAGCATTGGAATCGACCGCACAACAATGGTTGCAACGCTTCCCCGACAGTGATGTGGCCATGTCCTACCTGGGTAATGCATGGATAAACCTGGGAAAGCCGGATCTCGCCGTGCCGCTGTATCGGAAACTGGTGGGAAAAAACCACCACTATCGCTACTACATCAATCTGGCCACTTCCGAGCTATTGAGTGGCGAATACGCTGCCAGTATCGCGACCATGGAGCAAGTACTGCAGAATTTCCCCGCCTCTACTTACGACTATCTGGCCCTGGGCGAAGCCCACAAGGCAGCGCAAACGGGCCGGTCCGCGTCTTATTTCAGCCAAGCGCTGCAGCTTTACCACCAGGCGGAGACGGATTACGCTCATGAAACGCTGCTGCTGGCGCACCTGGGGCGTTTGGATGAGGCGAAAATTGCCTTGCAGAACGCCGCGCGAACGCAGAGTAGCGATGCCACTTTTTATTTGATTGCGGCACAGGTCTATCAACTGATTGGTGAGCCTGTGCCCGCGCTGTATAACGCGCAGAAAGCGGTGCAATCCGGGTATGGTCCACACTGGTTCAAGCTGCCATGGCTATTGCCGCTGTACCGCAGCCTGGATACGAATTAGTTTTTGTGCTGAAACCACACGGGGGTCCTCATCTTGGATCGTTGGTTGTGGGGTGAGGATCGTCTATGGTGAAACTCACGCTACCGTCCGCTGCGATTCTTTGCAGCAGGAAGCCGTAGTCAGGTGGCACATGGCCGGAATCTGCTGCGTCATTCTGCTTGTGGGACACCACTTTGAGTATTTTGCCTGCGGCGCCAATTCGGGTTTCCGAAAGGTTATCCGGGAAGCTGCCCCATGGCGCTAGCCAGAGAATGGAGGGCGTGAACCCTCTGGCGTGAGGGGTGGCGCCAGAAAGGCTCGCCTGGTAGGCGAGCTCCAGTTGTATGGCAACGGAGTCGACTATCTTTTCTTGCTCTCTTTCTTCTTTGCCTGCCACTGCAGGCAAACTGACAACAAGTGTTTTCAAATCAATGTTGACCTCGCCAAAACGGTCGTAGGACCAAATTGCTGCGCGAGGGTTTCCCCCCGCGTGGCTCACGAAGCGGTATTTATTGTCGAACAGATAGTCCTCGATCAGTATTTTGTGTTTTCTGTGGCTCCACCTATTGCCCAGGAATGGGTCCGCCGTGTAGAGGTCCTGCTCGGCCAGGCCATTGTACAGATAGACGACTCCGCTCTGTGCGACGATGTCTTCGGGCACTATTTTCAGAAAGGTAAAGCGTTCGTGAACGCTCAATGTCACGTTGTCCCTCGCACTGGCATTGAAGCGGGAAAAAGCAGCATATTGCTGGCGATTGTCAATGACGCTCCCGGCTTGTACAAATTGGCCTCTATCCGCTTTGTTGAACAGTATGTAGTCTCCACTCGGGGCGGAAGTTTTCTGTAGATCCCACAGTGCATTGTCCATTATTTCGTGGCGATAAACTTCGGGCCCATCTGAAAACGTTTGCTCAAAGGGGACTGCGGTTAATTCATCACCTTGTTTGATGAGATATTTTTTGTTGGCCAGATTTTGTATTGCGAAATATTTTTTATAACGCTGTTTACTCGTATTGGCGCTGGCGACAGGTACAGAGACTGTGTGGAAAAACCAACTGGATAGATCTGATTCCCGCTCGGATTCTTGCAGGAAGTTGTAAGAGCGAAATACAACCTGGTTGTGGTCCAGGCTCAGCAATGGACGCGCTGGACTGTTGGCGGTGACAGCAAAACTGTCGGCAAACTGTGCATCTTCAACCCTGAAATATTTCAGCGGAATGAACAGGGCGTGTTCGTGCGTGGGGAGCTGCCTGACACGGGCGATAACCATCAAATCGTCTGCGGGAAGATGCCAGCGAGCGAGTACGTATTCCCTGCTCTGTTTCAGGTAGGAGTACAGCAGGCCGCCTTTTTCGCAGAAGGTCGCCTGTTTTTCCCAGGTCGATAATGTGTCTGTGGCTTCCGAATAGGCACGTACACTCAAAAAGGCGGGCCAACTTGTGGGCTCCTCGTCGTAGGTGAGGAGATAGTGCCCGGGTTTATCTCTCGCTTCAAAGGACACACATTGTTTGTCCGCCAGTCCTTCGCGAAGATGGTACTGACTGGAAAAATAGTTGGGCATGGGGTAGACAGTTAATGGTTCCTTGCCATAAGACTTGCCAATATAAGTGTTGCCTATTCTCTGACCAAAAATATCCACAAACTCTACTGGCTCATCGAATGTTTGAGCCACAGATGGCAGGCCGACGAAAATCAGCAGTGCGGCGAGCATGTGACGGATGGCTGATTGCTGCGTTGGCAGTCTATCGATGAGGATGTTCACAGTATGCCTTCTCTTGGAATTTTTAGTGGTGGAAATGATCCGGGCCTGGATATGCACGCAGGATCTTGTTGCCTCCCGGGACGGAGTGGCACAAATTTTAAACTTCCCTAAGCAAGCAGTTTCCCCGCTGAGACCGTCGTAGGCTCTGTTCCGGCTCGTCCGCTTGCCGGGCAGTGAGTTTCAGGTCCGAAGGTTAGACGGAAGGGGTAACAGAGTCAATTACAAAGCATTACAGTCTGGTGCATGCGTTAGGTAGTGGTGGACCTCCTGCCCTTTGTGCACGCGAAATTCACAGGGGTGAACGCGAATCTCGCCCTGCCGGCGATCGATGGGCGGGATTGTTAAATCGAGGGCATCGAATGCTTTTCGGGCACGGTAGATAAGAATATTCAGGTGGTTGGCATGGATGCCAAGTTCGTGCATCAACACGTCACTGGCAACCCAGCCCTGGTCCTGAAGCTGAACGCCCTTTTGCTGGTCCTCGAACAAGCGCCTGGCCAGATGCAGGAGCAGGAAGTGATAGGCTTTGTGTTCAAGATCCGATGTTTTTTCTCCGTTGCGTATTTGTAAGGTTACATTCTCTTCATTCAGACTGACATGGAAAGTCAACATGGTCTTGTCTGCATTTGTATCCGTGCAGCTTTGTGTTTCATCCATAATATCGTTGGTGTAGAACGTCCAGATATCTTCATTAAAAAACAGCGTATCCCGATTCTTTATTACCTTTACGTTGTCGCCTCGTTCAACAATCCAATTGCCTGTGCCAGGCTCCAGAGTGAGTAAGAGTTCAAGATTTTCTTCATCGGGCAGTAAATTCAGGTGTTTGAGTTCTATGCATGTGTTGCTGGATCGACTGATTATAAACGGGCTGGGAGCACTCGCATCGACAAGGCTCCAGTTATCTTCCGATTGCGGAAATGAAATGGTGTCGCCCACTTGCAGCTTTTTGCGATCGGATTGCAGCTGTTGACGGTTTAAAAAGGTGCCGTTTTTGCCTTTATTTGTCAGAAACCATGCGCCATTTTGAAAGTAGATAATACACTGGAGACGTGAACACAAGGGATTCTTGAGTAAGGTATCTGCCGTGGCAGGGTCTCTTCCCAGAAAATGTGTGGATTTTAACCAAATTATTTCTTGTGACTTTGTGTTCAATAATTTTCCCAATGTCGCGACCTTCTTTCTTTGTAACTGTAAAGTGCAGGGGAAATCCCAAAATTATTTAAAAAGCACCCGGCATGACTGGCTGGATGTGACTCCTGTATAGATTTTAACCTCTGTGTAGGAATAGCCTGTCTCACCGCATTGATTCACTCCGTATAGACAAATTGATGAGCCACACCGTACTGGCCGGTTTTTTTGCTTCATCGGCTGTCTGCGTCACTTGTGGGGCGTTGAAAGCAGGCGTGAGCGATGACAGCACGCATTCCGGGGTATAGGAAGTATAAAGCACCTTTTTACCCCTTGGCCACTTGGGTTAAGCATCTTACCCGAACCCCCTCAGAGTCAGA
>JARROD010000151.1:0-8625 GCA_037384225.1 Exilibacterium sp.
GCCGAAATTCAGAGGCGGATCCCGCTCAAGGAAACCGAGGGTAATAAGTATGGAGTTCACCACGTATATGATTTCGCGATTCAATATAATTCTCAAAACATGTCTCAGAATATGCCTTTACCCCATCGTTGCATAACCTTTTGCCTTATACCCAAACGCTGTATATTTAGCTGGATTTGCAACCTCAATATTGTAGAATATTTTTACCCCGCAACTATACCCAAAGCGTTTGAGATTTAGGTCTTCAGAGTGCGTCAATTTTTGTTCCCCCTTTTCTTTTAAGGACAGGGGGAGCGACGACGCCGCGTGGCAGGCCCCACGTAAGGAGGAGCGACGCGGTCAGGGGCAAAAAGGGGCGTGCTCTGGAGGCCTAAATCTCAAACGCTTTGGGTATATATTACTGCAGCCAAAACAAAAATTTGCGCAGCCGTCGTGGCCATTAATAAACATCGGATTTCAAACAAAAAAATGCCGAATTAAGCGTGTTTTAGTCGTCTGATAACGGAAATTTAGATTATTCTGTATACTCTTTGACGAGATTGGCCATCATTAATATATGTTTTTCGCTGTCGTTCAGGCAGGGAATAAAGTTGAAGGACTTACCGCCGGCTTCGAGAAAACGCTGCTTATTTTCGGCATCAATTTCTTCAATAGTCTCCAGGCAATCCGCTGAAAATGCCGGACAAATCACATCGACACTATTAACACCTGATTTGGCCCACTCCAGTAATATTTGATCCGTATAGGGCTGCAACCATCGCGCAGAGCCCAATCTTGATTGAAAACTAAAAGCCCATTGATCGGGATTTAACCCCAACCTCTCGATGAGTGCAAATGAGGTTAGCCGACACTGGTCATAATAAGGATCGCCCAGGTCAACACAGCGCTGGGGAATTCCGTGGAAAGACAATAGTAAACGCTCTGAACGCCCCGAACGCTGCCAGAATTGTTGAATCGAATCGGCCAGAGCATCGATATAATCCGCTCTCTCATAGTAGTGTTTATGAATTACAATATCGGGAATATTACGGCTGTTGAGTATCAAGCTCGCATACTGGTCGTAAACCGCCGCTGTCGTCGTTGCCGAATACTGGGGATATAACGGCAATAACAGTATTCGGTCAACGCCAGCGCCGGAAAGCTCCGCCACCCGCTGCTTCAATGTGGGCTTGCCATAGGTCATTGCGTAGGTAACACAGCTCACCGATCCGGCCTCATTCGACTCGCTTGCGCACCTTCCAGCGCTTAATGTTTCTGCCAGCGCTGAGGCTTGCCGGCGGGTAATAACTTCAAGGGGAGAGCCTTCTTGCGTCCAAATCTGACGATACCCATTAACAACCCGACGCGGTCTAAATGGCAAAATAATGCCATACAATATCGGTAACCAGACTAATCTCGGTATCTCGACAACACGGTGATCGCTCAGAAACTCTTTCAAAAAAGCTTTTACGGCAGATTTATTCGGCGCTTCGGGTGTTCCCAAATTCATGAGAATCACTCCCCAACGATAAGATTGTCGTCCCAAAAATACCTCCTCAACGATTGCCTGATAAAAGGGAACACGCAAAAAAATAGGCCCCGCAGGAGCCTATTTTAATACCATTTGCGTCGGGTTCGCTACGAACCCCAATGTTAACCAGGTACCAGCCTTTACCGTAGCCCCCAATGCAGCGTACAACTACCCCAGTGCTGAGAAAATTTTATCGCTGATCTCTTTCATACTCCCCTTGCCTATAACACGTGTATAGGTTATGGAGTTGTCCACCTTCGACCGCTGCTGATAAAAACTAACCAATGGGGCAGTCTGCTCGTGGTAAACCTGTAAACGCTTACGCACAGTTTCCTCCTTATCATCATTGCGCTGAATCAAAGGGTCACCGGTTTCGTCATCGACACCGTCTTGTTTCGGCGGATTATAAGACAGGTGATAAACCCTGCCAGAAGCCTCGTGCACCCGGCGACCACTGAGCCGGGAAACAATCTCTTCATCTTCCACATGGATTTCCACAACGTGGTCAATATCGACACCTCCGTCAACCAGCGCTTCGGCCTGTGGGATTGTGCGGGGGAAACCATCGAAGAGAAATCCGTTACTGCAATCATCTTGTGCTATGCGCTCTTTCACCAGAGCGATGATAATATCATCCGACACCAAGCCTCCAGAGGCCATGATACTCTGCACTTTTTCCCCCAGAGGGGTACCGGCCTTGACCGCTGCACGTAACATATCACCCGTCGAAATCTGTGGAATGCCGTATTTCTCCGTAATGAATTTAGCCTGTGTTCCTTTACCTGCTCCGGGTGCTCCCAACAAGATTATTCGCATTATGGAATGCTCCTTTGTTCAGTTTTCAAAGCCCGCGATTCAGCCCGCAGACCTCCTCTCACGGATTCAGGCCCGCGAAAAGGGCATTACCATACACTTACCGCCCCCCAATCACAAGCTGGCCCATTAACATAAAGCTAACTATTTGATTTATATGGATTTTAACGTCAGAATTCTGCAATGGTAAAAACGCCGAAAGAAGCCCTTAATGACCCGCTCGATAAATGCAATTTTTAAATTACTGCTGCTCATTTACCAAAGCAGAAAGCCCAAGGGCAACCCAATATGAGTAAACACCGACCAGCAGGAATTTCCCCCTGTTTCAGAAAATTATGCTTTTCATGAGTCAGAGATTCGGCTTATCCATGAGAAATATTGCCGTATACCAACCCCTTGATCTTCATCGAGTTTAACTATTTCCGGGTTAAGCTATAAACTAACTATAGGCCTATATACTCGTATAGAGCCCGTGGGGTGATCGCACGCAGCGTGACCCCCACTCTGCAAACAAAACAGCTACAAAGCAAACGGGCAAGTCTAGAAATGAGGTATTGTTTATGAAGGTCAGCGAACTGACAAAGCTGTGGGAAGCTACCTCCGGTGGGCAACTTACCAATGCTACCTATGAAATCCGCCTCCCTCTGGAAGACGCTGCGAAACTCGAAGCCCTACGGGAAATGTACCCCAAACGCTCATGTGAGCAATTACTTACGGATTTATTATCCGCGGCTCTCAATGAGCTGGAGAAAAGCTTTCCTTATGTCAAGGGGAACCGCATTATCGCCGAAGACGAAATGGGAGACCCCATGTTTGAGGATATAGGGCCTACACCTAGATTTCTTACTTTGACAAAAAAGCACTTGGTAGCACTAAAAACGCAACATAACACACAGAAAAAAGTGCCATATTGACGATAATAGGGCATACTGGCGTAGAATATATCTAGGTTTTAACACTGAATTGATCAGTTTTAAGGGGTAAAACCTGTCAATTTTGTACAATTAACAGCGCTTGGCTGTCACCAACCTATATTTTATTGACTGTCAACAAAGGAAAAGCCACCATGGGCCTATTTTCTCGTAACAACCAAAAAGATAGTGAGGCTGAGGACCTCTTTAGCGACTCTGAACTGCCCCAAAGTCATGATTTCGACGAAAGCTTTTTCGTTTCAGACGAAGATGGAAAGGCCGACCTGCCCCCCTCAGCACCGCTACAACCCAAATCGCCAGCTGCTCCTGCCCCTAAACAACGACAGGGATACAATATTGAGGATGCTATCGAATTGATGCGCTTGCTGCCGCGGGATAATAATGAAATCGTTGTTACGGTAGTCAAAAAGACCCTGGAGTCGACTCATATCGAGGTTGCCGACATTATTAAAGGTGCCGATGAAAAAGAAAACCGCCTGAGAGAGCTAAATAGAAGCCTGGAACAGGAAATTAAAGAGCTGCAAGAACAGATCACCAAAAGAAACCAGCGTATCAATGAAATCCAGGCCGACCTTAAAGAAACTGTAGATGTGAGAGAGAGACTGCAGTTTTCCCTTGAACTCGATGCCAAGCGCCAGCAGGCAACGACACCACCAGCGCAGGCAAAATCACCGGCAACGCAGGCAAAATCACCAGCAACGCAACCCCAGCAGCCGTCTATACCCACAAAAGATCAAAACCACCCACAAACATCATCAGCTTCCACCCTGAAAGAGCAGGCAGCATCGCTTAGAGAGCACACAAACGCGTTAAAAGAGCAAACAGCTTCAAGAAAAGAGCAAAGAGTATCTCAGACGAACCGTCCATTGCCCCAAACTCCAGAGTCATCCAAACAATCTGGCGGCTATCACCGCCCTGGGGAAAAAGGAGCGGGAACACCTACTTTTTCCAAATAAAATTGCCGTGGCATGACTAAGAAGGCTCCGAATGGCTGCCTAAATGGCCTGGCATTTGCCTTTTTTGAAGTCACCCCCTTCTGTTTCACAGGTTATTCCTGTGTTATAAAGCGTCTCTTACCAACGGCCATTATTCATTCAAATAACTACCGTATAGATAAAAGCGCTGATTAAAATATAGTACTTAAAACATGGGTCACCCAAATAAAAGTTTGCTTGAAAAACTGTTCCACAATCACGCTTCCGATCTGGTACGTTTCCTGACCCGCAAACTAAAGAACGCCGAGGACGCTGAAGATATCGCGCAAAATGCCTTTATCCGAATCCAGCACTTGGCGGAAACAGGCCACCTGGACAACCCCAAAGCTTACCTTTACCAGACCGCCTCAAACCTCGCCATCGATCAGATTCGCCGGGAAAAACTACACGGAAATTATGTGCAAGGGGAGATCAACCGCCAACAGGCTACCCCCGAATATTCCGGCTCTGCCCCTAATACCTACTCACCGGAGCGCGTGCTATCGGCTAAACAGGAGTTGGTGGTAATGCATACGACCATTGGAGGCTTGCCCTTAAAATGCCGTCAGGCATTCTTACTCCACAGAATCAAGGGGCTTACCTATACCGAAATTGCCAACGAAATGTCGATATCGGTATCCAGTGTGGAAAAATATATTCTACAAGCGCTCAAAACATGCCGGTCAGCGCTCGCCAATGTAGAAAAAAGTGAACTTTAGAGAACTCAAGGGTCGAACTTGAAGCGTTTTATACTTTCCATTATCCATTAGTTAATTAAATTGCGTGATATTTTGAGTTGTTCGTCTAAGTTTTAATGGGTGAGGTGAAGTGGTGCACAATCTTGCGGCACGCAACAGCTTGGTGCACAGGTAGGCTATACACCCATTTTTTGCTAAGATTGGCGCGGAATACAACGGACATACACAAAATTGATGACCCATATTCATGGTCGGGTCGCAAATTGCTTGGATATACACAGTGCTCGGCAACAATTATCCGTTATGAACGATTGTTGAAACAGTATTGAAATAAATAAGAGCATAATAGCGGCCCATAGTATAACGGAACTTTGATAACTATTTAACAAAAACACATAAATATTTGGTGCAACCGCACGCAGATTGAATAGCCATATAGCTCCAACGGGTTTAGGACAGCCGGCAACATTATTGAGGACACAGGACAATTAACGTGATACAAGAGCAAACTTTAGATCAACATCGTCTTTACGACGAAGCGGCCGCGTGGGTGGCCCGGCTGCTCTCGGACAATGTATCACAGAGAGACAAACAGCTTTTCTCCAATTGGCTAAATTTAAGCCACCACCATATCAAAGCCTTCGATGAGCTCCTTGAAACCTGGGACACCACAAACGCCGCCCGTTATTTGTTTACCGAGGATGACATAGGCCTGGGTAAAAGTACCCACAACAGTTCTCAAAATCTATTACAATGTTTCGGCTCCCAACTTCATGGGCTATTGGGCTCCTGGCAAGGGGTCTTTGCGCTTGCCGGTCTGACCTGTCTGGCGGTGCTGATTTACGCTATCTCCTTACCCACCCCCTCTGTGTCTCATCCTTCCCAGTTATATACAACAGCCGCCGGTGAACAAAAGCACATCGAACTACCTGACGGGTCCGTTGTTGAGCTCAATACGCATTCAATTTTGCGTGTTTCATACCGTGAAACGGCGCGCTCACTCACGCTGAAACAAGGTGAAGCCTATTTTAGTGTCATGCCGAACAAACAGCGTCCCTTCATTGTCGACGTTGGACAGGGGACCGTGACGGCGGTTGGCACCGCATTCAACATCTACCGTAAAACACAGGAAACCGTTATATCTGTGACTGAAGGTGTCGTCGGTGTCCGTGAGAAAAAAGATGCGGTAACGCCCAATCCGGAATCTGAGCAGGTAAAAGTCAACCAGGAAATTCGTTTCAACAAACGCGGTTTAAGTAACGTGAAACCTACTGATCTTCGCAGAGTCATATCCTGGCGGGAAAAAACAATCATATTTGACAATATCGACCTCCCGAAGGCTATTGCCGAACTAAACCGGTACCTGGAGCAACCTGTCAATGCCGACGATCAATCACTGGCGCATCTGAAAGTCTCAGGTACCTTTAGCCTGGACGCCCCAGACGCCACTCTGCAGGCGCTGATTACCAGCTTCAATCTAAAGACTGAGCAGTCTTCCCCTCAAGCCCCCTTGTACCTGCGCATCGAATAAGATATAACCAGACTCAGGCTGCCGAACGGCAGATATATGTATAAAAATGTGACAATCATTAGACAGGAGCGACACCTGTCAGTGAAACACCTGGGTTTGAATGCGAGTTACAATTATTTTCCACGCTCTATTCAATTTTTTGAATCAAAGCAGAGCTTTGCTTCCTTGGTTGTTTGCGATCCTCAATTTTCCGTACGCCGGTGCATCCCTGGACGACATCGCAGAGTTTCACCAAGCCTCTAAACCGCTGCGGGAAGCGTTGATAGATCTGGGTAAAAGCACTGATATCAGCATTATTTTTCCAACCTACCTTTTGCGGGGATATAAAGCCCCAAATCTGGAAGGAAAATGCAGCACGAGAGACGCCCTGAAACACCTCCTCGAAGATACCGACCTAAGCTTCAAAGAAATCAACACGCGGGTTGTCGCCATAACACTGAAGAAAATAGAGGTCGCTCCCCGCAAATCCCTGCCGATTATTGAAGAACTCTCCGTTCTCGGGCGTTCTGTAACCGGGTCGCGGATACCGCGGACCGACCTTCTTGGCTCCTCCCCCGTGGATGTTATTTCAGCACCTGAACTCAGCCTGGCCGGTTCGCAGACACTCGGGGAGTTTTTGAAATTTATTCCCGCAGTGTCGGGAAATTCAACCAGTACAGCGGTAAGCAACAGTGGTGACGGTACGGCAACCGTAACCCTGAGAGGACTTCCAGCCAACAACACACTGGTGCTACTCAACGGCAAACGTATCGCCCACAATGGACTGGCTGGCGATTCCGTGGATTTAAACAGTATTTCCCCAGCCGCTGTCGAGCGTATTGAAATTGTAAAAGACGGAGCCTCGGCCATTTACGGATCAGATGCGATTGCGGGGGTGGTAAATATTATCCTGAAAAATAAGTTTCAGGGCCTGCAGCTGGAACAATATTATGGTGAAACCAGCCACAATGACCTGGAAACAACCACTACCAGCCTGTTGTGGGGCAAGACTTTTGAAAACACTTCGCTGTTTCTCAGCGCCACGCACTTCGAGCAAAACGGACTGTTCAGCCGCGATCGCGAGCTTTCTGCATCGGCAGACACCCGTTTTCTGGGAGGAGCCGATTTAAGATCCAGTGCAACACCGGCGAGCCGGATTGTAATACCGAAAGAGTCTATTTTGATACTGAATAAGGATGCTGGGGGCAATTACCTACCGGGTACAAGTCGTGATCACTATCGTTTGGCTACCAAGGAAGATCTTTATAACTATTTAAGTGAAACATCTTCCGTTTCTCCCTCAAAGCGCCAAAGTCTCTATGCCAAAGGCACTTACCAATGGTCGGAAGATACCAAAATAACGACCGAATTGGGCTATGCCAACACCGCTGCGGAGATCACTCTGGCACCCACCCCGCTCTTTACCGCCTTTGAAGATATTCCCCTGTTGGTGGCGGCAGATAATATTTACAACCCTTTTGATGTTGAGATTACCGATATTCGGCGGCGAGTCTTGGAGTTGGGACCACGCCAGCAGAAAAACGAAGCCGATGCTTTTCGCTTTAGCTTTACCCTGGATGGATATACAAAAGGCTTTCACTGGGACATTATCGGCCACTGGAGCAAAACCAAAGCCACGGAAGATTTCATCAACGTACTGAACGCCACTCGTACCCGAAGAGCATTAGGCCCCAACGCAGATTGTCAGGGAATCGATATCGACGGTTGTGAGCCGTTGAACCTATTCGGCCCTCCCGGCTCCATCACTTCGACACAGTTGGACTACGTTCGGGAATCCAGCCATTCCTACGGCTTTAGCCAAACTTATGGCTACAGTTTTAATCTGGATGCCGAACTGGCCGAACTGAAAAACGGACCGCTGTTGTTTGCCGCTGGTGTTGACATACGACGCGACGCTGTAAAAGTGCTTCTGGAAGACTATAATGCGGATAACACCTTTATTGGCGGCGGTGTCTTCGATCCCACATTTGGCTCGCGCCACATTTACGAAGCTTATTCAGAATTACAAATACCTCTAATAGAGCAAATTTCAGGAATTTACAGCCTGCACCTGGATCTCGCCGCACGCCATTCGATTTACAGTGATTTTGGTAAAAGCACCACACCAAAAATCGGCCTCCGGTATCGTCCCATAGCCGATATTTTAATCCGCGCTACTTATTCAGAG
>JARROD010000152.1:0-8609 GCA_037384225.1 Exilibacterium sp.
GGCTCCTCCATCGCGCTGAATCAGGCCGATTCGATCTTGGCGGGCTCCCCCTTAACGAAGAAGCTGACCAAATAACAAATCAAGCCCAGCACGAATACCACACCGGCAATCTCACGCAACCAATAAAACAGTGAAAGCTGATTTTGCGTATCCATAAAAGACATCGCACTGCCACTTTCCGGTATGCGCTGCAACCAAATTTGCAGAATGCCAGCCCCAGTGAGAAACAGCGTAATAAATACCATGGCAACACTCATTAACCAGAACCCCCACATCTCAACCACTTGGGCCCGATTACTATTGCCGTATTCGCGGTTACGCATAATAGGCATGGCATAGGAAATAATTGTCAACACGATCATGACATAGGCGCCATAAAAAGCCATATGCCCGTGTGCCGCCGTTATCTGTGAACCATGAGTGTAATAGTTAACCGGGGCCAGTGTGTGTAAAAAACCCCACACACCCGCGCCGAGAAATGCCATGACGGCGGTTCCCATAGCCCAGAGTGTGGCCACCTTATTGGGATGTTCACGGCGACGGCGGTTAACCATATTAAAAGCAAATACCGTCATGGCAAAAAAAGGCAACGGCTCCAGCGCTGAAAAAACAGATCCAAGTGTTTTCCAGTAGGACGGAGGACCAATCCAATAATAGTGGTGACCAGTGCCGATAATGCCGGTGATCAGCGCCATACCGATAATGACATAAAGCCACTTCTCGATTACTTCACGATCGACGCCGGTCACTTGAATAAGTACAAAGGCGAGAATCGCACCCATAATCAATTCCCACACACCTTCTACCCAGAGATGGACCACCCACCACCAAAAATATTTATCCAGGGCGAGGTTGGAGGGGTTGTAAAAAGAGAACAAAAACAACACTGCCAATCCCACAAGCCCGGTCAACAATACCATGTTGACCACGGTTTTACGGCCTTTCAAAACCGTCATACCAATATTAAATAAGAACCCCAATGCCACCACCACGATACCGAGTTTGGTGATCGTGGGCTGCTCGAGAAACTCTCTGCCCATGGTTGGCAACAGATCATTACCTGTTATGGTGGCCAGGGTGGCATAGGGAACCAATAAATATCCCAGTATGGTGAGCACGCCGGCGACGGCGAAAATCCAGAAAAGGATAAGGGCCAATTTTGGGCTATGCAGTTCTGTTTCCGACTCCTGAGGCACCAAATAGTAAGCGGCCCCCATAAAGCCGAACAACAGCCATACGATTAGCAGGTTGGTATGCACCATACGTGCGACATTAAATGGGATAGCTGGAAACAGAAAATCTCCGATTACATATTGCAGGCCCAATGCCAATCCAAAAAGTATTTGGCCCGCAAACAAAATCAGAGCGAATATAAAATAGGGCTTTGCAACTGCCTGGGATGAATATTTCATAATAGTGCCCCTTACCCCTCAATGTTGGGTGGCCAATCGTTATCGTCAATTTTAGACGTCCATTCCAGAAACTCGGCAAGATCTTCCACTTGCTGCTCACTGAGATTAAATTGCGGCATTTTTCGCCGTCCGGGAACAGCCAATGGCTGGGCCGCCATCCAACCTTTCAGAAAGGGTACGAAACTCTGTTCTCCGCCGCGACGCTCATAGACGTTGCCCAGCTCAGGGGCAAAGTAAGCACCCTCCCCCATCAACGTATGACAGCCAATGCAATCATTTTCCTCCCAAATCTGTTTTCCCCGCTCTACGGCTTGCGTCAGTTGGTCACGATGGTCGCGTTTGGGCATTTGACGAACCGTATCAAACGTCAACCCCAGAAAGACCAAAACAAAAAATAGGCTACCGCCATAGTAGATATTTCTGGCGGCTCCTTTGGTAAATTTTTCTGACATATATCCTCCAAAACCGACCTTAAATGTTCTTCTTCGGCCATAGTAAAAAGCTGTATCATTTTTGAATTGATTTGCATCAATCAAAAGGTAGTACAAGATAGCGAGATAAAACCAGTTACGTCTGTATTACTGTCTTCGCGATGAACAAGCCGGTCCCCGCGTCAACCAGCCATAGATAAAATCTTTTCCAGCCATCGCACGGGCAATTAAATAAACGCCCCAAAGCACAGATACTCCGTGTGTAACAATCATATAGATTATCAACGTCATCCATTGTAATTTCGAAAGATCGCTAAAAATTAAAGCCAGTATAGCGGGCCCCAACAACAACGCACCCGCTATAAGACTACTGCGTAAACTTGCTGCAAGATAATGGGCCGGATAAGAAGACAACGTAAACCGCGACTTCCACCACCAGACTAGCAGTAGCAAAAACGCCAAACCGGGAGCAACCAGCAAGTTGGCCAGATACAGCGAACCCCCCTTGACCGCTTGGGAAATTTGCGCTGAATCTGGCTTACACTGAAGATTATTTTTCACCAAAGTACATATCACATAATTCGCGCAACGCTCCCACCGCTTCGCGATCATCACTAAGTGGTTCGGCCAAACAGGCATAGCACGCTTGCTTGGCCGGCATACCACTGACAATTAATTTGGCAGTATAAACGAGTAAACGCGTAGATGCAGCGGCTTCCAAATCGTGATCTTGCAGTTTTCTCAAGCCATTACCCAAGGCTACCAACTGTGCGGCGATGGCTGTATCCACACCCGTTTCAACTTCAATAATACGCGTTTCATCAGCGGCGCAGGGGTAATCAAGGTGGAGAGCGACAAAACGCTGTCGAGTACTGGGTTTCAAGCCTTTTAGCAGGTGTTGATAGCCCGGATTATAAGAGACCACCAGCATAAATCCCGGCGCGGCCGTTAGCAGCTCACCGGTGCGATCAAGAGGTAATTGACGCCGGTCATCGGCCAGAGGATGGAGGACGACGGTGGTATCTTTTCGCGCTTCAACAACTTCATCCAGATAGCAGATCGCGCCTTCGCGCACCGCTCGGGTCAAGGGGCCGTCCGCCCAAAACGTGCCCTGTGTACCAATTAGATACCGGCCGACCAAATCGGCCGCCGTGAGGTCATCGTGACACGCGATGGTATATAGAGGGCGCCCCAGGCGTACCGCCATATGGGAGACAAAACGGGTTTTGCCGCTCCCTGTAGGGCCTTTAATAAGCACTGGCAAGTGCTGCCGCTCGGCGTGCTCAAATAGCTGTATTTCGCTGCCCGTGGGCTGATAATAAGGAAGCTCTGCTTTCTCTCTGTCTGGCACAATCGAGGAGCCAACCGATGCTTTCATTAATTCCTCTCTTTTTTACTCTATTTTTTACTCTATTTTCCAAAAATATTTATAAAGCCCAACGCCAGCAATTAGGTGTGGCAATATCACGTATTATACAACTGCATATTAATATTATCTTACCGGTGTATTACACTGATCTAGCTAACCTCACCACTTTTTTACCCCCTTTAATTTTTTACCTATCCCTTTTGGGGTACACCGAGTTCAACCAATAAATAGCTAGCAATTTTTTGGCAATGACTTTTGATCGGGATCAAGTGATTTAGGCTTTTCCGCTCCTATAGTGAATGGGAACCGTTTGTAAACGACTATTGATATTCTATTACCCAGGAGCACAGGCATGAAAAAAACGACTACTTTCGTTGCCTCTTTGCTATTTCTCAGTGCTGCCACTGTTGTCTATGCGGAGGGCGATGCAGCAACCGGAAAAGCAAAAGCGGCAACCTGCGCAGGATGCCATGGCGTCAGCGGCGTTAGCAATAACGACCTCTGGCCCAATCTGGCCGGACAAAAAAATGGATACTTAATCAAACAAATGAAAGATTTTCGCGATGGAAAGCGCGACGATCCGATGATGAAAGGCATGACAGCCACTCTATCTGATCAGGATATTGAAAATTTGGCCGCTTACTTTAGCGGTTTGTAGAAGCGTGTTTCGTCGGCCAGCCGTACAAGTAACTCGAACACTAGGGCTTCGTAAAAACAGAAATACTAAAAGCAGTACGTGGGAATAGTAAGTACTCAACCCTCTCCAATCGACATTTTATTTTTGGTTATCGCGGCTATCTTTGCGAGTATAAAACAAGCACATTCAGTAGGCGGATAACCCTGACGAAAGAAGGAATTTGTGATGCGACCATTTACCAAAATTAGTCTTATTGGCGCTTTGACTTGCGCATTCGCGTTACCGACCACTGCCGCCGAAAAACCCGACCATCCGGATAAAACTCAACCCGCCTATGAAGGTGCACCCATCCCCTTGAACGCAGAAGACATTCAATTTGTAAAATCCCCGGGTGCCCCCGACTTAACCAAAGCCGAATTTCAACACGCGACCGAACTCTATTTTCAACGTTGCGCTGGCTGCCACGGCGTACTGCGCAAAGGCGCCACGGGAAAACCCCTCACCGTGGATATTACTCAACAAAGGGGGCAGGTGTATCTAGAAACCTTTATCAATTACGGATCACCGGCGGGCATGCCGAATTGGGGAACTTCGGGAGAGTTGAGAAAAGAAGAAGTCACCTTGATGGCAAAATTTCTCCAGCACCCGCCTCCCACACCGCCGGAGTGGGGAATGGAGGATATGCGCAAAACCTGGAAGATCTTGATCGCACCGAAAGATCGCCCTAAAAAACAACAGAATAAGCTCAACCTCAAAAATCTGTTCTCTGTAACTTTACGAGACAGCGGGCAAATAGCGTTAATCGACGGGGACAATAAAGAAATCGTCACTGTTATCAAGACCGGATATGCAGTGCATATTTCCCGACTGTCATCCTCCGGGCGCTATCTATTCGTTATTGGCCGCGATGCTAAAATCAATATGATCGACCTGTGGATGAAGCTTCCCGAAACAGTCGCTGAAATAAAGGTGGGTCTGGAAGCCCGCTCTGTAGAAACGTCAAAATATAAAGGTTACGAAGACAAGTACGCGATTGCCGGCTCCTATTGGCCACCTCAATATGTGGTAATGAATGGTGAAACCATGGAACCACTAAAAATAGTTTCCACCCGAGGCATGACCGTTGATACCCAGGAATTTCACCCTGAACCACGGGTAGCGGCTATTGTGGCATCGCATAAAAAGCCGGAGTTTATCGTCAATGTCAAAGAGACAGGGAAAATATTGCTGGTCAATTACGAGGATATCAGCGCATTAAAGGTAACCACCATTGATGCGGCCCGCTTCCTACACGATGGCGGCTGGGACAGTACCCACCGCTATTTTCTTACCGCGGCCAACAAATCCAACAAGATCGCTGTCATCGATTCAGCGGAAGGCGAACTCGAGGCCATGGTCGATGTGGGCAATATTCCTCACCCGGGCCGTGGCGCGAACTTCAAAGACCCTACCTACGGTCCCGTATGGGCGACCAGCCATTTGGGTGACGACACCATTTCAATTATTGGTACCGATCCCAAGCGGCATAAAAAACACGCCTGGAAAGTGGTACGAACACTCAAAGCACAAGGTGGCGGATCACTGTTTATCAAAACCCATCCGAAGTCCAGTCACCTCTATGTTGACACGCCTTTAAACCCCAGTGAGCAATTGAGTCAGTCCGTTGCGGTATTTAACTTAGAGGAGATCGACAAGGGCTTTCAGATACTGCCCATCGCTAAATGGGCCGACGTAGGCGAGGGACCAAAACGCGTGGTACAACCTGAATACAATGAAAAAGGCGATGAAGTCTGGTTTTCAGTATGGAATGGAAAGGAGCAAAAATCCGCTCTGGTAGTCATAGACGATAAAACGCTCAAGCTGAAAAAGGTGATAAAGGACCCTAGGCTGGTCACACCAACCGGAAAATTCAACGTCTACAATACGCAATTCGATATTTATTAATCGAAATTTTTAGATTCGATAATATACCCAAAGCGTTTGAGATTTAGGTGTGCAGAGTGCGTCAATTTTTGTTCCCCCTTCCTTTAACAACAGGGGAGCGACGACGCTGCATGGCAGGCCCCATGTGAGGAGGAGCTAAACCACTGTGGCGGAATCAATTATCTCAAACAGTAGTGAAACACAATGAAACCAAAATTGCGTTTATTTCAGTTCGCACTGGCGCTGTTTATTTTCTTATCTTTATTTCAAGTGCGCGTAGATCTACACGCGGAAAGCCGCGCGCAAAACGATGTTGACGGCAAGGCCGGCACGCATCGGGCACTGACGAAGCAGCGCCGGCAACAATTGCTTCACCTGTTACACCAAGACTGTGGCTCCTGCCACGGCATGACGTTAAAAGGAGGACTGGGCCCGCCACTATTGGCGCCCAACCTGCAAAACCAATCGGAACAGGCGCTTACCGAAGTTATTCTCTTTGGCCGCCCCACCACGGCGATGCCTCCCTGGGAGCATATTCTGAGCGAATCTGAAGCCCGCTGGTTGGCGCGATACTTAAAAAATGGGGGAGATTAAAAATGCCGCTTTTTCAGGATTACCGACAAGGTCTAGTGCTGTTAATTTGCTACCTCCTAAGTGCTTGTAGCAGTCTATCAAGCTCGCCTCGAGCCACGGGTGACCTCGGACTGATCATTGAACGAGCCAGTGGCAAAGTGCAACTGATCGATACCAGTAGCGCTAAAAGCTATGCCACAATAGGCAACCTGGGCGATTTGTCTCACGCATCGGTAGTCTATTCCAGAGACCAACGCTATGCCTATATTTTTGCCCGCGACGGCGGACTCAGCAAAGTTGATCTACTCACCGAAAAACTGATACGGCGGGTGGTTCACTCTGGAAACAGTATCGGTGGGGCAATCAGTCAAGACGGTAAGCTGATTGCTGTATCCAACTATGAGCCCGGTGGAGTAAAAGTATTTCGCAGCGATACACTCGCCTTGGTTGCCGATATTCCAGCAACCTATTTTCACGATTCACGCACGGATAAAACCAAAAGCTCGAAAGTAGTAGGATTAGTTGACGCCCCCGGAAATCGGTTTGTCTTTAGTTTATTTGACACTGATGAAATCTGGATTTTAGACTTTTCTCAACCGACAATAGAGAACCCTTATCAACTGACAAAATTTACTCATGTGGGTCGCGCACCTTACGATGCACTAATCACACCCGATGGGCGCCACTATATCGCCGGTCTGTTTGGCGAAGACGGTATGGCCATGCTGGACTTGTGGCATCCGGAACAAGGTGTCAGACGCATACTTCCAGACTACGGGCGCGGCGGGGAAAAACTGCCGGTTTACAAAATGCCTCATCTGGAGGGGTGGGCCGTTGCGGGTGATTTAGCGTTTGTTCCCGCCATTGGGCAGCATCAGGTATTGGTGGTAAATACCCGGACTTGGAAGTTGCAGAGCAAAATAGATGTCTACGGTCAACCGGTTTTTGTCATGGCCCGCCCGGACGGACGACAAGTGTGGGTCAATTTCGCTTTTCCCGATAATGGCAAGGTGCAAGTAATCGATGTGGACACCCTCCAAATCGCGAAAACCCTCGCCCCCGGCCCGGCCGTACTGCATATGGAATTTACCCCCCGCGGGGAGTCGGTTTGGGTCTCGGTACGCGATGCCAATAAAGTGGCTGTGTATGACACCCGGCGTTTGGAACAGACAGCGTCCCTCGCCGCCGCCAGCCCCAGCGGTATTTTCTTTACCAGCCGCGCCCATCAAATCGGCCTTTAACCTGAATTGCGGAGCAGCCTCCATGGACGCAAAAATAAAACAGTTACTTGAGACATATCAACGCGGCTTTCCTCTGGCTGTTGCACCCTACCAAGAAATGGCGGAACACCTGAATATGGAGCAGGAAGCAGTACTGGAGACCCTGAAATCCCTGCAGCAAGGCGGCGTGGTTTCCCGAGTTGGCCCGGTGTTCAACCACCGCAAGGTCGGATTCAGCACGCTGGCAGCCATGTCTGTACCCGAACAGGACGTTGAAAGTATCGCCGCGTTAATTAACAGTTATCAGGGCGTCAACCACAATTATGAAAGGGAGCACCATTTCAATTTGTGGTTTGTTGTCACCGCGAGCAGTATTGAAGAGGTTACACAAATCATTGTCGACATAGAACAACGCACCGCTATCGAAGTAATGGACCTGCCCATGGAGGCTCCTTATCACATTGATCTCGGGTTTATTTAGACTGCAGAAACAGTCGCGGGGAAAAAAGCGGAGAAAACGAGCACAATGGACAACGAACAGCAACATTCACATTTAATGGCCGTCATCCAAAGCGGATTGGCCATTGAAAAACGGCCTTTTTTAAATCTGGCCAGACAATTGCAAACCAGCGAGCAATCCATACTCAATACGCTGAAGACCTGGCAGGACAACGGCATTATCAAACGCATGGGTATTATCGTTAACCACAATAAACTGGGCTACAGCTCCAATGCCATGGCCGTGTGGAATATCCCCGATGAAAACGTTGATGCAGTGGGAGAAAAAATCAAACTCAGCGGCCTGGCCAGTTTGTGCTATCGCCGCCGACGCCATCGCCACTGGCCCTATAATTTGTTTTGCATGATCCACGGCAAAAATCGCGAGAGCGTCGAGAAAAGTTTGCAAACCCTGATCAATTCCTGTGGCTTAAATGACTACCCCCATGAAGTGCTCTATACACTGCGGCAATTTAAACAGTGTGGCGGACAGTATGCTCGCACGAATACAACCTCTGAGCATCTCCCTCATGCTCAGCCCAGGAG
>JARROD010000153.1:0-12621 GCA_037384225.1 Exilibacterium sp.
AGTGCGCGGGTAAAGGTACTGGCCCGGCGTAGCGGGAAAGCTGCCCGCTGTCGCTTGCCGATGCACTGGGGTCGAACTGCCGGTTAACGGTGGCGTCAGGAGGATTCCACTCGGCACCGTCGGGTGGGGAACTCTGCGCCGCATAAGAACTGCTGACAGACCCGGACGAAAAGGTAGGCGAATGAGGGGGAGAGGGTTCAAGGGGCATGAAAGTATTCCTCTTGGGGGGAGTTTTGCATAAGCCGCTGGACTATGAGGTTTTCCCGCACTCTTGCCCCGCCTTGATTTCCGGACGCGCGGGGTGAATGCGGCATACCGCCAAGTGTTCGCTGTAACCGGTGGGCGGTTTCCAGAAAGTTCCGCAGGGTATCGGCAGGATCCATTTTTAGATGTATAGAGTGGCAATCACGCAGCATCAGTTGGTGAGAATGCAGGTTCAGTGCAATGGCCCCGTGAAAGACGGCGGTCCGTTCGAGATTAACTGACAGCGCCCTGGCCAGTATTTGCCCGTCCACTTTTTTCCCGATGTCCAGAAGGCCGGTGTAGAGGTAGAGGGATGCTTCATCGTCCGGTACCCATAACAGACATTCTCTTCCTTCCTGGCTGCGATAAGTGGCCTTCCCCTTGTGATCGAACAAGCGGGCATGGGAAGGCTGGAGTTGTCGGGAGACATAGTCTCTTGCTTGTCTGGGGTGCATATTTGAATTTTCTCCTATTTCGTCGTCAAATCGACTACAGAACTGCTGGCAGACCCGGCCATAAAGGTGGTTGAGCTCAGCACTATTTATGGGTAAAGGGCAGGCCTTGCTCTTCAGTGAGATAGCAGGCTATTCGCATCCCTGCCGTTCCAGGTATTCACGGCGCCTACACCCTCGTTGCGCTCGCCTGCTCGCCCGCCGAATGAAATTGTTCTCTCCATGCTTGCGCAACACAGGCGGCAGCTCGCAAACGCTCGTGTAGACCTTCGGGCGTCAGCGCGTCGAGAGGTATACTCAAGCAAAAGGTAGCGTGTTCACTTGTTGGTGAAAGTGCCAGGCATGCTCCATAATCGGCATAAAAGCTTAGATTTGCCGATAACAGCACCCGTTGAAATTCCCGCTTATCGCTTTCCGAAAGAGCGCCAAGATCGCCGTAAATAAATAAATTGTCAGAATCCGTTTTGTGGTCATATATTAAAGAAAACGGAATCTTATTGACGCAGATGGGGCTACCTTCGATAACCCTCCCTGGCTTCTCAAGACCAGTCAAGGCACCATAGCTCATAATGAGGCGGCAGTACTTATCTTGTGACATTGAGCGTCTCCCAGGTCGGGGTCGCAGGATATCGGGCGTTTGCCCTATGTATAGTCGAACTTGTCGCAGCGGTATCTGAGGCGTTCAAGCGGCTTGACAGTATAGTAATACGCCACTGTCTTACGTCTTGTACCAATTCCCGAACAATTTCATCCAATGCTTTGCTATCGGTTTTGCACAAGGAAACCTTGAGAAGCGCGATCACACGCTTTGTGTCCGGACATAACGCAAAAACGGGTTTATGTTGATGATAACGTATCAGGTTGTCAGTCAATAACCGGGGAACCAACTTGGAGTCACTTTCACCTTCAATGTCAAAAACCTCACAGCGTATATAAAAGAGTTCGGGTACAACCTGCGGTTGATAATAAAATGTGAAGTCAATTCCATCGATGTTGATATCATCGCTGCGCCCTACGTTTTTTGCGCTTTTGTTTATCAATAACGAGCAGTATTCCTGTAATAATGCCCGATAGGAAAGTTTATCCCCCGCCGGTGCAGGTGAAGAAGGATAATGCGGATCAGTGTGTGTTTCCAAAACAGACTCCTAGACTCGGTGGCCGGCGATCAAGCGGCCTGTAAATTTTTCGCCGCTTGTTGTGCGTTGCAGACAATATCGGCCACCTTGCCTTCGTCAAGCTCCCCGACCTCTTCAATCCGTATATTCGAAGTGCTGGCGGGCCGTGGACGAGCTCCCTCGATATCGTCCGGTGCAATCTGCATTTTATGAAAGCCGTTTCGCCCTAACAGTCCGACTAAAAGACCTCCAACCATCAGTGTAATATCAGCGGTCACATTATCTACCCGACCATACATCAAATTCTCAAACTCTTCGCCGTTCAATGTTGCCGCTTTCCCCTCTGCCGCCGCGGCAATAACCCGTTCATCGAGCTTTTCAAGCGATTGCTCCACAGCACCGCTGTGCTTGTTCATTGCAACCAGGCGAACAAGATTTTCCATACCCGGCATCAAAGGTGTAATGGCCGCCTCGACCACTTTGGCAGGAATCACATATCCCAACAGGTTGGACAGAGCGGCGAGCGGGGCAAACGTAAACGCTTTCGCGGCGGGGCCCGTGCCTGAAAGAAGCATTAGCTGCTTTTTCGCCAGATTACTGCAATAATCGTTTAGTTCGGCGGGATCATCCTTTCCGAGCGTGTCCGGCACACCGAGCGTTCCATCGTGAATTTGTTTCTTGTAGGCAAGCGACAGGTCTGCATGATTAACCGCGAAGTTGATCGCAATCCCCAGCGATGTACCAACAATGGCGGGTATGCCGATGAGAGTCCGTAATGCCGGATTGAGGTCCAGCGCACCGACTCCCAGCGAGTATCCCAGCGTCAGAGTGTTCCCTATCACTGTACCGATAACAGCTGAGCGAAGCCCCGTCGCCACAGCCGGCCCCGCTTCTCCCTCGGCGCTGCGCAGGCCCAGTGCCAATTTCACAAATTCCCTGGCTTTCGCTGCCCCACCCTCGGGAGCCGGCTGCCCGAATACAGTCTCATAGTCGACCTTCTCGATCCCCATCGTTTCCAATAGCGATTGAACCTCCGGCCAGGCGCCGGCGAGATTGTCGGCTGCGTCAACACCGAGGAAAAATGCCTGTATAAGAGTAGTCTTGAGTGCGCCAAGATGGTCGGGAATATAATTCTTGCCGACATCCACCGCCAATCCCACCAGGGTGGGGCCGGCAAGATTTTTGGCGGTTTCGCTTACAGAGGTGCCTTCCAGGCACAACGCCGGAAGCAGCAAACGAGCGACCATTGTTCTTTTAAGGTTTTTCGCATTGTTATCGTCGGGGTTGTGGAACTGCTGCTTCAATGCCTGGGCAAATTTAGGGTTTTTACTGCAAGAGACATCAAATATATCTGCCTTGTCGATAATGTTAAAGAGATCCGGGTGCACCAGTTCGTGACGCCCGCAAATAATATTCTCCAGTGTTTGGATGAGGGGGGCCTGTTTGAGATCGATTGTCCGATTTTTCTCAGCACAATCCCCAGGTGTTATGACATCGACCTTATCATTGACGATCAGCCTTTCCTTATAAGGATCGACGACATTTTGATTAAAATGATCACTATTGCCGAGCATCCTGACCACGACCGGCGTATTAGGTTCGCAGCCGGAAGCATCCACTCCCAACGCATTGACGAGATTGTCGAGAATATTCTGTTGTTTCAAGTCAGGCTTTTTTGCATCTGAGTTGACTACGCCGCAGATCACCGGCTGGTTAAATTGCAGCTCTTTGCCTTTAGCGAGCCATTCAGCAACCGTATGATCGAGTAATTCATCGTTGTTGCTGGGGTTCTGTCTGATCATTGCCGATGCCCGGCCAAAGAGATTTCCTGTAGCCTGCAGATCTTTCACTTTCTGTTCGAGTGTTTGCCTGATCGTCTCACCACCGGCTCTTGCCCGCAGCAAGGTGCTCAACTCTTGATGCATGGAATCGATGGCATTCAGAGCGGTCTTTACCGGAGGGCTTGACACCATTAGTGGGGATGACAAGGCCGCGAGAACCTTGTCCATCGTGGCCCTTTCCAGGATGGGCGCCAATGTGGGGCTGTGGTTGAACAACATCCTCAGCTTTGTTTCGACGGCAAATTCATCAACTCCCTCCTCCTTTTTGGATAAGACATTCGCCAGTGCGATAGACTTCCGCATGACCCAGGTATAATGATCAGTTGTGTTTTTAGCGTCCAGTTGATCGACAGTCGTGGTGGGAGGAGTAAGCATTTTCTTGAACAGACTTCTTTCAAAGTCGGTGATTTTATGGCTCACATTGTGAATGTTGGTTGCTATGGTCAACCACCTCTTTCCCTTTCTTATTGCTGTTTTCGGGAGCGTCCATAGAAACCAGTAATCCGGCCTTCTTTACCACATCAGATAATTTTGCAAGGTTGATACTCTTACCTTCACCAACCTGACTGAGATCAAAGTCATTGTTACCTGGATTGTTTTTCTCCCAAAAGTCCAATATTTCCTGTGCGGACCCGGAGATAGATTGAATCTGCACATTTATAGAGGTCTCACGCCGCACGATGTTATTGACGCCAATAATTTCCCGTGCGAGATCAACATAGGCTAAATGTCTTGTATTGGGTGTAACGGAAGGGATAGAGCGTCCCGTCCGAGACAGTTCAGCCTTGGTGACAGGCGCACCCGATGGAGAAGCAAGCTTGACAGGGTTATCTTGATTCACCGGTTTGCTCGTGGAAGCCTGGTCGGAGAGTTCACCAAGAAGGGCGCCTCGCATGTTTTGCATTGTGTTGATGGGTGCTTGATGTATCGGATTATACATATGTCATTTCCTTTCAGATTTTTCGGAGGCGCCCTGAGTAGAATACGGAGCATTGAGTAGTTTTCAAACCTGAAAGGTTTCATTATAGATAAACTTTTTGGCACTCATCCCCGTTTTTCTGATGTAAAGAGCACCCGCAACACGATCAGAAAAATTCACGCCAAAGTTTTTATATTTTTAGTTCCATAATATTTTTTTATTGAGTGAGGGGTAAACCTAATTATTTGACTGACGGTTCGATCTGGCCGTCCGTGTAGATGGTTGCCGGTTGTGAGGTTGCGCGAATACCATTGGCACTGTTGATCAGGAAATCACCCCAGGGCGTCAGTTGGTTCACGTTGAAGTTTTGCGTAATATCCAGGGATTCGACCCCACCCGTGTTGCCGGACCAGGACCAGCCCAGGTATCCCAGGCGATAAAATTCCGCCAGTTCCAATATGGACGCTTCGTCCACCTCCGCGCCCTGATGGTCTGCACCGAACTCCCCCACCACCAGCTCCGCTTTTTTAACATCGGGAACGAAATAGACAACGTGGGAAAGTGATCGAGGCGTAGGCGCGGCATTGGGATCCACGCCGATAACGTTCACACCCCGCTGTGGCGTATCTCCGGGCGCATTCACACGTTCGGCGGCTAATTCAAAGGCTGGCGAATCGTCACCTGGAAGCCGAGTACAAAGCCCATATCATCCGCCGCTTCGATGGAACCATCTTCCAGACGTTTTACTTCACGATCTTTCGAAAGTTCATCGGCGATGGCCTCGATGGTTTTTTGATCGTCGACGCCGTATACCGTTTTGCGTAGCGATGCACCTGTCGGTAACGCCGGCGGCAATGACGGGTCCTCTTTATTCTTAATGACAACCGAAGTGCCGTCGAGTGCTTTAAAACAACCGCCGTCCGCACCTGCAGACTCAACGATCAGTCCAAAATCCGAAAAGTACTCATTACAATTCTCAACATCATCTGTGCCAAAAATGAGTGAGTCGAGGCCAATAATGTTCATCGCTATTGTCCCTTGTTTATCCGTATGGGGTTGTTGGGAGCAGTCTATGGTAGACCTGGCAGGAGGACAAATCGTTTGTCTCAATGCCAAATATTTACAGAACCGATGAGCTTTCTTCTACCTTTGCGGGAAAAATATGATCTTGATTAAGGAACGGTTACTTGAAACCTTAAGTATTGCACATGGTGATGGCCGCTTTCCCAAGCTGGTCCAACAGCTCGCAAAGACAGATCTGTTAGTGCTCGATGATTGGGGACTGGAGAAGATGAGTCTGAGTCAGCGCAACGAGATCGATTATTACACAATAGCCATAAGTTAAAACTCAAGGGAGAATCCATTCGAAAGACGATGAGTAAAATAGCTGATTCCGATCACCTAGGGTGATAATATCCAGGTGCGTGTGCTAGGAAAATTGGGTGATCGAATAAAACCAGAATGGGTGATCGGAATCGCCGGAATATGCAAAAGTCAACTCTATCGTTGCTATAAAATCAGCAGTCAAGCACAGAAAATATAAGGCATGTAGCTATGAATTTTACTAACATACGAACTATCCAAATCACAGCGTATCTGCTGTTGGCGCTGGTGGTTTCGCAGACACTTTTTACTATTCTCTACGTTGCAGAGATTAATTTTTCACGGCAACTTTTCTGGGGCTTGGAAGGCTTGCTCTTCACCATTCTAGCGGCGTTTGCTGGAGCCGCGATGGTGCAGTCTAAAGACTACCAAGTGGGATGGTCCGCCATTGCGTTCAGCGCAGTACTCAATGTAGTGCAGGTTAGTATTGGTCTCACTATGTTCGGACCATTTCGCGAAGTCTCTAGTCAACTCGATGCACTTGGGCCTGCAACAGGAGCCGTCGTAGCCTTGTCCTTTATGATCTATTACGCAGCAAAGCTCTTGTTGGGCTTTGCTGCACTCATTTTCGGAATTGCCAAAATGACTGAGGGTTCCAGGACATTGGGAGGCTTGACTGCGCTGGTTGGCGTTATTGCTATGTTAGCTAATGCGATCTTGATCGCGTTTGGACCTGATGCCTTTCTACCCTCTCCTGTTGCTGGGGGATCGGGCGTTCTTGCAACCTTGCTTTTGGCGCTCTGCCTGATGAGTGTTGTCCGCGAAGATTAATGTGTGGCCGAAAACCTGCATTTTCAGTACCCACGGTATTGGAAAACCGGGCGGCTCATTTTATAGTAGCAAGGCTTGGATCGGGGTTCAGGCGTGTTTCTGAATGCCCTTATCCTCATTGGGCGCAGCATTCATCGCTACCCGTAATATTCAGTAACCTCGGTAGATTGGGTTGTTCATGTCACGTTTTCTCTATTGGATTTTGTTCCTTTCCTATTGTTCTCTCTATGCCCCCTTCGGCGCCGCAGAAGAAGCGTTTGCCGGCTGCGTGGCGGATTTACAGCGCAAAGCCCGCCAGCAGGGCCTGGGGCCAAAGATAGTGGATGAAGTGTTGGGCGGGGTCAAGTTTGCGCCCAAAGTGATCGAGCTCGACCGCCGGCAACCGGAATTTACCGCTACTTTTGCCGATTACCTCAACAAACGGGTGACCGAGGACAGGGTGAAACGCGGCCGCGAATTGCTGGCCAGGCACCGCAAGCTGCTGGACCAGCTCCTGCGCCAATACGGCGTGCCCCCCCAGTATCTGGTGGCATTTTGGGGACTGGAGAGCAATTACGGCGTTTACCTGGGCTATATGCCGGTGCTGGATTCCCTGGCCACGCTGGCCTGTGACCAGCGCCGCAGCGAATTCTTCACCACTCAGTTGCTAACGGCGCTGCACCTGATTGGCCCCCGGGGAGTTGAACCCGATCAGATGCAGGGCTCCTGGGCGGGCGCCATGGGGCATACCCAGTTCATGCCTGAGACCTATAAAAAGTACGCGGTGGACGGCGATGGCGACAGCCGCGTGGACCTGTGGAACAGCATTCCGGACGCCATGGCCTCGGCGGCCAACTTTCTCGCCGGGCTGGGTTGGAAAACCGGGCTGCGCTGGGGGCGGGAGGTGGTGCTGCCGGAGAATTTCACCTACAAGGAAGTCGGCATTCAAAACCGGCGGCCACTGAATGAATGGCGCGAATTGGGCATTGTCACCGCTTTCGGAGGGCCTATCCCGCAGGCTGATGTACAGGCGGCGCTACTGGTGCCGGCCGGGCATCAAGGGCCGGCCTTTCTGGTTTACGACAATTTCGATGTGATTATGGAGTGGAACCGCTCCGAGTTTTACGCCCTGGCGGTGGGGTACCTGGCGGACCGCATCAATGGCGGGGGCACACTAAAACAACCGCCGCCAGACCAGCCGCCGTTGAGCATCGCCCAGGTAAAGGAACTGCAAACACGGCTGAATACCCTGGGGTTCGAGGCTGGCGAGCCGGACGGCATACTCGGGCCGGGTACCCGCAGGGCCATTCGGGCGCTTCAGCATCAGCGCGACATGGTGGCGGATGGCTACCCAGCGGCAGCGGTGCTTAAGGAATTGGGCATTTCCCTGGAATGAGAAAAGGCGGCGTTTTCCAATAACCCGGAGTAAAGTGCCTCAAACCGCTCGGGGTCCGGGGTATAGGAAGTATAAAGCACCTTTTTGCCCCTGGCCGCGTCGCTCCTCCTTACGTGGGGCCTGCCACGCGGCGTCGTCGCTCCTTGACAGGGACAAAAATTGACGCACTCTGAAAACGTAAATCTCAAACGCTTTGGGTATATTCGCAGGTGATTAGTTTAAAATATTTCGACGGGTTTTATCAACGGTAAGCTGGGTGACATCGGGGCGAGAATAATGACCACAAGGATCAAAATTTTGTCTTTCTTCTCTAACTCGTTGATGATCAATTTCGACGGTAAAGACGCCTTCTTCATTTACAACCGGTTCTAGTAACCAGGAGCCATCAGGGTTAGCCACACAAGAGCCACCATTGGCTAAAATGTCTGGAGCATTTTGTTTGACGGTTTCGAGTTCAGGAATAATCGGTTGGATCTGCTCCGAATTAAATACGCTCGAAACAGACACCACATACGAGCGTGACTCTTTCGCAATAAAACGAGTAATGTCCTGTGTGTTGTTGAGACTGCCTGGCCAAATAGCGATATGCAAATCTTCACCCTGTGCATACAAACTGGTTCTTGCCAGTGGCATCCAGTTTTCCCAACAATTTAAAGCTCCAACTGTAAATGGGCCTAGTGGATGAGTAACCAAACCATGGCCGTCTCCTTGCGCCCATACAAGTCTTTCTTCGTAAGTAGGCATTAGCTTTCGATGAACGGATTTAATTTCTCCTGACTGATTAATATAAACAAGAGAGCAATAAACACTATGCCCGGAGTTTGATTTTTCGATGAGGCCGAGTACACAAGCAATATTATTCTTTTTACACGTTTCTAATACTGATGAAAGTTCGTCTTTTTGTAAATCAACTGATTGAGAAACATAATGCGCATAAAGGGATTTTTGGAATTGGGAGTTAAATTGTGCGCCATTGGTAAAATCTAACCAGAAGGGATAACCGGGTAATAATGCTTCACTGAACACGACTAATGAACAATGTTTATCAGCGGCAATTTTTATAGATTGATTTATCTTAGCAAGTGTTGCAATTTTATCGAGCCAAATTGGAGAAATTTGCGCCAAACCCACGGTTAAATTTGTATTATTTGTCATAATTTTGCCCTTGCCCTTGCCCTTGGGTTAAGACTCTCACCCGAACCCCCTCAGAGCTATACCCAAAGCGTTTGAGATTTAGGTTTTCAGAGTTTGGTCGATTTGACAGAAAAGTAACGGACAAATGACTCTCAGGACGCAAGTCGTCCCCCCGTCCCACGTTAACGTTGGCAGTGTATCTTGGGAACTTGAGAGCGTCAATCAAATAGACGAGTCTGCGAAGGATCGTTTTGCACCATACGGCGATCAATTTTGGCCAGTCTCTGGAGGTTCTGACAAAGCCATCCTCGAACCCTGTCAGCTCGCACTATTTGATACCGGAACCTGATGATCCAAGTTAGCAAAATTACGCAGACGAATCGGCACCAGATTTTTGTCTACGGACACCCCCTCACTCCAAAAAAATGTCGCTGTCAGGGGCGGTGTGTTACCCAATTCCCACAGAATAAATAATATAGAATAAATTATTTATAAATTAATATCCCTGTGATTGACTTATGCCTGCTCAAGCATCAGCCTACCAATTACCCGGGGGTGGTCGCAGAACTATTATTCAAAAATGACTGGGGTTTGTGGGGGAAGAAATGAATATCACTCGAGATCAGGGGCTCAACAAGCATCAGAGCAAGGTGAGGTTGCTATCCACCTGTGCTGCCATGGCAATTGGCCTGGCGGTTTTGGCTGCGCCGGTAAATGCACAGCAAGCCGGTGGTGTAAGGGGCTATTTGACCAACTCTGAAGGTGTTGCTGCAGAAGGTGTTGTTATTGAAGCGCGCAGCTCAGTAATGCCGCAGCCAAGGACAACACACTCAGCAGCAAACGGTCGTTATCAGTTCCCGCTTTTGCCGCCGGGAACTTATGAGCTTACTTTCCGTTTCCCAGATGGCACAGTTGAGACAAGAACGGTTGTCGTTGAACTGCAGCAACGTTCACAAGTAGATGTTGCACTGGACGAAAGCGCTGCGGAATTCGAAGAGATCGTTGTTGAGGAAACGCGCTCTGTGTTGGCGCAGGGTAACGGGTCGCTGCGTAATTCGCTCGGTGCAGACGTCGTGGAAGGTATTCCAACCGGTCAGGAATACCGTGACCTGCAGAAACTGATCCCAGGCGTTCAATATTCTGAAGATTCCGTGCGCGGCCCAAGCGCTGGCGGTAGTGGTCAGGACAACTCCTACCAGTTTGATGGTGTTGATGTAACGCTGCCGCTGTTTGGCACGCTCTCTGCTGAGCCATCATCACATGATATTGCAAGTGTCTCTATCGTACGTGGTGGCGCACAGGCAATCGGCTTTAACAGATCTGGTGGTTTTCAGATGAACACCATTTCCAAGCGCGGTACAGATGAGTTGCACGGCGAAACGCGTTACCAGATGCAGTCGGCGGGTATGACAGCCGAACGCAAGACAACGGACGGCGGCACTGTATTTGAAGAAGACAAAACGTGGCTTACCGCCAGCCTTGGTGGTCCGCTGGTCAAAGAGCGTCTGTATTTCTATACATCTTATTACCACCCTGAAGTTAAGCGTGAAAACGGCAGCAATGCCTATGGTGAAATCCCAGGTTACAAAAGCGAGCGCGATGAGTTTTTCGGTAAGCTGACATTCTCCCCAACTGACAATATTCTGTTGGATGCAAGTTACCGTACCTCTGACCGTACTGTAAGTAACGATATCATCGGTGACTTTGAGACTGCATCTGCAGCGGCAGGTAGTGAAGCTGCACAGGACATCGCAATTGTTGAAGGTTCATGGATCGTAGATGAGGAGAGTTCCTTCAGCTTCAAGTATACGAACTTTGTATATGATACCTCGGGCCGCCCAGATACTCTGTTTGACATCGCTACGGGCGAAGGCGTTGCACTGAATATTAATGATTTGGCAAACCAGGGCTATCTGAACGTTCCATCACTTGTTGATGGCGAAGATGACTATAACGCCTTCATCCAGCCATTCATTGATCAATATGGCTATATTGACGGCGGTGTGCCAACTGGCGGTGGCGGTGTCGGTGGATACTTCCGCATTGACGATACCAAGTTCACTCGTGAGGCGTTTGAAGCATCCTATGACCGGACCTTCTACATCGGTGATTCAACTCACGATATTCACCTTGGCTTCCAGACACAATCTGTTGAAGAAGACCTGATAAGAAGCTCAAACGGCTGGGGCAGCATCACCATTCCTGGTGGTCGGGTAACGGCATCTGACGGTGTAACGCCTGTATACTTCCACGCACGCATGAGCGTTACCGGAGACGATTCAGTTGCAAGCATCAACTCAAAGTCAAAGCTGCAAAGCATTGAAATTAACGACCGCATTGAAATGGGTGATTTTGTAATCAATGCGGGTGTGATGCTTAGCCATGATACTTATTATGGTCAGGGTCTGCGCGAGGCGGATGGCACACTGTCTGGTTTCGAGCTTGCGCCGGGTAACCGTTATAAAATGTACGAAACAGACTGGGCAGATATGGTCCAGCCACGTTTCGGCGTTACATGGAATTACAAAGATAACGCAGCAGTATACGCCAACTTCGCGCGCTACTATCCTTCTGCCTCATCACTTGCACGGGCGGCCTCCTGGGACCGCAACCTTCGCGGTACTGTTGATGTAAACTTCGGCGAAGACGGTAACTTCATTGAGATGACACAGGTTGGGTCATCCTCTGGTAAGGTTTTCCAGGAAGATATGGACCCACGCAAAATCGATGAATTCCTCGTTGGTTGGCGCGGTGAGGTAACATCTAAACTGAGCTTGCGTGGTCACGTACGGCATCGTCGTGGACGCAATTTCTGGGAAGATACGCCGAACGATGCACGTGTAACTCTCAATCCACCAGCCGATATTCCTCGGGAACTCTATGTTCCTAACCTGAATGAAATTCGGGCAGAAATTGGTGGCTCTTCGTACGTGATTGCACAGTTGGATGGTGCGTACACCAATTACTGGGAGGCCAGCCTGGAAGCTGATTATGCTACAGACCATTACTATCTGAGCGCGTCTTATGTCTGGAGCCGTTACACAGGTAACTTTGACCAGGACAACACAACGACAGACAATGATGCGAATACCTTTATCGGGTCTTCTCTGATTGCCGACGGCGCAGGTCGTCAGTTGTGGGATTTCCGCGATGGTGTCTTGCGGGGCGACAGAACGCATGTGTTTAAGGCGTACGGTTATTATAATCTGAGTTGGAATGCGCGTTTTGGTGCCTTCATACTCTATCAGTCTGGTCAGCCATGGGAAGCTTGGGACTCTGAAGTTTACCGCGACCTGACAAGCAGCACGAGCGACACTAGCCGCTATGCAGAACCTGCTGGTTCTCGTCGTACAGACAGTCACTTCCAGGTTGATCTGAACTATACGCA
>JARROD010000154.1:0-8586 GCA_037384225.1 Exilibacterium sp.
CATCGGAAGCGAAAACGGGAAGTTATTCCGTGCACGTTTCTAATACAATAACCCATTAGTTAACCGGGCCATCGAGTAATAATCCACAATTTTTAAATTAACATGCTATTTTTTGATACATTTTTTGCTGGCAATTTTTTGCGGGCAATTTTTAACGCGACCTTAATTTATAAAATCCATTCTCAAAGTGATTTCCAGCTTAGAGCGGGTCGAGCAAATAGCCCCGGCTGCAAGACTCACTCTGTAAATTTAGAAACTCAGACGACACAGCCCCAATAGGAACTGGCACGGAATAACTTCCCCTTTTTGTTTTATAGAGAGTCGCTTCCGATGCATCCCGCCTGGCGTCGTTGCAAAAACTCGACGTTGGCCCACCAAGCCTAAAGTTTTTGCGCCTAGCCAAGCGAGCGCTTCAAAACCGAAAACGGGAAGTTATTCCATTCCCGTTCCTAAGTATTTTAATGTGTGTATCTTTCACTCATTATAGGAAAATATTCACGGATAGCGTAACCCAAAAATATATACAATTAATCTCATTTTGTTAATAATCGTTAATTTAAAAAAGATGAAGTGGAAGGGTTTTTAGAAATGATAAAACCCTGGAAAACCTGTATTCATAAAGCGCAGAAAATAAAATCCGCGTAAAATCAAAATATAATCATTAAATATCTATTTAAAACGAGCGCTTGGTATTATCTGCATCACGCCCTGCGGGTATGCAAACCATTAAAACGAATACAGCGCTCGTAGAAAATTTTTATCGCGCAAATCCCATCGCCGCATAAATTGTCGAGCTCAGATGATTTCAGAGCGGCATTTTCAGCGTCGCGCGGCGTTCTCATCCTGGATTGAGAGTATTCATTCTACGTAACGTTTAGGAACGGGCACGGAATAACTTCCGCGCACGGTCCTTTTGCACTGACACATCCCTGTCGTCACCGCTCATTTAACTCCAGCCCCGGTAAAATCAAAATGAATACGTCACTTCTACCCCCAGCACACGACCTTTAGCCAAAGGTGAAAAGGTACCGAAAGAAAGTTGTGTATCGCCTCCGTGTTTAACCTCATCAAGGAGGTTTTTCCCGAACAAAGAAAAGACCCAACTGCCTCCGTTGGTAGTGTAATCTATACCGGCATTGAGAATTTTCTGTTCACCGATAAAGCCTAGGTTGTTGTCAGTGTACATAGTCTCATCCCGATAGGCATAGCTGATACGCGAGGCTAGACTACCCCAGTCGCCCAGGTCGGTGTCGTGTGTGAATCCGATGCTGTAGGTCAACTCCGGCACCCTCGGAATATCCAGCGCAGCATCGGAGGAATCAACCATACCGTCACCACTGATATCGAATCTCACCGAGTCGTATTCAGCATCGATCCAGCCCGCGCTGAACGTCATCAGCAAACTGTCGGTAACTTTTATCGCCGCATCCACTTCCAGACCCAGCATTTCCGCATCGGCCGTGTTCTTGATTACCTGAACAACAGCATTGCCTGAAGCGATATTGACTTCTCGCTGCATATCGTCGATCTGTGTGTAGAAAGCCGCTGCGTTCAAACGCCCCCAGTCAAAGGTCGACTTATAGCCGATTTCAAAACTGTCGACTTCTTCCTCATCGAAAGGTCCCGGCCCGTTGGCCTCGCGCAACTCCGGTGTACTGATATCCGCGGTATTTCGCAGATTGTATCCACCCGATCTGAAACCCCTGGTCCAGTGTGCAAAGATTTTCGCATTGTCAGATAGCAGATAGGTCAAACCGAGCTTTGGGGAGACATTGCTCCACTCTTTATTATCGACAAAATCATAGGCGCAGTCACCATTAAGCACAATGTTACACGCGGGCCCCTGGGGTAATAGTTGCCCGGGGAAAAACGCACTTACATTCGCATTTAATGAAGCGATACGCGCATCTTTCTCCTCCGAGGTATAACGCAAACCAGCCGTCAGAATCCAGCTTTCATTCAAATCGTAATCAACAGCGGAAAATACAGCGAAACTGCTATTGTCAATTTTACCGCCACCGTCCTGGTAAATGCCCACGATCGGTGTATTCGGAATCTGCGTAGAGGGAAGAGAGCGGCGCTCATGGTATTGCAGATCGTTTTCGTAGTTGTATACACCGAGTGTGATATTGGCTCGCTCACCGAGAACCACGTTGTAGCGCAGCTCATTGGTATACTGTTTACTCTCCGTCCAGGTCGCGGCATTAAAGATAAATAAACGCGTTGCATCAATATCGGACAGCGTTTCAAGTTGCAAATCCCGGTAGCCAAATATATAAGTAAGCTTACCCGTACCGAGTTGCCAGTCCGCCTGAACCGCGCCCAATTCTGTTTCACTGTTTATAAAACCCGGTTCATCGATCGAAAAATCAAAACTATCGCGATCAAAAGCCTCCGCCATGCCACCGAACGCCGGGACCAGGGTTGGGTTTATACCGATACCATTGGTATGATTCTGGCCCGACGGCCCTTCACCGTCGATGTCGTCGTACTGATATTTAAAGGAGAGTTCAAAGTCATCAGTGGGTTGCCACACGCCCTTCAATCGATACATGTTTTGTTCGACTGCACCATGATCACTGCCGTCGAAACTATTTTCGAAGTAACCTTCGTCATCGTTGTAATAGAGTGACACTCCCGCGGAAAAAGTGTCACTGAGCGGACCGCTCACCGCGGCGTGCACGGTCCTGTTCAAGCCGCCATCGCCACCGCCGGTTAGGGAAGTCTTTGCTTTGATTGCAAGCTCGTCACCCGGCTTTTTAGTTTTGATCAGCAGTGCGCCGCCGGTTACGTTGCGCCCGAATAAAATTCCCTGGGGTCCGCGCAAAACCTCGATGCTATCGAGATCGAACAAATCGAAGACAACACCAGCGTTAGTCCCTATAAAAACGCCATCGACAAAAACACCGACGGTGGGATCAATCGAAGGAATAGAACTATTTATACCCAGGCCGCGAATTGAAAAATTAGCGATCCCTTTTGAGGTGCCAACATCCTCCAACACCACATTGGGAATGCCTACCGACAGGTCATTAAGATCGCGAAGCTTCATCGCGTCCAGTTGATTTGCACCAAATGCGGTGATCGACAGGGGTACGTCCTGCGCGCCCTCCTCTCGCTTGCGGGCCGTTACCACAACCTCTTCCAGCATCACATCTGTAGCACGCTTTTTCTCTTGCTGTTGTGCATGGCCTTGAGGGGATACAATCGATGCTAACACTGTGACACCAATCACAGCCAAGCCGGGATGAACATGCCAGGAACCCATCTCTCTGATCATAACGCCTACTCCAATTTAGCAGAACCCTATTTATTAGGAATTTATTAGGGATTTATTAGGTTATTTTTATTTTAACTTCTCAATAAGCCGGGGTATTTGTGCCTTCGATCCGGCGGCCATCCGCCTGACACTGTGCCTGCCCCGACTTATTGAGAAGTTACTTTTTATTGAGGTAATTTATTATTATTGTTATTATTCAAAATATTATTTTCGGTGCATGGGACCTGTAATTCTTCACGAGGCCAGTGTTACTTTTTGCAGTCCTCCCATAAATAATGCTAACACGCATTGTCGGATTTGGCTATGAACGAATGCGATTAGCCTCACCACCTGGTATTTAACCCCCAACACAATTTTCGCCTCTCACCTCCGTGCCATATAACCTTTTTAGGCTAAGAGATTTCGACATCCCATCAAACGTCATATGACTGTTCGCGGCTGATGGTTAGGGACGTGCACGAAACAACTTTCCGTTAGGGACGGGCACGGAATAACTTCCCCTTTCTTGTTTTATAGAGTGTCGCTTCCGATGCATCCCGCTTGGCGTCGTTGCAAAAAATCGACGTAGGCCCACATGTGAGGAGGAGCAACGCGGCCAGGGGCAAAAAGGGGCGTGCTCTGGAGGCCTAAATCTCAAACGCTTTGGGTATATAGTAGCATTTTCTGGATCGTGTTCATTTCACTTACTTAAGTGGCCCGGCCGGTAAGGCGCCCGCACAACCATCGACTTAATCTGCACATTTCCCGGCGACTGCTGCAAACTCCACGACCCGTTTATCCGCAGCCTCACCCACCGCGCAGTCACTTCCGGAAATCTGACGGTTGTAATGGCGTTGGACACCGCCTCCACAACCTCCACCGTGCTCCAGCGTTCACTGTCATCGGAAGTTTCCACAGCAAAACGGGTAGGCCCATAGCCAATACGGGGAATCACTGTCACCGAGGAAAAAGTCGTCGGTGAACCAAAGTCCACCCCCAAATATTCCGGCTGCTCGGCACTCGGTCCGCCGCCGGAAGCCCAAAAAGTTTCCCCGTCGCCGTCAAAAGCATTGGTCGCTGGATAAGCGAATTGCTCAGAGCTCGCAAAACCCAACGGCCACGAATCGCCGTTGGCATTGAGGACCAAGTTGTCCGTGAACAGTAACTTGATAGCTGTACGACTCTCCACCCCCTCAGAACTTTTAGCGACAAACTCAGTAGCGCCCGCCCCGGCTGTGGCTGCCCCGCCTCTGAGGCTCACAGCGAACTCACCTTTGCCGGACGCCGGTAGCACAAGTGTCTGGCCTGCCGGAAAACCGACACTGGCGCCGATTTCGCTGGCGGCGTCTAAGGTCAGCTCCAGCGGACGTTCGAGCCAGTTTGTGGCATGCAGCACTAGCTCGTTGTAACCTCCGGCCGCCAGTGTCAATTGTTCAACTCCGGGGGTCAGGGTAAACGCAGGGTCCACTGTCATTGTAAGTGCGCCAAAGGAACCGTGGCTGCTTTGTTCGTTGTCACAATGCCATTGTGGCTGGCAATCGATATAGTAATTAGCCAGTGAGCGTAACTCGGCAACGGTTCCCGCCGCCGCCGTTGCAGACGGCGTAAGCTCAATTTCAAGGCTTGTCCCCTCCCCCGGAGCCAACACCTGGAACGCTTCAGTATCAGCACTGGAAATACCCCAACCCGGCGGCGTCTCGAACGCAATGATTCCTGCCTTTGCCCAGCTCAGTCCGCGATTGAGAAAGCTGGCTCTGACTGATACCGGCTCACCCGCCTGCACCCTCCCCTCCACAACCAGCGAGGTAATCACGCTAAAAACGCTGGACTGCAACTCATTCAAGCGGATTTTTGCCGCAGAAACAGTGTCCCGAAGCGCCGGCGACAATTGACTTTTCACGACAATTTGGGCGAGTTGCAATTCAGCTTTCTTAACTTCCTGGGCTATCAAAACCGGATCCGGATTTTCTGAGCGCGATTCTTCAATCGCTCTGTCGATCAGCTGCATGACCTCCCTAAACCGGCCTGGCTTCCCAGCCACCGCCGCCAACAGTGCGCGAACGTTGAGCAGCGGCTCTAATTCCGCCCCCGCCAGGGTAAGCCGACCGCCCACCAGCCTGGCGCGCACATGTTCACCGCCTGCCAGCGTGCGGGCGACGCTCTGCTCGCTACCATCAGTGCCGACATAGGTGGCAAGTACAGAGTTTTCAGTATCGCTGTCATTGTTCAGCGACACCGCGCTGCCACCATCCTGCTGTGCGGTTAAGGACAGATCCGAGCGGATAAAAAAACGCATTGTCTGCCCCGTGGAAGCCGGTGCACCCAGGTCCATAAAAAAAGTGGCGGTATTGTCTTCCAGACTTGCCCGCTGCTCAGGAACCGGCGCGCCACGCTCATCAGTTATTACCAACTTCGCCCGCGAGTCTCCGCCCCAGCGGGCCGTTACCAGTCGCCGGCTGCCATCGGCGGCCCGGGCGCTGAAAGCTGACCAGTCATCGGGCACCGCCAACTGTACGGCGTAAGGTTCGATTATTTCGGTCTGGCGGTGATCGGTGAGCGGTAGCAGCAGCGCCGCTCGATCGCCGCTGCCGGTCGCCACCGAGCCGGTCAGCAGCAACCTCTCACCCCAATCCGTCGCGCGCATTCCACCGCCGCCGCGCACAATAATCCCGAGCCGATCCGCAGCGTTCATCCACTCACCCGGCAGATCGCCGAGCATCTTTCCGGCGCTGGACCAGATCGGGCGCTCACCGCTAATGCCGGCGAGAGTATCGAGTGAATAGGTAAAAGTCGCGCCCTCGCCCCGGTCCAGCAACACCGTGGTGCCGTCGGCAAAGGCGGTCATGGAGAATCGGCGGGAGCCGATAGTGCCGGCGGTGGAGAACTGATCCGATCCGCAATCACAACTGTACACTCCCGCACCTCTGGCCGAACCAATCAAGTTGTTTTGCGCGTAATAACTGAATAGCGGGTCTTGCGGATCCGCCTCGGCGCGGGGAATCACCAGCCCCATCGGCCGTGAGGGATCCCAGGAGATGGAGACAATCGCTTTATCCAATTGCGCGGTAATAAAGTCGGAATAAATAAATTTTTTCACGCCGCGATACCTCTGGCGTGCGAGTCGAAACTCCTTCGCGGTCGGTGTTGGCGAGGGACCGAAGAGATAATGATTCCACCACGCCCAGGCCAGCCTTTTTACCAGTGTGGTCTCATGCCCGATAGTCATCTGGCCGAGCAGAGACCCATTGTAACGATTATTGTTTTGAATATTGTTTTGGTTGAGCTGGCGCCGCCGCACCAGTTCCAGCGCCCGCGATTCGAAAACCGCGGCGTCGGGCTGAAGAAAACGCGTCGCCAGAATACTGAGGTAGCCGAGATGCTGGAAGTCTTTATCGCTCCGGTCCCGGACGGCAGGCATCGCCAAATCCCCGTCATCAGTGGCGAGGTGCGCCAATATTGCCTCCCAAACCTCTTCGGCCCGGAACCAGAAAGCTTCCGGCAGTGGCCGTTCAGCAGCAGCGTAGATAACAGCCGCGTCGCCAATGTAGATATGCACCGCCTGTTGCTGAAGAGGGTTGTAAAAACCATGACTTTTCAGGCTCAGGTCAGGCTGTAGATTGACCGACGCCATCCACTCGCGCAACGGTCGCTGGTCGTAGATAGCACGATTATTTTCGTCGGCAGCAATCGACGAGGCATTGTATGCCAGGCGAATTGCCGTCTCCTCCCAGGCCGCGGCGTGCGGATGTTTGGGAAACATCACCGCTGCCAGCGCCGGCGCGGGTGTATTCCAGGCATTGACTTCAGCGCCAGTGTCGCCTTCTTTGCTGGCGGCAAGCGCTTTATCGAGCAGCAGATTGGCCTCGCCAACTACCACTGTCTCCACCTGTTCACGGGTGTCGGAATCGAGTTTATCCCAGAGCAAGTGGGCTGCAAACGCCCACGAGTACATCTCCAGCGCCGCCTGCCGGCTTCCCCCGCCCCAGCGTTTGTAAGCGGTGTCGGCGAGAGCATTGGTCAGCGCTTCGTGGCGAATCGACTGAATTGTGTGCTCGAGGAGGGTTTCCCGAAGCACACCGCCGAATCGGCGCTGATCTGGCAACGCCACCAGTAGGGTCGCGGCGGCCATGGCTATATTACCCGCGCCTCTGGGTTGGCTCACACCAGCGCCGGTAGCGGCGTAGTAGCCGGTTCTCGGTTCGCTGAGATCGGACTGGCGCCAGAAAATTTCGGCGCGGGGAACGAAGGTTTCCAAAATGTGGAGAATCAGGGCGCGCTTTTCCCCGCCGTCTGTAATCGCGAATTCAGTTGTTGTTACAGGCAACAGGGACGATGCAGTCGCTTTGGCGACTAAAAATCCACTCACTCCTTCCATAAGCACAGCAAAAGAGAGTGGCAAAAAAATGGCAGTAAGCCGGGTTGAGGTTTTCAATTGTCACCTGTCTGAGATAGGTCCACAGAGGTACCGTTAACTGTCTGCGTGATCCAATTATAAATTCAACCGCCACTTTTATCACACTTTATAGGATTTATGGACTATACCCTAATGCCATCGGTGGCATTTTTTTGGATACGGCACAAGAACAACGCAATCTTAGCGCTATAAGCGCCAGAGTGGCCACATTTGACTGCAGATCCACCTTGGGCAACCAGGAACAATAATAAAGTTACAATCTACGATGGTGCTAGACCGGCGGGGTCTCCAAACGTACGGTCTCCAAACGTACGGTCTCCAGGGTCTTGAACGGGTCGCAGAAGGTTAATCCTGACACTGCTTTCAGCGAACAATTCTCTGGCGCAGGCATTGGACAGCGCGGATTATAAATATGTGCGGCTGGCGGCGAAGTTGGTCGATAAAAAAAGCCGTAGCGTTATTTTCGATGATCGCACAGCAATGCGCCAAGTGGCTGAATTGTTTGCAACCCCGCAGCACAAAAAAATAGGCGTTATTCACACAGCCCAGAAAATGCGTATTTCAATTCCCATGGATTTGGTCGTAGTCGGTTACGACGACAGTCCAATCGCATCGCTGCTGCGACCATCCCTGACCATACTGCGCCGGCCCAATAAAGAAATGGCCAGGATTGAGAAGTTACCCTTTTTCCGTAACGCCTCTTTTCCCTATAGGTGTTGATAACGAGACCGCCAGGTTAGTAATATTTATCTCCTGCCTGAATCAAAAGCAATAAGTAAAAAACTGTATACACTAATGAAGAATAAGGCGATATTTACAGCAATCAAACTTCAAATATTTTCATAAAAAATTTAAAAAGGTAAATATGATTAGAAAGTTTAAGTTACGGGATATGGACCGGATTTTAAAAATC
>JARROD010000155.1:0-12705 GCA_037384225.1 Exilibacterium sp.
GGCGGGTTTAAAGCCGACAGTGTGTCCGCTCCGTTCCCGGTAGTGCCTGATCATTCTGGCCATTACCAGACTCACCGGCAGGGTGGCGTTAACGGATTCCATGCCGGTGGAGGTTTTTATAAAGTCGCTGCCCGCCATCATCGCTACCATGGCGGCGCGGGCAACCGTGTTGAGGGAGCCGAGTTCGCCGGTGGCGAGAATGGTTTTCATATGGGCGTCGCCGCAGGCGTCGCGAAAGCGGCGGATTTCATCGTAGAGGCGCTGCCAGTGGCCGTTGAGTGCATGGGCGCGGGTAATGACGATGTCGATTTCCTCGGCGCCGGCGGACACCGAGGCTTTTATTTCCTCTAGACGGGTGGCGAAAGGGGAGAGGCCGGCGGGAAAACCGGTGGAGACGGCGGCCACCGGGATACCGCAGCCGGCCAGCGCTGCCGTGGCAGTGGCCACCATTTCATGGTACACACAGACCGCTGCGGTGGTGATGCCGAGGTGCTCCACCCCCAGGCTAGTCAGTATTTCCCGCTCCAGAGGCTGGCGGGCTTTGGCACAGAGACGTCGTACCCGGCCCGTGGTGTCCTGCCCGGAGAGGGTGGTGAGATCGATACAGGAGACGGCTTTCAGCAGCCAGGCGGCCTGCCATTCCCGCTTCAGGGAGCGCCGGGCGTTGAACGCCGCGGCCCGGCGCTCGACGGCGCTGAGATTGATGCGCATGTCGTCGATCCAGTGTCGCTGAAAGTCAACGCCGGGATTAAGTCTGGGGGAGCTCCGGTGATCGTCTTGTTCCCGGGTGTAAGGCGGTGCGCCAGCCGGGGAGGTGGTGACAGCATTCATAGCAATTGGTCTTTGTTGGTCTTTATAGCCCGTGTGCTTCAGTGTAACTTGTGAAAAAAAGACTTCCCGTAGTCGAGCGGGTCGAGGCCGAAGCAAGTAGCCAGCGTCTGGCCGATATCGGCGAAGCTGCGGCGTCGCCCCAGAGCCTGCGGTTTGACATTGGGACCGAACACCAGCACCGGAATATGTTCGCGGGTGTGATCGCTGCCGCGCCAGGTCGGATCGCAGCCGTGATCGGCGGTGATAACGACCCGGTCGCCGGGTTGCAGTAGGGCTTCCAGTTCCGGCAGGCGCCTGTCCATTTGCTCCAGGGCGGCGGCGTAACCCGGCACATCCCGGCGGTGTCCGTAGAGGGTATCGAAGTCGACAAAGTTAGTCATTATCAGCGAGCCTGAAGCGGCGCGGCGGGCGGTCTTGAGAGTGGCGTCGAACAGTGCCATATTGCCGTCGGCCTTGATCACTTCCCCGATGCCTCGGCCAGAAAAAATATCATTGATTTTGCCGATGGCGATCACTCGGCCACCGGCCTGCTTAAGTTTGTCCAGCAGGGTTGATCGGTGGGGCGGCGTGGTGAAATCGCGGCGGTTTCCCGTGCGTACGAAGCCGGGGCCGGATGGGGTTTTCACCGGACCTATAAACGGCCGCGCGATTACCCGACCCAGTTTTTTGGAGTCGGACCCGTGTGCGATCGCTTGCGAGGATGGTGAGAGCGAGGGCATGGCGGCTGTGGTTTCCGCCGCGGATAGGGCGGCAAAATAGCCGTCGGCCAAGCCGCGGGCGGTGGTGCACACCTCCAGCAATCTTTCGAGACCAAAATGTTGCTCGTGGGCGGCAATTTGCAGCACGGAATCCGCCGAGGTATAGACAATAGGTTTGCCGGTGCGGATATGCTCGTTGCCAAGGCGTTGCAAAATGGTGGTGCCGGAACTGTGACAGTTGCCCAGTATCCCCGGCAGCTCCGCGGATTCGATCAACGTGTCGATCAGCGGCGCGGGGAAACAGGGTTGGGTGTCGGGAAAGTAAATCCATTCAAACGCCACCGGCAGTCCGGCGATTTCCCAGTGCCCGCTGGGGGTGTCCTTGCCGCGGCTCAATTCCGCGCAATAGCCATAGGCGGCGGCGGGGGTAGTTGCTTCGATCCCGGGCAGTGGGCCGCCGTTGCATGCCAGCGCGGCCTGGCCGAGCCCCAGGCGCAGTAAGTTGGGAATCCTCAGTGGGCCGCTGCGCAAGCCCGGTTTATCGGCGTACCCCTGCGCACAGCGGGCGGCGATATGGGCCAGGGTGTTGGCGCCGCTGTCGCCAAAGCTGTCGGCGTCAGCGGTGGCGCCGATGCCGAGAGAGTCCATCACCAAGACAAAGGCGCGGGCCATATTCAACCGGCCCCCAGAGAGGTTAAACGCTGTACAATGGCGGGGCCCGGCATTTCTGTCGAGTCGGAGAATATGTACGCGTCGCGCAGTCTCGCCAGCGCTTTGTCGGCGTCGGCACGGCTGGCGGCGTGAACAATGGCGAGTGGTTCACCGTTGTCGACTTTTTCGCCGAGTCCCTTGACCGCGCTCAACCCTACCGCGTGATTCACCTTATCCTGCGGGCGGCGACGGCCACCGCCGAGTTCCACGATGGCATTGCCGAGTGCCCGCACGTCGATCGAAGCCAGGGCTTTTTCCCGGCCTTCGGCAATATCCGCAAAAAAGGGAACGGTAACCGGTGCCGCAGTGAGATAATCGTCGGGTTTATCGATGAAATCCTTCGGTCCGCCAAGGGCATAAATCATATGGCCAAAAAATTCCGCCGCGTCGCCGTTTTCGAGCACTTTCTGCAACTGGTACTCCGCCGTTTTTAAATCGCTGTGGATGTTGCTGAGCACCAACAATTCAGCGCCCAGCGCGATAACCACCGCGTGGAGTCGCGGGTCGCGGAACTCGCCGCTGAGATAGTGAACCACCTCTGCCACTTCCAATGCGTTGCCGGCGTTGGTACCCAATACCTGTGACATATCGGTGATCAACGCGGAAATCGACAGGCCCAGGCCTTCGCCCACTTCTACGATATTGGTGCCCAGTTCCCTGGCCATACTGTGGCTGGCGGCAAAGGCACCGCTGCCGGTTTTGATATCCATTACCAGGCTGTCGAGGCCGGCGGAGAGCTTTTTGGAGAGGATCGAGGCGGTGATCAAGGGCACGGATTCCACCGTGGCGGTGACATCGCGAATACTATAAAGTCGCTTATCCGCCGGCGCCAGCTGTGCGGTCTGGCCGACAATCGCACAGCCACACTGTTTAACCACCCGCTGGAACCGGTCGATATCCGGGCTGGTATTGTAGCCCGGAATACTGTCCATTTTATCCAGGGTGCCGCCGGTGTGCCCCAGGCCCCGCCCGGATATCATCGGCACATAAGCACCGCAGGCTGCCAGCATGGGAGCCAGCATCAGGCTGACCTTATCGCCCACGCCGCCGGTGGAGTGTTTATCGACGACAGGACCATTGAGATCCATCCCGCGCCAATCCAGACTCGAGCCGGACAATTGTAAAGCCCGGGTTAAGGCGATGCATTCGTCATGTTGCAACCCCTTGAAAAAAATAGCCATGGCCAGGGCGGCAACCTGGCCTTCGGTAACGGATTGTTCGACCATCCCTTCGATAAAATCAGTGATCTGTTGATCGCTTAGTGTCAGTCCTTCGCGCTTGGCGCGAATAATCTCTTGGGCTAGCATAACTGTTCCTCTTCTTAATAACCGCAATGCCATTTATAGCCAAAGCGGTAAAGAACCCCAACGCTTTGGGTATAGTTATGCTCAATGCGGGGAAATAATAGGTTAATGTTAACCTTTTGGTCAAGGTTCGATAGGGACTATTAAGTATTCTGATATTGCGTCGCCCGAGGCGGTGTGCCTTCGATCCTGACCTCCGCCTGACACTGTGCCGGCCTCGGGTTATTGAGACATTACACGATGGATTTACACGTACCTGTAAACTGAACATATACCATTAACAGTGAAAGTTGACCATTTGATCAGGTCGTGATAGGTTGAACGCTCCCTGCCACTGACGAAAACTATACCAATGATTAATTTACTCGCAGCGGGCACTTTATGAGCGCGATCGGCATGCTTGTCCTGGTCGCCATGGCCGTCCTGCTATCGGAAAACCGTAAAGCCATCAACGTTCGCACCGTTGCCGTCGCCTTCGCGATCCAAGCGGGATTTGCCGCGCTGGTGCTTTATATTCCGTTTGGGCAAAAGGCATTGGGAGCGGTATCCAGCGGTGTACAACTGGTCATCAACTACGCTGATGAGGGTATCATTTTTTTATTCGGCGATCTCGGTCGTAAGAAGCTGGGATTTATTTTCGCCTTTAATGTGCTCCCGGTTCTGATCTTTTTTTCCGCGCTGGTTTCCGTGCTTTACTACCTCGGTATTATGCAGAAAGTGATCAACGTTATCGGTGGTTCTCTGAAACGCCTGATGGGAACCGGACACGCAGAGTCGCTTTCCGCGACCGCCAATATTTTTGTCAGCCAGACCGAGGCGCCATTGGTTGTGCGGCCGTATATCGCGGTGATGACCCGATCAGAGTTATTTGCGGTGATGGTCGGCGGTATGGCTTCGATTGCCGGTTCACTGTTGGCCGGTTACGCGAACATGGGCGTGGAATTGAAATACCTTATCGCCTCCAGCTTTATGGCCGCGCCGGGCGGTTTGTTGATGGCGAAACTGATTATGCCGGAAACCCAGTCTCCGGCAATTGATATCGAGCAGGGCTCTTTTAATGAAGAAAAACCGGTCAACGTTATCGATGCCGCGGCGGCCGGCGCTGTTCTCGAATATTACCAGGCGACCATAACCCCCTGAAAATGACGGCCAGTGGTTACCCGCGGTTTAAATTGAGGTGTCGATGAAATATCAAAAAGAACTCGTGCGCGAAGCTAATGAACGAAAAATCGTCGCGGCGGCGGAGCTGATATTCGCGCAATATGGGTTCAAAGGCGCGACCACCGAACGCATCGCCAAACAGGCGGGGCTGCCCAAAGCCAACGTGCACTACTATTTCAAAACCAAATTTGACCTGTACCGTCGAGTGTTGGCATTGATTCTGGAAGAATGGATGAGTGCGGCCACAGTATTTGATGAGTACGACGATCCACGCACCGCGCTGGAAACCTATGTGCGTTCAAAAATGATGTTCTCACGCTCCCGGCCCCTGGCCTCAAAAGTATGGGCCAACGAAATCCTGCATGGTGCGCAGGTACTGGGTGGGTTTTTAGATACAACCCTGAAAACCTGGCTACAGGATCGAGTGCACGTCGTGGAAGGCTGGATTGCGCAGAAAAAAATCAAAGCGGTAGACCCCCACGCCTTGTTCTACATGATTTGGTCGACCACACAGCACTACGCGGATTTCGAACGGCAATTAGTTTTATTGCACGGTGGGCAACCGTTTTCAGATCGGGAGTACGAGCAAAAAATAGAACAGGTGGTGGAATTAATATTGGGGAGCGTCGGGCTGAATTGATTTCAACAGAAAAAATACGGCGCTGTTCATCGTTTTGTCCGGTGGTAGACACACTGCAACCCTTCCTTGGGGGCTCGCTCGCGGCATCCCTGCCGGCCCGGCTATTAGCACCTTTAGCCGGTTTCAAAAAAGCATCTATCAATCAATGGGCATTCATTGCCGCGACTTTTTTACTTTCAATCCAAGCCTTCACATCGCTTTTTACCAACGCCATCGGTCGCGCCCCCGGTAGCAAAATCAAATCGTGAAATTCCCGCAGATCAAACTTCTCCCCCAGTGCCTTGCGGGCGAGAGAACGCAGCTCGACAAACTGCAGCATACCCAATTTATAACCGAGCGCTTGTCCCGGCCAGGCCATATAGCGCTCCACCTCGGCAGTAACATCCGATTTCGGCGTACCGGTAGTCTTGTAAAAATAGTCGATGGCCTGCTCGCGGGTCCATTTTTTTGCGTGCAGGCCGGTATCGACCACCAGTCGCACAGCGCGATAGAGCTCCGCTTGCAAACGCCCCAGATCTCCCCAGGGGTCGTTCTTATACATCTGCATTTCCGCCGCCAGCTTTTCAGCATAGAGCGCCCAGCCTTCCACATAGGTATTAAAAGGGGCATTTTGGCGCAACAAACCAATATCCTGTTGTGCCATATTCAACGCAATTTGAAAATGATGACCGGGTACCGCCTCGTGATAAGTCAGTGTTTTAAGGCCGAAACTGGGGGTGGCTTTCATATCGCGCAGATTGATCCAGTAGATTCCCGGACGGGAACCGTCAAGTGAGGGTGGTGTATAAAAACCGCCGGCCTCGCCGGCCTCCGAGACCGGTGGAATACGGCGCACCTCCACCAGGGCTTTCGGTAGCGTCGCAAACATCTGCGGCGCCATGTCCATAACCTCCTGCACCTGCAGATTCAGATCGTGCAGAAGTTGACTGCGTCCCGCATCGGAATCCTGGTACAGAAATTTTGGGTCTTCGGTCATGGCGATCATTCTTTCGCCCACCGAGCCCTCGCTGAGGCCGTTGGCTTTGAGTATGCGATCCATGGCGGTGGAAATCCGTTCAACCTCTTTCAGGCCCAGGTTGTGAATAGCCTCGGCGCTGAGTGGAGAGTCGCCCAGGTAGCGGATTTCATGCTTGTAAAAGTCCCCGCCACCCGGCTGTGCCCAGATGCCGTCGTCCAGTGGCGCCCGCTGTTGCTGCTCGGACAGGTAAGCGGCGACCTTGCGATAACCGGGGTAAACGCGGTCGCGTACCAATTCGGTGGCTGCGGTCAGCAGGCGGTTTTTGTCGGTTTCGGGTAGTGCTGCTATGTTGTCGAGGCGTTCCTTAAACGTGGTAACCAACGCATGCTGCCCGGGTTCGGCGGCAAGGAAGTTTTTGAAATAAGCCAGCGTATTCGGGTAGAGTTTTTTCGGCAGAATGACGCCCGCGGCATCGTCGGCTTTAACCTTTTCCAACACCTGTTCGGTAAGTTGCTCAAAGGCGGCGAGTCTGGCCAGGTAGTCACGGGCGTCTTCTGTGTTGGTTACCCGCTGTTGAACCTGCATGGCCTTGGGAATATCGATCAGCGGGCCGGAAATCTGATTAACGATGTAGGGCAGGTGGCCGCCCCAGGTGTCGATGTAGCCGGCGTTAAAAGTGGTGCTGCCGGCGTAGTAGTTTTCTATCACTTTGAGTATATTGAGATGCAAGGCATCTTTGCTGTCCATGGCGCCGGGGTCAAAGTGGGATAATTCCTCAACCGCATCTTTCATGGTTTGTTGCAGTCGCTGCATACCGTCGGGGGAGTAGTCGGGCAGACGGTTATTGTATGCTCCGCCAACCTGTTGCGGGGCTATATCGAGCACAGTGGATAACACCGGCTGCTGTTTCATAAAGGCCAGGGTGTGCCGCTCCACCACTTTATCGAGAGCGGCGCGCGATACGCTTGCCACACCGGGAGCCGGCGTAGTTATCGAAACCTTGGCACCGGAATCGTTGGCGGCTGACGGCTGGTCGGTATTAGTGCAGCCGGACAGCCAGCCGGTTAAAGCCAGTCCGGCCAGTATGGAAGTGTTTTTCAGAAATTTATTAATCATGGGTACTCGCATGTTGCTGGTTATGCTCTTTTCACTGGTTGTTTTCCAGATCCGGTAAACGGCGGTGGTTGTCGGATTGTTGTCCATTGGGACAGTATGGGTAATGACGAATAAGCGGTCGAGTCACGTAATAGCCCTTTGCAACTGATGGGGCGTTTAATGGCGGGGCAGGGCACTAGCGCTGTTTTACATTTACCCGTTTTTTTGCAGTCCGTAAAATCCAGGCAATCCGCAATCCGACACTGAATTGACTTTTCTCCGCCAGCAGCGGGCTGGCAAGATTTTCCGCGTCAGATAGGTCGTAGTACGCTGCATAGGCGCCGATAATGGTATTGCCAAAACGTTTTTGATAGTTGATCGTGGCGCGGTAGGCCATGAGTCCGGGATCGGCCAGGTAGCGGGGTCTGTCGCCGGTTACATATTCCGGGTCGACGGCGTAGAAATAGTTCTGCAGTTGTCGGCTTGCGTACACCGCGCCAAGGGTCATTTGCAGGCGCGTCGCTTCTCCTTCCCGCACATAGCGCAGTTGTGGTGTGCTGATCCAGCCCCGCTCATCAATATTGGTACCGTCAATGGAGTTGGCCCAGCGCAATGGTAACTCGACATTCAAACGTTCGGAAAAATGCCATTTTAGCGAAGGTCCGATTTCAAGTATCGGGTCGAGGTCCGGCATCCTTTCCCGCAGCCGGTTGTCTTCGCTGCTGACCGGTAGGGCGCCGCCGAGGCTGATATCTATGGCCAGCTTATCGGTACTCAGCAGCAGACCTCGAACCCTGCCGTTTTCGGCGCGCACTTTTTTACCGCGATAAATAAAGTAAGGGAAAGGTAGTATCAGGTTGCGCGCTTGTTCTGCTCCAGGATAGTGGGGTTGATGAAATGCCACGAGGCCTGCCCCAAGTTCCCAAAGTGGTTTTTCCGCGTGTACCTGGGCAGAAAATATTAAAACTATTACTAGTAGAGCAATATTGCCCCGGTGCAGGCTCATCGGCTTACCCCCCACGGGTTCTCGCTGCCCCCTCATCCCGCCTGGCGGTGTTGCTTGAGCTCGAAATATCGGCAGGAGCCTTCAGCTAATAGTAAAGCCTTCAGCTAATAGTAAAGCCTTCAGCTAATAGTAAAGCCTTCAGCTAATAGTTAAGTTAGAAAAGCCTTCGCTCAAGCGCCTTGCCAGACGGGCGATGGAACACCGAGAACGTAACGTTATTTCTTTACAGGCCCTTAGTGTGAAATGTAACCCAGGGTTGATAATAATGCCAATGCCGGTGACGGGTTTTTGTCAATGGAAAAAGTGCTCAGATCACGAAGCGGTGAATGTTTGGCCGTTTATGGGATTCAGTTTGATCGGACCCGCGTCACAGAGTGGCGTCCTATGTCACGGCGACAGCATACAGGGCGGGGATTTGTGAGCTTTTTCGAAGAAAAAAAGGAAACCCGAACCATATACTTTCCACTCAAAAATATTGGCTGCGATGCCACTGATATTCGGTTCAGTCCGAACCGGGCTGAGGGAGCGTGTAACGATGAAAAAGCCTTTCGCATTGGGACTGATAAGCAGTCTGATTACTGTATCCACATCTGCACAAGATAATACGCGTCAGGCAATGCTTGATACGCTTGTCAACCAATTACATACCAGTTCCGAGCTGGTCAAGGACGCGGCCTGTTTGGGCGTGTCGACCGGGGTATTGGAAGACGCTTATGAAAAATATCTGTACCAGTGCGCGGATGTACCCGAGGCGAGGGTGGCCAGGGATCTCGAATCTTTTATGGCGGCGCTGGAAAGTTGTTACATGCCGGCTGTTTTAGAGGAACTGAGTATTTCCCGGGAGGAGGCGGAGGCTTGTTTTGGTGCAGCAGCGGAATCTCGGGCCGGTAGTGCAGGTGAAAAATATAATGGCTCGGATGCCGAAATTGAAGCGATTTTGGCGCGATTGGATGCTGATGAACCTTCTCGACAGACGATTCAACAATTGCAGGTGGTACAGCAAACAGAGGTTGAAAACGATGGGCGCAAAGTTGAGGGGGCCATGGGAAGCAGGGGTTTGATTGCCAAAGCGACTCAGGGTCAGATTACTCTACCCATTTACAAAAACAGTCAGATTATTAATCATATGGCAGATACGCAAGGCAAAGGGCAATCAGGGGCCGGTTCAATAGACGTTATCCCGGCCGCAACTTTCGCATCGTCGGACAGTCCTAAAACAGTGCTGGAATTCTATCGCCGCCGGCTGCCCGGTTTTAAATTTAAACAATTGGCCAGTGATGAATATATTCTGATGGAGTCAATGCCTGACAACTTCGATTTACTGCAACACATGAAGGAATATATTTCGACACCTCATGTTTTGATTAAAAAAGCGACTATGGGCTCAGAGGGTGATCTACCCGCTGCCGCGAAGTCGATGATAGAAATAGCCTATCGAAAATAGTTGATTCGCCGGTGTAACTGGATATCCACCACTGATTTTTATCTATCCTCGCTTTGAGTGTAACTTCCAAGCCGCTCTGAAAATGCAATTCTGTTTGAAATTGGGCCTCGTTCATCGTTTCGTGCACGTCCCTAACGCTGCCAATCGATCCGGTCAGAGGATATGCAGTCCCTCCAGAGACTCGCCGAAAACCCTTCCCTGGGGGCTCGCTTGCGGCAGAGCCTGCCCCGCGAAGCGCTTTGGGCATCCCTGCCGCAAACGGTCTCTGTAGGGACTGCATATCCTCTGACCTAACACCGGGCGAAACGATGAACGAGGCCTGAAATTGCCACTCTGGACGCTGATGAATTCAACGTTTATCTGGCATTGCAATGATCTAACATTTATCCGGGGTTTGGGTGGTCAAAGAGTCATTGATTTTGAATAGAATAATGAACAGCCGGTTTTGTTTTTTTAAAATAGGTGTGAATTTTTTTAAAAAAATCAAGTGTGAACAAAAGTAAAAATGACTTATAGGTCAAGCACTTGTGGGGTTTTATAAGGGTTTGTTTAACTGAGTTTTTTTGCTGAATTTTCTTTTAAAAAATTACCGATAAATCATTTTTAACACATTTTTACTTACCCTATATTTTAAATATAGGCATTTATTATCAAGTTTAACCTGTTTTAGTATCCAAGCTCGGTTGAGAGTTGTACCAAACAATATCAATAAAAAGGATACAAAAAATGTCGATTAAAAAATCCCTACCTACTCTTAAAACTATAAGTTCCGCGGTTGTTGCACTTACATTGATCTCTCCGCTTGCCAACGCCGCCAACTACACTCTTACCGGAGGTCTAACCAAAGTCCATAGTACGACCTTCAATACAGATGTAGGAATTTCTCCCAGACCTTCCGGGATTGACTCAGGCACTGTTAATGTGAATGTCAATACCAGTACAGGTGCGGTAAGCTTTTCATCCGGCGCGGATATTGTACTTTCAGATTTTACCGGATCAATTTCGTTTCTGGGTACTACTCGCTTCGATGCGGTTGACACTGCTGTTACGACTAACGTTGGTGTTAGTGGAACATTGGATTCCAGCCGCAGTGTCCATATGACTTCAGTGTCTGCCTCTCCCGCCGTATCAGTGGACCCGACGTTTACAAATTGTTCAGGTATTGCCTGCGCCTTTCTTGGGTTGGTTGACCTCAACCTGAGCACTTATTCGGTAGATATTCAGTTTAACGCTAATTTTACCCGCTTTACCGGGACCTTAAGCGGTGTTACCAGTAATGGGTCAACGATGGAAATGCAAATCACCGGCGTCAGATAGTCGGGTAGTTTTCTGCATTCACTGTTTAATTTTAGTTTTACACATATTTTTTAAGAAACAAATTGATAAAGCAATGAGCTAAAATGATGTAGACCGCCTTGGCTTTTCGACTTGTTGGCCAGATGTAGGCGGTCTTTTTGTAATAATAAAATGATTGTTCGGGGAAATAATCGTAACGGCCACCAAAAGGGCCGAACGCTTGCAGGATATCCCTATTTCCGTGACCACGATAAGTGGAAATAAGATTCAGTCGGCTGGTATTGAGCGTATTGAGGATTTATCCGTTTATGTGCCAAACTTTACTCTGGCGGAAACTGGTATCAGCACCAATATTTATATCAGGGGTATCGGCTCGGGTATTAACCAGGGGTTCGAGCAGTCGGTGGGTATGTATGTCGACGGTATCTACTACGGCAGGGCGCAACTGACAAGAGCGCCGTTTCTCGACCTGGAGCGGGTTGAAGTGCTGCGCGGACCACAGTCCATTGTGTTGGGGAAAAACAGTGTTGCCGGTGCGATCAATGTAACCACGGCAAAACCCAGCAGTGACTTTGAAGTCGAAGTGTCCCATTTATACGAGCCGGAATTGAATGAAAACAAGTCCCGCATAATTGTCAACGCGCCGTTTTCCGATACCGTCCGTGGCCGTCTGGCGGCACAGGTTAGAAAAATTGACAACCATATAGAAAATATTACCGAAGGCAGCAAGGATCCGGGGCGGGAGGAAGATATTGTCCGCGCTACCCTGGCCTGGGATATGACAGAAAATTTGACCGCTACCTTTAAAGCCGAACGGGGGAATTTCGACGTCACCGGCAGAAATGTTGAGATTATCGATGATATTGCTTCAGAGAAGCAACAGGACACGGGTGTTGATTTCCCCCTGTTTCGCTTAGCCGACGGTGGTACTAAAGGGCTTACTTTCGTCAATATACTGAATAGACTCGGTGTGCAAAGCAGTGATATTGAAAACGTTACGCTGGATGGCAAGCGCTCTTCGAACGGCGATTACAGTAATAATTCGACCGATAACCTGACCTTGACCTTTGAATACGATATCGGTGGTTATACGTTGACGTCCGTAACAGGTATCATGGGTTATGAGTTTGACGAAAAGTGCGACTGCGATTTTACCGGCGCCGAAATTCTCGAGTTATATTCCGATGAAGAATTTGATCAGCGCTCACAGGAATTCCGATTGCTTTCGCCGAAAGGAGAAAATTTTGATTTTCTGGCGGGCGTCTATTACCAGACCAACAAGGTGGATTTCAACGAGTCCCTGCAGATCGGCGATAACAGTATACTAAGAAATCTGCTGAATAATCCGAATCTACCCCCGCCCATACCTGGATTTCCCTCATTTCCCCAAATCGGCGATGAGGTGGTTTCCAAGTCCGTTGATCGGGTTTACCGCAGTGATACCGATTCCATTTCCGCCTTTGGTCAGGTTAATTTTCATCTGAGCAAGACAGTGGATTTAACCCTGGGACTGAGATATTCGAAGGAAGAAAAGGACGGGTTCCGATCTCTGACATTTAGT
>JARROD010000156.1:0-9083 GCA_037384225.1 Exilibacterium sp.
GGGAAGAATATGTAGTTGGTGTTGCGGTTATCGGTGAAAAAGGCGTGCTACGATTGAACTCCGGGAAGCGCCATCTAAGCCTCAAACGCGTGGATCTGGAGCATTACCGGGGAGAACGGGGGCGCCGGGGTAATAAACTGCCGCGGGGGTTTCAGAAGGTTGATAGCTTGGATGTGACAGAAAAATAGTCAGGATGATTGAGGTGACTTGTCAGCGCCGGTGAAGGCTGTCAGACTCATTGTTTGAACCCGTGAGGAAAAGGATTGTGTCTGAACCATTATGTCCGAGCAAAGAAAGTTTCCCCGTACGCCACTGAAGTGCCGTATAAAAATATGCCACAGTAGTATTGGCGAAGTTATTGTCAGCACGCGTAATATTTCCGATAGTGGTGTTTTATCGTCACCGAGGGTGTCGATATGCCGCCCCTGGGCTCCATCGTACAGGGACAGGTGCAGGGGTTGATGGCCGAGGCTCCCGTCGTGGATATGGAGATAGTGCGGGTGGAGCCCGGCGGGCTCGGGCTGAAATTTGTCTAGCCGCTAAAACTGTCTAATCCCTTGGGGTAAATGCTTGTTCGATATTTGAGCTATCGATGTTCGAAAGCGCCAATATCCGGAGGCAGAGAAAGCGGTCTACTGTGATTGAGGTGGTCGAACCGTATATCGAGCACCATTCCTCCAGTGTGTATTCGGCGAGATCTTCCACTGTAATCACTTTGTCGGTGCCGTCGCGATAATAAACATTGAAATCGATTTCCCGCTGCGACAGTGAAATATCGTCCAGCGCCAGGGCGCCATAGTTGGCAAACACCGAACGGCCGCTAACAAGAATGTTGTTCAGTAGTGTATTGCCGGTACTGCCCTCTTTTAAAAACAGCGCCGCTTGGCCTTCCCCCGGAGACAGGAACACCGTATTGTGGGTAAAAGTATTATTTTTACTGCCCCACATGGGGCCGTTGCCGTCACCCCAGGCGAAAATGCCGGAGCGGCCGGCACTGTAGATTAAGTTATTGTGAATCTCACTGTCGCGGACCGATGCCAGTATCAGCTCAGCGCCTTCTTCGACGCTGTTGTCGTGGAAGGTGTTATTTTCGATAACCGCCCCTTCAACAATGCCATCGCAAATGCTGTCCGCCCCCCAGGTAAAGCCTTCATTGATGCAATAGCGTGATTGTGGATCGGCGTTGACCTGCAAACCGGCTATTTTGTTAAAGGCGAATGTATTGTTGCGCACTACCGGGTGGTCGCCGCTGCTGCTGAGGTATACGCCGTGTTCCATACGGGTATTGGTGATGGTCGAGTCCAGTAGGGTAAAGTCGTCGCTAAAGTCAGTGAATATTCCGGCATGGTAGCTCTGATCGATGGTGACATTTTTAACGCTGACAGCATTTGACCAACTGGCCCTGATACCGAAAAAACCCGCATTCTGGATAGTGAGGTTTTCCAGCTTGATATGGGATGCCTGATTGATGAAAAACGCCGCTCCGCCACTCCAGATGGTGTTGATCGCTTCGGCCTGAATGACGGCGTTTTGTCCGCGTATCGTGATGGGTAGTTCAGCCGTTGCCTGGTGCTCAATGGTGACCGGTTGTGAAATTTGGTAATTGCCTTCGGTAATGATCAGAGTATTTCCCGGCTGCAACGCTTCGACACCGCGGGCTATGGTTTTAAACGGTGCTGAGCAGTGGCCGGTATTGGTATCTCTGCCGCCTGGAGCAACGTAATAATAGATTTGGGCGGTGTTGTCTTTTATCTCTTTACAGGGGGGAGCTTCGTTTGCGTCGACCGCGGATGGTTGCGATTTATCCTCACCCTCCTCAGGCCAACTGGCAATGTCAACTTTTGCCAACTGAAACCCTGGTGCACTGGTGTCGTCGTTGTAATTGTAGCGGTAACCGTCACCATAATCGGAAGCCAATGTGGTGCCGGTTACCAGTATGGAAACGCCGGCACCCAAGAAGGTGTTCAGGCCCGGACGGCAGCCACTTAGCAGTTCGCACAGAAACATGAATATACCTATTTGAGGAGATGAACCCCCATCAGTGGCAGACTTCATACTTCCCCCAGTACCAGACCTGTTTCTGCACGGATTTGAAAAGGGTTAATCTTAGGCAATTGGGGGGTGGGGAATTGTGGCATAATTCTCAGAATGGGGCGAACCCGTTACAGGTTTGGGTTATATGAGAGGTGAATCTCAATAAAAATTCCAGCGTTCTTTGCTATTATCGCGTTCAAAACGTTTACGCCTGCGGTAAGGGAACGTGTCCTCGATATGGCCGACAACCAGGGCATCTTTAATTTTCTGCCAGAAGCGATAGTCGTACAGATCCCTGTGCAATTCTTCGAAAGCCTTGCGCGCTGTTGGATTGCCGGTAAAAAACAGCCGGAACTCCTCGGGAAAAATGTCATTTTCGCCCACAGTATACCAGGGCCGGTCGGCAAGTTCTTCTGTTTCGTTGCGGGGTTCAGGAATTTTGCGGAAATTGCACTCGGTAATGGGAGCAATTTCATCGTAATCGTAAAACACAACGCGTCCGTGGCGGGTGACGCCAAAGTTTTTCAGTAACATGTCGCCAGTGAAAATATTCGCCGCCGCCAGCTGTTTAATAGCGTTGCCGTATTCATCCATAACGTCGTAGATTTGCGCTTGTGTCGCGGTTTGCAGGTAAAGGTTGAGAGGTGTCATGCGGCGCTCGGTATAGAGGTGTTTGATAATGACCTGCTTGTCGTTGATTTCCAGTTTTGATGGCGCCACCTTGACCAATTCATCCAGAAGTTCGTCGCTGAAGCGATTGCGATAAAAAATAAAGTAGCTGTATTCCTGGGTGTCGGCCATACGTCCGGCGCGGTCGCTGCGCGATACCAGCTTGTACTGGCTTTTCACCTTTTCTTCCGTTACTGTTTTGGGCGGGTCAAATTTATCCTTGATCACTTTGAATACAATGTCGAGTGACGGCAGGGTAAACACTGTCATAACCATCCCTTTGATGCCAGGTGCAATGACGAATTTGTCACTGCTGCTTTTCATATGCCGGAGCACCTTGCGGTAAAATTCCGTTTTCCCGTGTTTGTTAAAACCGATGGAGTTATAGATTTCCAGGGTTTCCTTGTGGGGCATCAATGCTTTAATAAATCGCACCAGGCGCGAGGGAATGGGGGCGTCGACCATAAAGTAGGAACGGGTAAAGCTGAAAATAATGCTGGCATCGTCCGGTTCGAAAATAACCGAGTCGACAAAGACTCCCCCGCGCTCATTGTTGAGCAGTGGCAAAATTAGAGGGATGTTGTACTGGCAATGGGGCGTTGAGCGATAAACGATGCGCCCCACCAGGTAGGCGCCCTTGTTGCGATAGAATATCGATTCCAGGATATCAAAGCGAAGTGTCTCCGGGGTGCAATCGATGCTTGGCAGTATTTGCTCGTGGAAAACGCGAACGATATTGTCGACGTCGCGCTTTTTATCTTCCCAGGGAACTGAAAATTCAAAGTCTTCGAGTATATTTGACACTGTGGCCGCGAGACTCTTTATTGTGACTGTGGCTCCGTCCTCGCTGAAGTAGCTGATACAGATGCTGTAATCTTTCAGCGGTTTGTCATCCGGCGTCCGCGACGCTTTGATAAACATATTCTGATCGTGAATATGGTGGTGGTGAAAAATTCCACAGAAGATGGAATTGAAAAAAGTTTCGGCAATTTCGTAGTTGCTGTGGTAAGCGATAAGCTGAGCGTAAGCTGTCTTAGCTTGGGTCCAGAGCTCGAGCTGGGTGATATCTTTACTGGTGACGTTTTTAACCAGCGTACAGACTTGGTCGACCTTGTATTTATAGAGTTCGATACGGTTGCGGTGAGCTTCGTGGACTCCCTGCCAGTCGGCTTTTTCAAAGCGGGCCTTGGCGCCCAGAGTCATATTCTGAAAATCAGCGAAATAGGCTTCGAAGCCGTTGAGTATGGTTTTGGCAATTCGCTTTGCTGTCGGCGTCAGCGGGTGATCGTTCAGGGAAGTCATAAGTTGGCCTGCCTATTCCAGGGGCAATAGCGACTATAACTGCAGTGACTGGCGCAGAGCCTGGAGTCGTTTGCGGTTTTCCGCTTTACTCAGCCGGGTCTCTGTTTCCTTTGGCAGGGCCTTGATACTAGGAGGCTGCAGCTGTTCGCCGTTGATGACGCGTGCGCACAGTCGCTGGTAGTGTTGTTCGAATACCGGGAAGGCGATTTTTTCCGGGTTGCTTGCCAGAAAATACCAGTCGGCGGCGCGACCTGCGTGGTAAACGGCCGGATGACTCCAGGCGTAATTGGTTTTCGGCGAGGGGGCCCGACAGGCCTCAACGTAGGCGTTACGGGTGTCCGGCAGGCCGTGCTCGGAGGGTTCTCCCTGGCAGCAGCGGAGCATTCTATTGAGGGTAGGCAAGTATTCGCTACTCTCTATAGCCCGCTTGGCGCCGCGCAGAACCGTGGTGGGCTCAAATCCCGACAATGTTTCCAGCCACAACCGTTTGGCTTGATTCAGCGTCTCGATATTGCTGTAGGCACTGTAGTACTGATTGTGGTAGTTGATGCGAAACAGTTCGAACACCTGGTTGATGGCGTCGACCTGGTCTTCGCTCACCGGGCGCCGGGACTGCTGCCGAGTGTCGGTCTGTGTTTCAGTACGCCCAGCTGCGGTCGGCGAGTTGTTCGCTGATTGAGCGATCTCTTGTGCGATTTGATGCGCTATTTGGTGAGCTGGGGGATTGCTGTCCTGCATGGTTTTGGCCCGGTGAATGGTTGGAAAAAGTGCTCTGGGCGAGTGCTGCGTCGGTCAGGGCGTGGCGCCTGGCCCAGTGAAATTTAACATGCTGGAGAAATTTAGTGTTCCAGGAAATATACATCTGCTTGCTGTCGCGCCAGAACAGTACAAACTCAGGCACCAGTTGCCTGGCAAAATCGAGATCGATATTGGCGAGCCGCAATACATCGTAAACATCCTCACTGGGCTGCCAGTTTTCACTGATCAGGCGCGGCTCCGTATCGTGCTCCAATGCTGAGGTAAAGCGCGCCCACTGGCGCCGCACATGCTGAATAAATTTACTGTTCCAGGTGCGCGAAGCGTCGCCGCGCTCGCGCCAGTAGAGAATGAACTCCGCAATGGCGTCTTCTACGAACTGCGCGTTGATACCAGCGTGTTTGATCAGTACCTCCATAGCATCATGACTCGGTCGCCATTCGGCTTGCATGGCGGTTTCCTGAGTGCGGCGACCGAGAAAGGTTTGGTGCTGCTGCCACTGGTGGATGACATGTTGTAAAAATTTTGCCCCCCAGGAGCGATGGCTTTCGCCACTTTCACGCCAGAAGGTGACGAATTCCGCGATCTGTTCTCGCACAAAGGTGAGCGGGATGTTATGTTGAGCTATCTGCGCCAGAGTCTCATCGCTGGGTTGCCAGTTTGGTGACATAACACTGGCTCCCTGGGTGATGGTGTTGTGAACGGTCGGGCGCAAGGTGTTTACTTCTTCCCGAGTGGCGATATTTTCGTCGAACGCAAAGTGTAGCACCCGGCTGTCGCAAAAGGGAGCCGAGGCCAGGCGCAGGATACCTTTGTCTTTCAGGCTCTTACTGATTCGCTGTATGTCGTGGTCGGTCCAGAAGGACATGTGTCTGGCCAGGCAGCTTTCCTCAAGCAGCAGCCAGTGAAGTCCATCCCGCTGTCGGGTTTCCCGGTGACTGGCCAGTTCGTCCAGTATTGACAGCATAGTCGCTTCCTCCAGACCTATGGTGGCGGCCAGAGAGGGCGATACCTGGATCGGTTTTTCAGGGATCAGAGAAGACATCATAGAAACGACTTTACCACCGAACTCTTTACCTCTGAACACTTAATCTCCGGACAGGAATGAGATTGTAGGTGAGAACAGGCAAGAATCAAGGCCTGACAGCGAATGAAGCGATGGACAGATTTAGAATTCAATAGGGGTGTTGTCTGGCGGTTGGCGCGGCGGGTGAGAACCGTATCGGATAATTCCGGATATGTGCAATTATAGTCCACAAAACCGGGAATATTTAATTTACCTTTACAGTCAAACCCGACAGAATACAGTTGATTGGGGCATCGGGCCTTGGGTAGGCCGTTTTGCCTGTTACTCGATTACCTGTTGCTGTATCTTTCTGCGCCCCATCGCAAACGGAGTTTACAGAGAATGCCTGGTTACAACGATAAAAGAATGCTATGCGGCTTGGGTTTAAAGGGGCGTCTGGGGGCGATCTTACTCACTTCACTGGTAGTCCTGCTGTCTGGCTGCGAAGCCCTAATGCCGATGGAGGATGTCGATGAAGAGCCGGGAGCCTACAACGATGGGCCCCAAACCGGCTCGACCCAAGCTGGTCAAAGTGATCTGAATGTACAACAAGCGAAAGCTTCCCTGGCCTTTTCGAAGTCCCGCAATATTGAATCCACCCTGTTTATCGACAATATGCGCGCATCGGTCAGTCTGCAGGCAACGGTGAATGCTCTGTCGCCGCCAGGGGGGGCGAAGCGAGATGACGCGCTGCTGAAAGAGGGGTATAGATTTCAATTTCGCAGTATTAATAAAGAAGAGGTTTCCATTGGTAACGTCATTATTCAGGCGGATGGTCAGACGGTAGTGGTCGAACCCGGGAGTGCGCTGATTCCATCCGGACAGGGCTATACAATGCTTGTGGACCTCAATAACTCGCGGCGGGTAAACCCGTATAAGAACGCCACTCTCACTTTCGACTATCAGGGGCGGTCCGTGAATGTCATACTCCGGGAGCACCAACTTGTCGATGTCTTTGAAACTGCCATGCGGTAAAATATATAGTGTTGAAAATTTGAGCTAAGCTGTGACCGTGGGCGAGTTTGTGTTTAATATTCCTGCAGATTGGCCAAAGCAGTAAATTTCGTGCCAATATTCACTTTCTTTAACTGCATCGCAATTTTTTATTAAATAATACCTTCCCCCTATGGTTTTAGCAGAGATTGGAGTAAAACAATCCTGATAAAATCAATAATTGCACCCTGTGACAGTAGCTTCTCAATAACCCGGGGTAAGAGCACAGTGTCAGGCGGACGTCCGGGGGTAGTTGGCCGCCGGATCGAAGGCACAAATACCCCGGGTTATTGAGAAGTTACCTGTGACACTGTAGGGGCAGAGTGCTGAATACAAAATCTATAAACGGCGAATAAAGCGCTGATCTTGTCGTATAATGCAGGTAATTAGTTGTGGGGTACCGGTAAAGGGCGTGCAATGGAAAAGAAAAAGGCACTGATTGTCGACGATTCGAAGCTTGCTCGCTTTGTTCTTAAAGAAATGCTCCACGAGTACGGTCTGGAGGCTGACACCACGGAATCGGCTGAAGAAGCACTGGGGTATTTGTGTACACAAAGACCGGATGTGATCTTTATGGATCACACCATGCCGGGAATGGATGGATTTAAAGCGGTGGAGGCGATCAAGCAAGATCCCCAGACCACCGCCATTCCGATCATGATGTACACCTCCAAGGAAGGTGAAATGTATGTGAGCCAGGCTCGGGCGCTGGGGGCGATTGGCGTATTGCCCAAACAGTTGAAATCCGTACAGTTGGGGAAGGTGCTGGAACAGCTGAACCTGGTCCCCGCCGGCGAAGACACTCAAAGCGACGGTTTTGTCGGTCCCCCCGATGTGCAGAAAACCCTGCAGCTCGCGGGCGAAGAGAATCATAATGCCGATAATACTGAAGTTTCGATCGATTCACAGGGACGGACTGGTTCTTCGAGTCTGGAAGACCTGGAAAAGGTGGCTGCAGATGTGGAAGACGCCGTGCCCGAGCGCTATCAATCCGGGGAAGACGCGGCGATCGAACTGCCGGACCTGAAATTGCCTGAACGCGTCTCCCCATCCCGGCAGTCGTTCAGCGCTGAAGCCGCAGGTAATAAGCAACAATATCTAGATCTTAGTGTGCTGGAAAACATAGCCCATGACGTGGAAAGTTCCGTCGAGGTCAATATGTTTAAGCCATTGCTGCAGGAGCTTCTGGACGAACAGCGCAAACTGATTCGGGAAGATATCCGCAAAGGCGCCGTCGCTATTACCCGGCGTCTGACGGGAGAGGCGCAGACAGCCGATACCGAAGAGAGCGAACGTGAGACCTATGTTCCCCCGCCGCCGCCTCAGGAGCCGCCGAAGAGCAACCACTTCGGAACCCTGTTTACCTTCGCGGTGTTCTTGGTTCCTTTTATTTGGCTTTTCTTTGAGCATAGTAAAACGGTCGAAGAGTTAACCGCGCTGAAAATGGACAATGAACAGTTGGAGGTAATCGACCTGGAGGCAGCGGATAGCCTATTCGGGGCGGAAAATAACGATCAGCAGTTCATGGCCATGGAGGCCAAGCATGAAAGGGAACACGGCGTATTGCTCGAAGCCATAGAATGGGCGGTCAACAGCCGTAACACCATTCCGTTTGGAGAACCTCCCTTGGGAGATACCGCGCTGGAAATTTTATCGACCCTGGTGCCGAAATTAATCGACACGGAGTTTACTGGCACCATCGTATTGAAAAGCCACAATGCCAAATTCTGTGTGGTTGAAAACGACGGGGGGGAGCAAAGTATTCCCGCGGCCAGCCGCCGGCTCAAGGAATGCAAGTTGGTGGAGCAGGATATGGCTGAGTCGATAGAATTTACCAACTACCTGACAACCCTGCGCGAAAGCGGCTATAAGGCCATTCAGGTGCGGATTGAAAACCGCGCTGATCTCGAACCGATCGAACCCTATCCGCCACAGGACGGCCTGACCACGGCTGGTGACTGGAATCGTGTGGCGGAAAAAAACAATCGAATTGAAATTGCACTTGAACCTGGGCAGAAGGGCGTGGCGTTAAACTAATCTGATCCCCGGTACTAAGGAACGTGCACGAAATAACTTCCGGCTTTCGCCTCCGATGCATCCCGCTTGGTGTCGTTGCGAAAACTCGACGTAGGCCCACCAAACCTAAAGTTTTCGCGCCTAGGCAGACCGGCCCACCGGGCCAGGGGATAGGATTGGGGGCGAACAGTCTACCTCCTGTGGTGCCCGCCGTTGGGTGCCATCGATGTCGCTTGATGTTCACCCC
>JARROD010000157.1:0-7920 GCA_037384225.1 Exilibacterium sp.
CAACCGCCTGTCCGTAGGCGTGCAGAGCTTTCAAGACCGCCACCTGTCTCTACTGGGACGCATTCATAGCACAGAAGAAGCCTTGCGCTCTGTCGAGATGGCCCGAAAGGCAGGTTTTAAGCGTGTCAATATTGACTTGATGCACGGGCTACCGCAGCAAACCCCTGACGATGCCGCAAACGACTTGAAACAAGCACTGGCATTGGCGCCAGAGCATATATCCTGGTACCAACTGACCATCGAGCCTAACACCGGCTTCTACAGCCGACCGCCAACCCTGCCGGAAGAAGACACACTGGCGGATATCCAAGAGCAGGGACTGGCACTACTGAGTGCAGCGGGCTTTCAGCAATACGAAATTTCAGCCTACGCCAAAGGCGGGCAAAAGTCGAAGCACAACCTCAATTACTGGAAATTCGGGGATTACCTGGGCATAGGCGCTGGTGCCCACAGCAAAATATCCAGTCCTATGACGTTGAATACAAGAACTTCAGATTCACCGGGCCCAAAGGAATCAAATGTCAATCCATGGTCTATTAAGCGCCGCTGGAAAACCCGACACCCCCGCCACTACTTGGATCCAAACCGAAGTTTCAACGCCGGTGAACAGCAACTTGATACAGCTGCACTTTGCCTTGAGTTTATGATGAACGCCCTGCGCCTCATCGACGGCGTGCCAACGGCATTATTTGTCCAGCGCACCGGCCTGCCTCTGAACCTGCTTGAGCCCGCGCTCAGGCGGCAACAGAGCAGGGGACTTATGGTTGAATTTACTGACACCGAACCGAAGTTGCAGGCCACTGCAATGGGATTGCGGTTTCTCAACACCTTGCTGGAGTCATTTTCATACGAGTCAGTTCAGAGCCTTCAGCACTCTGGAATATAGCACCAAACAGCCTTCCCCTTTGCTTTATACCCATCCTCCTCACATGGGGCCTGCCATGCAGCGTCGTCGCGCCCCTGTTGTTAAAGGAAGGAGGAACAAAAATTGACGCACTCTGCACACCTAAATCTCAAACGCTTTGGGTATAACTGCATCAAAATTCCTGAAACTTTTCGCACTACATCTACTATTATGTGCTTCAACAATGCGATAATAGCCTATATAACTTCACTAGCCCTGCCAGCGCCTTGTGTCGACACTGCTGGATTCGACGTCTTTCATGTTGAACCTTACTCGCTACAAACAAGAAAATCCGATCGCCACCAAATTACTGGGTTTAATTGTATTGAGCAGTTCAATCATTGCCCTGATCGCCATTCTTTTACAACTCTACACCAGTTTTAACGACGATATATCGATGCTGGAAAAACGCATCGACCAAGTCCGGGTCAGTACATTGTCCAGTATTACCAAAAGCCTTTGGGGCTTTGATGAGGAACAGCTCACAGTACAGATTCAAAGCGTGCTGGAGGTAGAAGATGTCGCCCAGGTTACGGTTATTTGGCGCGATTGGAATGATATGGAAAGGGCTTTGGTGGCCAGTTCCATGACCGTGGAGAGCGAGTCAAAAAATTCCGCACTGGTCAAGGAGTACCCGCTGATCTACAGCGATGCGAATACGCCCGAACAAAACCTGGGAAAACTGGTCATCACCGCCAGTCTGCAAGGTGTCTACAGTAAGTTGTGGGAAAGGGCCTGGTTTATCGCCGCGCTCCAAGGCACCAAAACAATGATCGTATCCCTGATCATTCTGTTGCTGGTGCGCAGTCTGCTAACTCGACATCTGGAAACCATCGCCCAGTACACCAGAGACATCAATTTGGAAAACCTATCCAAAGCTCCACTGAACCTTAAACGCAGCACCCAGGCCGATGACACCCCCGATGAGCTCGACAATGTGGTCAACGGTTTCAACCAGATGCGGGAATCGCTACTGGAAGACATTGAAAAACGCCACAAACTGGAAATGAAGCTGTTGGAAGAACAAAAAGAAAAACTGGAAACCCTGCGCCAAAAAGCCGCTGCCGAATCTGCCAGTCGAGCTAAAAGCCAGTTTCTAGCAACCATGAGCCACGAAATACGCACGCCGATGAATGGGGTTATCGGCATGGTGGAACTTTTGAGAGATACCTCTCTTAACGAAACCCAGCAGCATTATCTCGATGTAATTCACCGCTCCGGCGAAACGCTGTTGGACATTATCAATGATATTCTCGACTATTCAAAAATCGAAGCGGGAAAAATGGAGCTTGAAACAGCGATCTTTAACCTGGAAGATCTGGTCGAAGACTGCACCCAGTTGTTCGGCGCCACCGCCAATAAGCGCCAGATAGAGTTGATCGGCAGTGTCAGTCCGACCACCCCCCTGTTTCTGAAAGGCGATCCGACCCGCCTGCGGCAGATATTGATCAACCTCCTTGGCAACGCTTTTAAATTTACTCAATCCGGGTATGTAGCACTGGAGGCACGGCGGGTTCCGGACAGCGACTTAGACTGCCCACTAATTCGGTTTTCCGTGAAAGACAGCGGCATAGGCATAACCAACGAACTGCTGGCGCATTTATTCGAGTCCTTCAGCCAGGCGGACAACTCAACCACACGCAAATACGGCGGCACAGGCTTGGGGTTGGCGATCTGCAAACGTCTGACCGAAATGATGGGGGGAACCATCGGTGTAAACAGCGAGGTAGGCACCGGTTCGGAGTTCTGGTTTACCGCGCGTTTTGAAATTACAGATGCTATCCCCCCCACCAGCAGAGATAACAAGGATATCGCCACAGCGCTTGCCGGTACGCGACTGCTGATTGTCGAGGACAACCAGCTGCTCGGCGAAGTTTTTTCCCACCACTGCAGCTCCTGGGGGATAAAGCCAGATAACGCTCACAGCGGCCACCAAGCACTGGAGATATTGCGCAAGGCGGCTGCCGCCAACTGTCTCTACGACTATATATCCCTCGATTATGACTTACCCGATACTGATGGTGTTACGCTGGCACGGGACATCCACTCTAATCCCCGCTACAGGGATTTAAAGCTATTTATGCTCACCGGCACAGACGTTCCTCTCAGTAGTGATATTTTGGCGCAATTGAACATACACACAGTACTGCGCAAGCCGGTCTCGCCCCAGAGACTTAAACGACAGCTGGCGATACTACTTGGCACGGGATCAGAAAACAGTCACAGCGCCGATCTCGACAGCTGTCATTACACCGCTCTTACCAACCTGCGAGTACTGGTGGCGGAGGATAATGTGATTAACCGCACCGTGGTGAAAGGGTTGTTGGGAAAACTGGATATAGAACCGACCATGGTGGAAAACGGGCTGGAAGCATTAAATACGGTCATGCGTGCAAAAGAGCCTTTCGATATTATATTTATGGATTGCGAAATGCCTGAAATGGATGGTTTTGAAGCGACCCGGCGCATCCGCGAATACGAAAAACACAGTGGAATGATGGCCACATTTATTGTCGCTTTGACGGCCCACGCCATGCCGGAGCATCGCGAAGCGGTATTTGCCTCCGGCATGAGTCACTACCTGCGCAAGCCAGTTACTCTGGCAGAATTAAACAATGCCTTTGAAAGACTTGGTTTGAGAAAATCCGCTTCGCAGGAAATATTTTAGCGTCGTGCATAGAATAACAAATTTCCCGCGCCAGACCTTAGGCAAGGTCCTCGCCCGCGCTGGCATGTCGCCCATGTGGCCCGAATGCAGAGCAGATCGGCCCCTGTGGTTTCAACATATCTGTTATATTTGCCACCTATACTTGTTATCCATGACCCGACACCCACTAGATACTCTAACTATGGACAGCAATTCCGTTACCAGTCGCGGCGAAGGTTCAATCAAACTCGACCAGCCGACCGATAAAAGATCTACAATGCCCTCTGACACGAGCTTGCCCACCGCGCCGAGTCTGGACAATCCGGTTTTCTTTATCAACCGAGAGCTGAGCCATCTGCAGTTCAATCAACGGGTTTTGGCTCAGGCCCTGGACGAATCCCACCCCTTACTGGAACGCCTCAAGTTTCTGGTGATATTCAGCTCCAATTTGGATGAATTCTTTGAAATCCGCGTTGCCGGTCTCAAGCAGAGGATAGAACTGGAGCGCGAAAGCAGCGATCCAGACGGGATGCACCCGGCGGACGTGTTGCAAAAAATCAGCACTATCTGCCACGAAACCGTGCAGCAACAATACCGGATTTTGAACGATATCCTGATTCCGGCACTGGCGAATGAAAATATTCATTTTCTGCCCCGCCACCTGTGGACCAAAGAACAAACAGCGTGGATAGACGACTATATTGCCAGGGAGGTGCTACCGATAATCAGTCCCATCGGCCTGGATCCCGCCCACCCATTTCCGCGGTTGGTGAACAAAAGTCTTAATTTCATCGTCTCCCTCGACGGCAAGGATGCGTTCGGTCGCGACACCGGGTTGGCCATAGTTCCAGCGCCCAAGTCCCTGCCGCGTATTGTGCGCCTGCCCGACAGGCTCTGCGGCCCCGGGGATAACTTCGTATTTTTATCCTCAATGATCCACGCCCACGCCGAGAAGCTGTTCCCGGGCATGAATGTCAAGGGCTGTTATCAATTTCGCATTACCCGCAACGCGGATCTGGATGTCGACACCGAAGGCGTGGAAGACCTGGCCCGGGCACTGCGCGGAGAGTTGCATTCCCGCCGCTTTGGCACTGCAGTGCGCCTCGAAGTAGCCGACAATTGCCCCAAACCCCTGACGGATTTCCTGCTGCGAGAGACCGGGCTCACTGAAGAGGAAATTTATCGCGTCAACGGCCCGGTAAATCTCGGGCGCCTGATGCAACTGCCCAATATGGTTTCGCGCCCGGAACTGATCTACCCGCCCTTTACCCCCAGTATGCCCAAGGGCTTGAGTCAAAAGGACAATATTTTTGATGCCATCGCTCGCAGAGATTACCTGTTGTTACACCCGTTCGAATCGTTTATTCCGGTTATAGAACTCTTGCGCCAGGCCGCCAAGGACCCCAATGTAGTCGCCATCAAGCAGACCCTCTACCGTACCGGCAACCGCTCGATTATCGTCGACACCCTGATAGAAGCGGCCCGTTTCGGCAAAGAAGTCACCGCCGTAGTGGAACTGCGGGCCCGTTTCGATGAAGAGGAAAACCTGGAGCTGGCCAGCCGCCTGCAGGAGGCCGGCGCAGTCGTGGTATACGGTGTAGTGGGCTACAAAACTCACGCCAAAATGATCCTGGTGGTACGCCGCGAACGGGGCAAGATAAAACGCTATGTCCACCTCGGCACAGGCAACTACCACAGTGGCAACGCTCGGCTCTATACTGACTACTCTCTACTCTCCGCGGATGAAGCACTGGGAGCGGATGTACACAAGGTATTCCAACAACTGACGGGCATGGGTAAAACCGAGCGCTTAAGTAAACTGTTGCACGCCCCCTTTACCCTTAAACGACAACTGCTCAGACTAATAGACAGTGAAGTCAAAGCCGCCGAAGCCGGTCACCCGGCGCGAATCATTCTTAAAGCCAACGGTCTGACTGAATCCAAAGTCATTCAGGCCCTCTACCGTGCTTCTCAGGCCGGGGTGAAGATCGATCTGATTATTCGGGGAATGTGTTCTCTCCGGCCACAAATAGACGGGATATCGGACAATATTCGTGTATTTTCCATTATCGGACGCTTTCTTGAACACACCCGGGTGTTTTATTTTCAGAACGGAACTCCAACTACCTATTGCGCTAGTGCCGACCTGATGGGACGCAACCTGAACCGTCGGGTCGAACTCTGCTTTCCCGTGGAAACGCCTTCCCTGGCCAAGCGTATACTGGAGCACCTGGAATACTATATTTCAGATAACAAACAGCGCTGGGAACTGGACCCGAATGGGAAATACAGCCACAACACCAGCGGCGACCACCCGGCGGCTCAAACTCTATTGCTGCAGAGGCTCTGCGACTACAGCGGTAGCTGACCACGAGTAAACAGTCCATGTAACCCCGGTCACACTGTGACCAAAAATATCGATTGTGTACAAATTTGATATCTATTAACCTGTAGCCCGCCAGCTAACGTCTTAAGAATCCCGGGTGCTTGTGGCTTAAATCTGGCAACCATTACTCATCGACATTAACAGGCAAACCGAGACCAGGAAGATACTGCAAATGCAAACTGAATTCATATAAATACCATCATCCAATAGAACATTGCTTTGTAACTGACGACAAGTAGCTCGGGATAGTTTTCAAAGGGGTTGTCTGGCACCGCTTCAATCCTTATTATGCGTAAGCTTTGAGTCAGAGCACAGCTCACTAAAACGAAATTCCTGGAGAACTTACATTATGAGTGGCGCTATTGTTCACGTATCCGATTCCAGTTTTGAGGAAAATGTTCTCAAGGCGGAAACTCCCGTACTGGTGGACTTCTGGGCCGAATGGTGCGGTCCCTGCAAGATGATTGCTCCCGTATTGGACGAACTGTCCGGTCAGTATGAAGGCAAGCTGAAAATCTGCAAAATGGATGTCGACGCCAACAAGGAAACCCCCGCCAAATTCAATATACGCGGAATCCCAACCCTGATGGTGTTCAAAAATGGAAATATGGAAGCTATGAAGGTTGGCGCCTTGTCCAAAGCCCAACTGGTAGAATTTATCGACGGCAACATTTAAGATCTGTTCAGACCCAATGTGCCGCCCTAACTGAAAGTGTGGACGGGCGGCAAGTATTTTCTTTGCACTTGCCGCTGTTAGCGAGTATACTGACCAAAGTCGATACAATTCTTGCAATCCAAACATTGACAAAATCTGTTTGGAAACAAATACTACACTTGGATTGATACCCTTTAATACCCTACGATGATCAGTGCCAAAAGTTGATCAATATCAGAAATTGCCAGAAATTGAATTGTTCTCACCGCGAATTGGTAGTCAAATCAGTGGTAGGCAAATTGGTAGAGAGTATGTTCCCATTACTTGGCTTATAAACAGAGTTTGTCTTTAGCCGGGCCTGTGTATAAGTTAATGTGGCGAAAAAATTGGTGTATTTAACTCTAGAGGGTGGCGCGGGGTTGTAATCATAAACCACTGTATTCTATCTTCATTAGAAAGCAAACTAACAACAAGTCAAAACCATTAAGCGCGTTCGGCAACCCGCCGTACAGCTCCTACAAAGTACCCCTTAATTATTCAATAAACTAAACTCTTATGAATCTTACCGACCTAAAAACCAAACCGATTGAAGAACTCATTGAAATTGCAAAAGACATGGGCCTGGAAAACCTTGCTCGGTCACGCAAACAAGATGTCATTTTCAATATATTGAAACGCCATGCCAAAAGCGGCGAAGATATTTACGGCGATGGGGTATTGGAAATCCTGCAAGACGGTTTTGGTTTCCTGCGATCGGCTGACAGTTCTTACCTTGCCGGGCCCGACGACATATATGTTTCACCCAGCCAAATACGGCGTTTCAATCTGCGCACAGGTGACACTATAGCGGGGAAAATTCGCCCCCCCAAAGAAGGTGAGCGCTATTTCGCACTGTTAAAAGTTAACGAAATTAACTTCGATAAACCTGAAAACTCCCGCAACAAAATCCTATTTGAAAACCTCACCCCACTTTTCCCCGACCAACGTCTGCTACTTGAAGCGGGCAATGGCTCCACCGAGGATCTTACCGGGCGTATTATCGATCTGGTTTCCCCCATAGGTAAAGGACAGCGTGGGTTGATTGTGGCGCCGCCGAAAGCCGGTAAAACGATCATGATGCAGAACATAGCCCAGTCAATTATCCGCAATAATCCCGAATGCCACATGATTGTATTGCTGATAGACGAACGTCCGGAAGAAGTTACGGAAATGCAACGCTCGGTACGTGGAGAAGTGGTTGCATCTACCTTTGACGAACCACCCTCCCGCCACGTACAGGTGGCGGAAATGGTAATTGAAAAAGCAAAACGTTTAGTTGAGCACAAAAA
>JARROD010000157.1:7939-19170 GCA_037384225.1 Exilibacterium sp.
CAAAACGTTTAGTTGAGCACAAAAAAACGTGGTGATCCTGCTTGATTCAATAACCCGTCTGGCGCGTGCCTATAACACCATTGTGCCTTCATCAGGCAAGGTACTGACCGGCGGTGTTGACGCTCATGCACTGGAACGTCCAAAGCGATTTTTCGGCGCTGCCCGCAATATCGAAGAAGGTGGAAGCCTTTCTATCGTCGCCACGGCGCTGATTGACACTGGCTCGAAAATGGATGAAGTCATTTACGAAGAGTTTAAAGGCACCGGCAACCTGGAGCTCCACCTGGATCGCAAAATAGCCGAAAAGCGCGTCTACCCCGCCATCAACATTCGACGCTCAGGTACCCGCCGTGAAGACCTGTTGATGAAAGAAGATGAAATGCAGCGCGTGTGGATTTTGCGTAAACTCCTGCACGACATGGAAGATGTCGCCGCCACAGAATTTCTCGTGGACAAATTGAAAGACTTCAAATCCAATGAAGAATTTTTTCTGTCAATGAAGCGAAAATAGATCTCGCCGCCGTGCCCAACCAAAACCGGAAACAGTTGCCTTCGCCCTAATCGGATGTGAACGAGCGAATCATTTTAACGGAAAATAGGGCTGATGAAGTATAGGGATCTGAGAGACTTTATTACGCTTCTGGAAAAACGCGGCCAATTGAAACGCATTGCCGCGGGTGTGGACCCGCGTCTGGAAATCACAGAAATCAGCGATCGAACCCTAAGAGCCGGCGGACCGGCTCTACTGTTTGAAAATCCGATCGGATCCGACATTCCAGTTTTATGCAACCTGTTCGGCACTCCACAAAGGGTTGCGCTGGGGATGGGAGAAGAGTCGGTCACCGCACTGCGCGAAGTCGGCAAACTCCTGGCGATGCTGAAAGAACCCGAACCGCCCAAAAGTTTTAAAGATGCCTGGAACAAGCTTCCGGTTTTCAGGCAAGTGTTAAACATGGGTCCCAAGGTAGTGACTAAAGCCGTCTGCCAGCAAATTGTTTTATCAGCTGACGAGGTGGATCTGAATCGACTCCCGATTCAAACCTGCTGGCCCGGAGACGCCGCGCCGCTGATAACCTGGCCGTTGGTCATTACCCGAGGCCCCCACAGAGAACGGCAAAATCTGGGTATTTACCGCCTGCAACTGATCGGCAAAAATCGGCTGATAATGCGTTGGCTGAGCCACCGCGGTGGCGCACTGGATTTCCGCGACTGGCAACAGCACCACCCGGGTGAAGCATTTCCCATCACAGTGGCTCTCGGAGCCGACCCGGCAACCATCCTCGGCGCAGTAACGCCAGTGCCGGACACCTTATCTGAATACAGCTTCGCCGGTTTACTGCGCGGCGCCAAAACAGAAGTTACTCAATGCCTAGGTAATGATCTTCAAGTACCCGCAAGCGCGGAGTTCGTGCTGGAAGGCTGCATCCACCCCAACGATATGGCCGATGAAGGTCCCTTCGGTGACCACACTGGTTACTACAACGAAGTGGAACGCTTCCCGGTTTTTACCGTTGAAAAAATCACACATCGCAAAAACCCTATTTACCACAGCACCTACACCGGGCGCCCGCCGGACGAACCCGCGATACTGGGGGTAGCATTAAATGAAGTTTTCATACCCATTCTACAAAAACAATTTCCGGAAATTGTTGACTTTTACCTCCCCCCGGAGGGCTGCTCCTACCGTATGGCTGTAGTCACTATGAAAAAGCAATACCCGGGGCACGCAAAACGGGTGATGATGGGAGTATGGTCTTTTTTGCGACAATTTATGTATACAAAATTCGTGATTGTCACCGACGACGATGTCAACGCTCGAGACTGGCGCGATGTGATCTGGGCAATGACAACACGCATGGACCCGGTACGAGATACCGTGATGATAGAAAACACCCCGATCGACTATCTTGACTTCGCCTCACCGGTATCCGGGTTGGGCTCCAAAGCCGGTTTCGACGCAACCAACAAATGGCCGGGAGAAACGCAGCGAGAGTGGGGCAGGCCAATAGCGATGGACGAGTCCGTCAAGCGACGGGTCGATGAAATCTGGGATAGTTTGGAAATTTATTAAATTTCATGGCGGCGCTTGTGAGTCCTTAACCCGGGGTATTGTGCCTTCGATCCGGCGGCCATCCGGAGGTAATTGAGAAGCTACGACGAAACGATGAACGCATACTATCGAGCAACAACGGCCGGTGTAGGGTTTTCTCGATTTATTATCTCTTTACCTTTGATAACCGGCATAGGTAGTTCCGGAAGGCCGTTGGTCATCATTAGCAGCCCTTCCTGGTAATACTCCGTACTGCGTTCGTGCTCACCGAGATGCGCCAGTAAACGGGCCAGTTCGGCAAACGTCTCCGGATCCCGCTGTAAACGCAGGCTGCTTTCAAAATAGTCCCGCGCTTTTCCCCACAACTCATTGCGCAGGCACAAACGTCCCAGAGTCAGCATCAAGGACGCATTCCCCGGCCGCTCTTTCAACCAATCTTTTGCCGTCAGCAACTGTTTTTGCGGATCGTCCGACTCGACTAACCCGTACAAGCGTACCAGATTTTCGCTCCAGTTCTTATTCAGCATCCGCCGCAATACCAGTTCCGCCACAACATCACCATCATGCTGTCGCAGCATACGCACATAGGGTTCCACCATCTCCGGCTGCCTCTGCAACACCCTGGGAATCAACTGCCAGGCCTCCTCCAATTTTTGCAGACTTTGCTTTCCAGATACCCGCTTAGCCTGCTCGCCCGCGTCCGTCAACAGCGCCTGATAGAGATTATTCTCTATCATTTTCATTTTTTCCTCAGTGTAAACCTTCTGCCGCCGCAACGTCGGCAACAGAGACTGCAGTCCGCGCCAGTCTCGCAACGCCGTATACGACTGCCGCAGCAAGTCAAGTATCACCGGATGGCGCGGCACTTTCTTTTTCACCCGCTCCAGCGTGGCAACACAGAGTTCGTACTTTTTATCCAGCAGTTGCATTCTGGCCTGGGTCAAGGCAATAGCCAGCACATTGTTGGGGCCGCATTTTTCAGCTTTGTGCAACAGTTCGTGAGCTTCCTTGTGCTCGCCAAGCTCATAGGCGCTACGTGCGGCGGCGAGATAGTTCACCAGCGGGGTTTCGGATTGCTTAACCGACTTCAGCAATATTTATTTAGCTTGTTTCCAATAGCCTTCGATAAAATCAATCAGCCCTTGCGACATGCGTTTCTGAACTATCCGCGAATGGCCATAGATCACCCGCTGGACGCCCGTCGCGACACTTCGCACACCGCTCTTGGTGACACGGCACAACACCCAGGTTCCGAACAGTATCAGCAGCAGCGTAAACAACCCTACCCAAAAACTCATCTCCAGGGTCGTTTTTCCCAGTGAAATAAGAATATAGCCCTGTTCCAGCTGCACCAGGTAAAGCAGTGCCGAACCACTGAGTAACGCCAGACAAAACAACAGAAAGATATGCCTCATGGTAACGGCTCCCTCTCATCTTCCGGTGGCGTCACCGATTCCAATTTATGCAGTTTTTCAATATAAGCCTGCAATTGTTCCAACGAGTTGGAAATATCGGGCAGCGTTTGTACAACCGCCTGTTGTTGCAGATCCGCCAGTTCAGCATCAATCTGCGATTTTTGTTCCGCCAACGGGTAGTAGCGTTGCAACCAGTCCCGTGCCTGTTGCAAACTTTGTCTGTAAATTACCGTCTGCTCGCGCAACAGCGCCAGTTGGGCCCGTTCGAGCATAAAGCGAAAATTCTGCCGCAGGTAAGCTTCGCTATTGGGAGGTAAAAGAGGTTGCAGAGTCTGGTCATGATGTCGCACACGAATATAACCCGAGAGTTTTTTTAACGCGTTAAAAAAACTCTCCTTCATTACCTCGCTCCAGGATGTGGGCTGCTGTACCGGTACCAGGGGCTCAATGCCAACATCCCCGCTCACCTGCGGCGGCACCAGGGGCAGCGACTCAATCTGCCCGGCTAAAGCTGACAGGCGTAAAAAAATACCTTCGCGATCCAGTTTCACTGCCAGTTTTAGCGCGATTAGATCCCGATTGACACTTTCTCGGACCGGAAACAAATTGATATCATCTAAATCACGCAAAATTTTATCCGCGGCACTTAACAGTGCTTCGGCATTGTGTGCATCCCTTTCAACCACCAGGCGCTGGTTTGCCATCTGCAATAAATATTCCGCTTCCGCCAGACGCCAGTCTTCGCGGTCAGCGCTCGACAATGACAACAGGCGTTTATTGTGGGAGTCCAGGCGCTGTTCGACGGCGTTCAATTGCTGCTTGATATTTGTGACTTCAACCGCTTCGGAGTGCACACGGTTTTGAATTTCATCCCGCAGTTGTCGCAGCTCCTGGTCCTGGGCCGCCAGTTGCTCCTGCAGCTGTGCCACCAAACCTTGCTGTTGTCGGGACTGTTGTTGAAACCACAGCCAGCCATAATAGCCGCCGGCAGCGATGACACCAATGATCACCACACCCAGAAGACCCAGTAACAATGCTTTAAACGGGGTTTGAAGCGAGGTTTTAACAGACAAGTCTTTATCTTTCAGGCCAGGTTTGGTTGCCGCTGAGCCGCCCGATCTCCCGATCTCATTGTCCTCGGGGGAAGATGAATTTGGTGCTACATCCTGAGACTTTTTTTCAGCCATCAATTTTCCCTGTACCAGTCTATCAACGCCGTTAACATGGCCTTGTCGGTTGCATTCTCGGCAATAATAACTTTTTTAAAGGCTTTTTCCCCAGCCAGTGCGGCAACTCTCTGCCCCGGAACCAATAGGGGCAAGTCCTTGAAACTATTTTCACTAGGGCTTGTTGCTCCATATCTGCCAAAAGACCCTATAACGGCAATAAGATTTGCCAGGGTTTCACCGCTGTGTACGCTAATCACGTCCTGAACCTCCTTTTTCGCACCGCGCATACCTCCACTGTTGCCAAAATTGTACCCAATGTTGCGCCCAAAGTCGCTGGCCGCCAACAATTCGGCACTATCCGGCGGCAGCTGCCGCCGGTACATTTCACAGTATTGCACCTGCGCGCCCCTTTGTACCAGTTTCTCCCCCAAAAAAGGCCGGCCGCCCTGACCGCGAAACACTGCGATTTTTTTACCATTGACCTTTTGTAACGACGGCAACGCCAGCAGCGCTTCGCTGTTCATCGCCTCACCGGCTTCTGCCGCCGTCAGGCCGTGGCTTCGCAAAGCGTTGGCGGTGGCCTTGCCAACGGCAAAATATTCAACACCAACCGGCAACTGCGGCCAGTATCGATCCAGCCATTCAAACGCATATTTAACCGCGTTCTGACTCACGAATACAGCCGCCTGGAAATGGTCCATATTCATTACCACCCGCTTAATGGCTTCTATCGCTGCCTTTTCCTCCAGTGGTTCAATGCTCATCAGAGAAATACTGAGCGTATCGGCGCCCGCCTGCCGCAGGCAGTTTTGCCAGGCCGCAGCTTGCTGCCGTGGGCGGGAAACCAACACCCGCAGCCCCTGCAGCGGAAGTCGATTGGAATCGTCGCGCATATCAATCACGTTTCGCAGTCGCGTAGACTCTGTCTAGAATGTCCCCCGCTCCGGCGGCCAGAAGGCGCTCGGCCAGGGCCGTACCCAAGGTTTCGCCGGAGGCGACGTCGCCACGGATTTCATCGTTGATAATGCGACTTCCATCCGGATCTCCCACCAACCCCCTCAACCACAAACGATCACCGGGCTCGTGCACCGCGTAGCAGGCTATCGGCACCTGACACCCGCCTTCGAGACGACGGTTCAATGCCCGTTCGGCAAGCACTTGATGAGCTGTGCGGGGATGATGTAAAGGTAGCAGCCTCGAGACCGTTTCGGTATCGCTCAGTCTGCATTCAATACCTATGGCTCCTTGGCCGCCGGCGGGTAAAATGAATTCCGGTTCGATAAAAGCGCGAATACGATCCGCCATTTGCAGTCGGATCAGACCTGCCGATGCTAGAATTATCGCATCGAACTCATTGTCATCGAGTTTTCTCAGGCGGGTATTGACATTACCACGTAAAAATCGGACGTCAATATCCGGTCGTTTGGCCAACAATTGACACTGACGCCGCAGACTCGAAGTTCCCACCACACTTCCCGACGGCAGCGCCTCAAGATTGTCAAAACGGTTGGAAACAAAAGCATCGCGGGGGTCTTCCCGCTCGCAGATGACTGCCAATCCTAAACTTTGTGGAAATTCCATGGGTACATCTTTCATGGAGTGCACCGCTATATCCGCCTTTCCTTCAAGCAGAGCGTGCTCCAACTCCTTGACAAATAGACCTTTGCCACCCACCTTTGCGAGAGGCACATCGAGAATTTTATCACCGCGGCTAACCAGTGGCACCAACTCAACAACAAGGCCTGAATGCAACTGCTCCAGACGGGATTTAACAAACTCTGCCTGCCACAGCGCAAGCGCGCTTTTACGGGTGGCTATACGTAAAATACTAGACATTAAATTAAGTCTCTCAATTTGGACTGGGTATTAACGGGTATCTGCTAATTGTCTTATACCGATAGTTGACTTATATACCCAAAGCGTTTGAGATTTAGGTGCACAGAGCACGCCCCTTTTTGTCCCTGGCAGCGTTGCTCCTCCTCACATGGGCCTGCCATGCAGCGTCGTCGCGCCCCCTGCTATTAAAAGAAGGGGGAACAAAAATTGACGCACTCTGCACACCTAAATCTCAAACGCTTTGGGTATATCGATACGACGAAGACTGGCTGGGCAATTCACATCAGAGAGAGAAGTTCGCGCAGTTTGGCCACATGGCGGCGACTGACAACCGGCTTTTCTTCCACGCCACGTAAGCGAATCTGGTAGTGGCCCTGGGCAGCTCGCTCCATGCCTTCGATGTGTTTAACCGCTACCAGGGCGTTGCGGTGGATACGCACAAATAAATCGGCAAACTCGCTTTCCAGTTCCTTTAGGGTATCATCAATCAGTGTTTCACCACCCAGGTGGTACACCGTGACATATTTGTGATCGGCAATAAAGAAGCGTATGTCATCCAACGGTATCAATTCCACGCCGCGGCGGGTCTTGGCACTGATATGACTACGCTGATTGGCCGGAGGCCGGCGTTCTGATAATACGGCCAGTTGCACTTTATTCAATTTCTTCGCTTTAACCAACGCTGCTTCCAGCTGTTCTTGCTTAACCGGTTTCAACAGATAACCGACTGCTTCGGTATCAAACGCATCGAGTGCGTATTTATCAAAGGCCGTGCAAAAAATAATCGCCGGCGGGTCCCCCAGTTCACTGATCTTATGCGCCGCGGAAAGTCCATCCTCACCGGGCATATGCACATCCAGCAGCACTACATCGGGATCGTGGTCCCTTACTGCGTCCACAGCCTCTTCCGCGTTGTCGGCCTGCGCCACCACACGACAGCCATTAAGCTTTTCTACCATGCGGGACAAGCGGTTCCGCGCCAGAGGTTCATCGTCGACAATAAGAACATCCATCGTTATATTTTACCTCAAAAATGCCATTGGCCTATCAGATTTCTAGTGGATAGCTGATATGTGTCACAAAGATTTCACCCTCCTGCGCAGCGGTAAAGCGTGCGCCGGGCCCGAAGTGCGCGGCCAGCCGATGGCGGATATTATCTAACGCCACCTGATTCCCCTGTCGAGTATTTCCGCCGGCGGCTTTGCTGCGCTGCATTCCGCCGCCGCGCTTCCGCGGGAGTGGATTGCGCACCTCCAGAATAAAACGATGATCTTCTACTTTTACAGTAACTGCAACACATCCTCCCTTCGGCAGCGGTTCTATGCCATGATAAACCGAGTTTTCCAGCACCGGTTGTAACGATAACCCCGGTATTTTCGCGCCTTGCGGATAGTCGCCGATATCCCATTCAACTCGAAGCCGGTTGCCCAGGCGCAGTTGTTCTATGTGGATATAGCGCCTGCACAACGCCAATTCGTCACTGACAGGCACCAATGCCGGCTCAGCGAGGCTGGCGCGAAACAACTCAGAAAGATCCTCCACCACGACTTCGGCTGTACCTGGATCGACACCAATAAGACTAGCGATACTATTCATACTGTTAAACAAAAAGTGCGGGCGAATTCTGGATTGCAATGCCTGAATACGGGCACCAAGCTCAGCCTGCTGCTGATTATGCAACTGTTGCTGCAAATAAAAGTATCGCAGCACAATACCAGCAAAGATCGCCGCCAACAGCAAATTATCCAATAACGCCCAAACGTCGATGGCCACATTGGGATAGCGTACCCGCAGGCCAACGGCACTAAACAGCAGAGTAACCACCAGCACCAATCCATAACTGAGACTACCGGCAACCATCGAAGAGCAGCGGGCCAGCAAGGGCCGCAGGGGGCACAACAGCGCGGCGCTGGTCAGCACTATCCACTGCACCAAAAACGATACCATGCCCAACTGGCTCCAACTGAAGTTACGCAGACTGCTGCCGGCCAGCACCAGCGCCACGGCTAGCAGTTCTCCCACAACAACCAGTGCGAACACCGCCTGAATTTCCGCCTCCTGGGCTTATAATTCTCCGCCGGAATAATCATTCGGGCCAATCGGTACACGTGATATAACCCACCCGAGTGAGCAATGAATGTTCACCGGCAATGCCCTCACAACCGCCAGTGGCGGGTTAACCGAACCGACTCTGATACGGCGCCGTTGCCCGAGCCATGTAAATTGTGTTCCGCCGTATCTCACGGCATTTAATGGCAAGAGTCAATATTCTTCTAAATTTAGGCGAAAATACCATGAGCCAAAACGAACAAACCCTAAAGCCCTGGGGCGGACGCTTTTCCGAACCCACGGATGCCTTTGTTGAACGTTTTACCGCCTCGGTCGGTTTTGACCACCGTCTCTATCACCACGATATCAATGGTTCTATAGCTCACGCGACAATGCTTGCCAAAGTCGGTGTGCTCAGCGCCGACGAAAAGCAGCAAATTATAGACGGACTGGAAAGTATCCGGCGAGAGATCGAAGCCGGAACATTCACTTGGTCAGTCAGCCTGGAAGACGTGCATATGAATATAGAGGCGGCGCTGACTCAGCGCATCGGCATCACCGGCAAAAAATTACACACAGGTCGCTCCCGCAACGACCAGGTGGCAACGGATATACGCCTGTACCTGCGCGATGAGATCGATACTATCGGCAAAGAGTTGAAGCGTCTGCAAGGTGGGTTGCTGGAACTCGCTGAGCGCGAAGCCGATACCATCATGCCCGGATTTACCCACCTCCAGACAGCGCAGCCAGTAACCTTCGGCCATCACCTGCTGGCCTGGTTTGAAATGCTGGAGCGCGATCGCAGCCGGCTGTTGGATTGCCGCAAACGCATGAATCAGTCACCTCTTGGCGCCGCCGCACTCGCCGGTACCACCTATCCCATTGATCGGGCTTATAGCGCCGAGTTATTGGGATTTGATGTCACCTGCGAAAACTCGCTGGACGCCGTTAGTGACCGTGATTTCGGTGTCGAGTTCTGTGCCTTTGCGGCACTGCTGATGACCCACCTGTCCCGGGCCAGCGAAGAGCTTGTGTTGTGGGCTTCGGCCCAATTTGATTTTGTGGAATTGCCCGATCGATTCTGTACCGGCTCCTCGATTATGCCGCAAAAGAAAAACCCCGATGTCCCCGAGCTGGTACGCGGTAAAACCGGGCGAGTCAACGGTCACCTGGTGAGTCTGTTAACCCTGATCAAATCTCAACCTTTGGCGTATAACAAAGACAACCAGGAAGACAAAGAACCACTTTTTGATACCATCGACACGGTAAAAGACTGCCTGCGCGCGTTTGCCGATATGGTTCCGACCATTCAGGCGAAGCGGGACAATATGTATGAGGCGGCCAAGCGTGGATTTTCCACAGCGACGGACCTGGCCGATTATCTGGTACGCCGCGGTGTCGCCTTTCGCGATGCCCATGAAATTGTTGGCAAGGCAGTTGCCTTCGGTATCGAGCAAAAAAAGGATCTTTCTGAATTGACCCTGCAACAATTGCAGCAGTTTTCCCCGGTTATAGAGCAGGAGGTTTTCAAAACGTTGACCCTGGAGGGCTCTGTCGCAGCGCGCAATCACGTCGGTGGAACCTCACCCGCGCAGGTTCGGGCCGCAGTATCTCGCGCCCGCCAGCGGCAGCAATAGTTGCATAATTTATGTTCGGAGTCACTTTGTGGCTTTGACGCTTGCGACTCAAAATTTATTCATTATTGGGTTCAAGACGGCTAAAATTATAGTTGAAACTCCAACCTGCGACCCCGGCTACATTTCCAGGGCTGCATAACTGGCAGGATAAGCCTGATTATGGCCGACGAACCCAGTAAAAAAATCTCCTCTCGAAAATTGAAACACTGCAACAAGAGCTGGCGACACTGCGTGCCACTCAGGCGCAAACACCGCTCTTGAACCCTGACAATGAAGCCGAATTCGCGCGCCTGGTACTTTGGAAGAATTATTTATTTACCCGAGCGCCTATTTCCGACCGCAATCAGTCATTGCGCAATTGGATAAATGTACAGCGGCGCGAAAAAACCACCAATGCGAACTCAATATCACCAATACTTCAGCCCCGGCTGCCGAAAATGAACGCTGGTTACAACTTCAGACACAAATCGTGACCGGTAGCAAAGCCACTGATATCAAATGTATCATCGGGATACTGACCGATATTGCAGAGCACAAAAAGGGGCTGGAATTAATTTACGATCTCGACCCGGGGATTCCCAATCATTTGCGGGGAGACGCCCGTCACCTGCGGCAAATTATTTATAGCTTGGTTGACAACGCAATTAAATTTACAGAAAAAGGTGAGATCATCATTAAGATGGAATGCCGAGAAAAAACAGAAAACGGCGTCAATCTACAGTTTTCTGTGGTCAACTCCGGTATTGGTATGGATACTCCACAAAAACAGCTTCTCTTCGCCCCATTTACCCAGATCGCTGGTTCTGTATCACGAAAATTTGGTGGCACCGGCTTGGGGTTGACTATCTGTCAACACCTAGTGAAACTTAGGCAGCGTTAGTGGACGAAACGATGAACGAGGCCGAGACTTATGCACGGGCAAATCGGTGTTGAAAGCATACCCAATAAAGGTAGCAACTTTTATTTCAGCGCCCGATTAAGGAACGGGCACGGAATAGCTTCCCGCCCCTCTATCAGTACTAAAAAGGGGTTTTGAGGCGCCCACTTGGCTAGACGAAAAATCCCAACGTCTTTC
>JARROD010000158.1:0-11962 GCA_037384225.1 Exilibacterium sp.
GTTTTAATCTACTAATTGCTGATTAAAAAAACTTCCAATGCGACAACGGCTAGGCTTCGCTGAATTTCATATTTATTACCTGGGAGTTAAGGATTTCTTAGCACAACCGCTTCGCCACTCTTTGAAGTATGTGCTTACTTAGAATTCAGCGAATAGGTATAAGGGAAATTTATCAAGCCAAGCTCTGTAATCAAATGTCGAGTGATTAGCAGGCTTAGACTAAGACAAATAGAGAGAGCACACCATGAACGAATATTCTCCCAAAGTCGAGCAGTCGGCAAACAGTGGTATCGACCTTTATTCGGAAGAAAATATCACACCTTCGGCCGATCAGGTTCGGGAAATCAAATTCTACTGGCACATGGCCACCGCGAAAGATCAAACAGAGTTTAAAGCGCGCTTGCTGTCAATTCTCTCGCATATGGGTTTTTCCGATTTCGTCTTTGCTCCGTTATCCTCACAATACGGTGCCTACGGGAATATACTTTGCACTCTTGACGATTTGTGGAAAACCTATCTGGATGAACAGCACTACCAGCACGACATGATTCTACAACACTGTATGAAGTGCTCGAAGCCGATACTGACTTCTACTATGTATCAGTATATCTCCAGCGCTCCCTTTAAAACCGAGCAATTTCAGCGCAACATAGAGTGGATCGAGTTGTGTACTTCACGGGGTTATAACGACGCCTACAACATACCACTGCAGGCCAGTAATGACGAAAACAATGTCGTGCTCTCAGTCTTTGCAAAAGATCTGGACCAAGCCGCTTTCAGGCGCTTGGTGGAGCAGAACAAAACGGTGCTGTTTCTGCTGGTAGAGGCCATAAACTACATCGGCACCCACAAATTTCCGGATATGGTCGCTGTAAAAATGCACCATAAAAAACAGGCGGTCACCCCGAAGTCCCTGCGCTTACTGCACGCACTCACGGACGGGAATATGAGTCTAAAGGAGGCAGCCGTCAAATTATGCATCAGTATTGATACCGCCAATAAACATGTAGCCGCGATAAAAAAAGCCCTGGAGGCAAAAACACAGGCTGCTGCGGTATACCAGGCCATCAAAAAGGGGTTGCTCGACCCCGACCCACAGAGCTGAGTGGGGGGCAGGGCGCTAATGCGATAGAGGTCAATTAAATAGCCATTTGAATATTGCCACGGCGCCAACCACTGCCAGCGCGAGCAACAATAAATAACCGACGCCGATTAGCACGTTGTTCCAACGTGAGGAGGTCGCGCCGGAGGGCTTTTCAAGTGCTTGTCTGTTGAGCTTTTTCACCCCGGCATACCTGCCGAGGTTTTTCCCGTAATACTCGCCTCTTTTCAACGCAATTTCACAAGCGTGAATCAGGTTTTTCAAACCGGGCTCATCACCAATAATGCAATTTTCGTAATCAGACCATTCAGCACCAACGGTCAACATCGCCTCTACCTGCGTGCTGTAGGCTATTTTAGCATCTTCGATCGTATGTTTAAAATTTGTTACCGCCTCGCTTGCAACCAGTGAAGGAAACTCATTGGTAATCAGGTTAAGGGTATCTTCAGCGCATTTAATGATTTTTTCAGTAAATTCATTTTGGTCTACACTCCTGGTATCCCACTCCATATGCTCAGGCTCTACAACTTCTGAGCCAAACTTATCCCACTTAAATTCAGGCACAAATAATTTCACTTCCAGAACACCGCCCAAGGATAAAAAGCGCAATTCACCGGGCCGTTCTACCAATGGCACAGTCGCCACTTTATCAGAATAAAGTGAAGTTGCCGCATCCAATAGGTTTTCAAGCCATAACAACACCCACTCTTCGCTAAAGCTGCCCTCTTCTATGGCCTTTTCCGTTATTTCACCTTCGTAAAACCAATCGTTTACCAGATGGCCGTCAAAGTTCACTTCGACCTGGCCACAAAAGTCATGTGCGTCAGCATCAAACTCAGCCGCCGAAAGCGCTTTGATGTGCTGATTTACCTCGACAAATCTAACACGGATATTAAACATCTATTTATATTTCATTCCCTTTTCATTGTGTTTCGCAGCACAGCCCCGCGGTATCTTGGCAACGCGTTCCCAAGCAAAATAATTGACGCCAAAACGTTATTATGCCCGCCAGCAGTATTAATAAAAGTAAATAAACGAAGTTTACACAAAAACTGTGAGACTATAGCTATTCTTAAAATGCCCCACTGTTATTTCAAGACCTCTACTTATAATGAGCTAAGGCCCTGTAAAGAAATAACTTCACATTCTCGCTGCCCCCTCATCCCGCCTGGCGGTGTTGCTTGAGCTCGAAATATCGGCAGGAGCCTTCAGCTAATAGAAAAGCCTTCGCTCAAGCGCCTTGCCAGACGGGCGATGGAACACCGAGAATGTAAAGTTATTTCTTTACAGGCCCTAAACGTGACCTCTATCCACTTCAATGTGACTAACCATGTCGCTTCCCAATAACCCGGGGTATTGGGAAGTTACCCCAGCTATCCCCTAAGCCTTTGAGATTTAGGTCTATATTGACAGTTTGCCACATTTCGCAGGTTAAGGCTTTCATAGGTGGAAAAGTTATAACTCTTTTATTTTTTTATCCGATTAAGCAAATGAACAGAAACCCCATCAGCGATGGAACAAGCGGCTACCAATCACTCAACGCTTTCAACACCGGATGTGAATGTGCGCTATGTCGGGTTTAACGGGGTTTAGAGAAGGGTTCCGGCGCGGCAGGGGTGGCAGACACGACGACCGTCGTGCCTGCGCGATTAGCGTTAACCCCACTATCTAGGAACCAGCCGGACTTTGACTCGGGTGAGGCTCGGACTGAGCCTCGGTGGAGAGCTGACCATCGGCAACCTTATCCGACTCCTTGGTTTTGACAAAAGTATTCCGGCCAATGTCAAACAACTTATTATATTGGTATTCGGATATTTTAAACGGCAGCATTGCACCTGAAACTGGCAAACTCGAGACGAGTATATAATCGTCTCCGTCTTTATAGCCGCTATAAACAGTCTCCTTATCCGCGGAATACAGGGTTAGAGTCGCTTCTGGCTCACGCCCTGCGATGGATTCCCGGCGCGATTTATCCAGCAATTGTTCCACGCTCAGGTTTTCCAGATCGGTCACCAGTTTGTCCGCGGCAGAACTGTCCAATGACTCATTATCCGCAAGCCCCGGCATTGACCAGTCATCCCCCTTTTCCAGAACCAGATCACTGAGCTTAATTTTATCCACACCGTCTTTGTAGGCCAACAACGATTGTTCAAGCCATTCCTTATCCGCGAATTTCAAGTCGTAGCTGTTCAAATCAACGGCATAGGCCTCCGATTCGCCGGCGAGCCGGACGTGAATTTTTTTGAAGGAAGGGGACGTACCGAAATAAAGTGTCGCCAGACTTTTATCACCGGATTTCAACTCCACCTTGCGTTCAAACACCTTATCGCTGACTTTAAAGCGCTCGAAGGTATCCGTGGTATTGGCCACCGGCCAGTGGCGTTTTAACGCCACCAAACGCTCAACAAGGCTTTTTATCTCGCTTTCCCTGGCCGGCAGTCCCTCGTAATTCGGCAACCGCCACCGTCCGCTTTCTTTCTTGAGTACCGACTGCTGCTCTGACTCGGCGATAACGATCTGGTCCACCGCCTCGGGGGAAACTTCGGTTAACAGAGTCATATCTTCCGACTGCGCGGTACCATTGCTATTCCAATACACCCCCACAATCACAAGCAATTGAACAACAAGTAATCCACCCAGCCATGAAATGATCTTTTTCATGCTGTCTGCCCTCCCATTCCCAGTAAATCGACGTAGACTTTAGCATTTCGCCGCCGCCACAGCCCCTGTAGCCAGGCGACCAGTACAATCGCGATGATCACCGCTACATAGTTGCCGTATTCCAGCATCAGTTGGGTTTGCTCGCTCATCGGCGGCAAGGTGCGATTAAAATGGCTGCGCCCCCGAATGCTTAGCAAACCACGGTCTTCCAGCGACCACTCAATCGCATTGGCGAGCATTTGCAGCGCGTTTTTAACACTCTCATCCCCCAGCGAACTGGCCATCTTGAGGGTTGTATCGTCGAGAAATTTTGTAGACGAAAACAGTACTATCCGCGCCGTGTCACTGGACTTGTCGAGAATACCGGACTGAATTGGGGCCGCCTCATCGGCTTGCTCTCCATTCGCCGCCGCGTTTTCTTCTCCAGCCGCGTTTTCTTGAGCGCTGTCCTCCACCCGTAGAGGAGAGTCCTTACCAGCAAAATAGGAGCTGAAACTACCGGTTACCACACTGCCCAGGGAATAGTGTCCGTCCCCGTTCTGGCGCTGGAAGCCCCCGGCCTGATCGCCGTTGACGTTCGGCATAATAGCGGTATCATCCGAAACCCAGGAGTTGGCAGAGCTTTGCAGTAGCTGAATAACGTCCCTGCCGGCGTTTTTATCGGTATCGACACTGATCGGCGAACTCCAGGCCATGCTGATTTCGGGAATGTCCGCGACAATCATATTGTCTTCGTTGATCCCATCGCCCCGAACATCGACAAAATAGGGGTAGTCCAGACGCCGAATTTCCTGAAACGAGAACATACCCGAGCGGCGGGTGACGGGAACCGGGAAGGCAGAATTTTGTTCGTCCATCACAAACTCTTTGCCGATTTCCAGCCCATAGTGCGACAGCCAATTCTCCAGTCCCGTGGCCTGAGGTGTTGCCGAAAGGCGTTCACGTCCCAGTGTCACATTGAACGGCGATGCAGCCAATACCACAGTGCCACCTTTCATCAGGAACTGGTCGATGGCGAACACCTGCTTGTCATTAAAATTAACAGGGTCGAGTACCACCAGAATGTCGACATCGTGAGGTACATTACCCTCGCTCAAAGACACGGTATCAACGGTCATATTCTGACTCAATATTTCCCGCAACAGCGTGTACTGGTTGCCACCCATCCCTTGCTGGGCCATCTGATAATTCACTTCCGGCGCCACCAAGCCAACCGTTTTCAGAAATCCGGAGGCAAACCGCTTCAGACCGCTATCGATGTAACGCTCCAGAGATTCCTTGTCCAATTCCTCAGGCAGGGGTAACTGCACCAAATTGTCGCCGTCTGACAGGGTTAAATAGAAATAAAAAGCGTTGTCGGAAAACAACCCGGCCGACATGGGCCTAAACCCATACTCCTGGTTGATTTGTTGCGCCACTTCACCGTTGCCGGCATTGGGGTCGATAAACGCCGATTGCAGTTTCCCCGCCGATTTCTCCGCCAGTTCAGCCACGGTTTCCCTGACTACCTTCTGGAACTCCTGCAACGGCTGAGGCAACTGTTGATCGGCGGAGATATACCCGGTAAACGTCACCGGCTTTTTCAATTGCGCCAGAATATTGCCGCCGGCCTGAAAGCTGTAGAGAACCTTTTTCAGACTACGGGTAATATCGTATTCCGGGTTGCGCAGCAGTACTTCCAATTCACCGTCGTTTTGCGGTTTCACTTCAATCAGGTCCTGAAATCCGAGTACTTCGTATTCATCGCCGTACTGAATCAGCACATTGAAATACGAATTGACAACAGAAGCCTGATAGCGGTCGGCAACCTGGAACGGAACCGGCTTAATCCCATACTTGCGGTTGGCTTCCTCCTCCAGTTCCGGTTCACTGGCCGGGTCGATAAACTCAATATTGATTTTACCGCCTCCGGCGACCTTGTATTCCTGCAGCAAATCCTTCAATTCCGGTACCAGGGGAGCCAACAACGGGTGGGTCTTGGCGCTGAAATAGCCGCGAATCGTCAGCGGTTCGCGAATCTGGTCAATGTATTGATAAGTCGCATTCGAGATCGAATAAATATCACCTCTAGTCGTATCGACACGCAGGTTACCGACAAAAGACAACCACACATTTGCGGTCAGAACATTGACAACCAGCAGCCCAGTGGCCCACCGCCACAGGCTGTGCTGAGGTCTGCGTTGCGTAATGTCCCAGCGCTGCTTTTCCAGCGCATACAGATTCAGCGCCAGAAACACACCAATAATACTCACATAGTAATAAAGATCCCTGAAATCCAACACCCCCCGGGTAATCGAATTAAAACGCGACCCTGTGCCCAGATTGCGCAGCTGCTCACCGACCACATTGCCAAAAAAGTCTGTCAACATCGGCGATCCGAGCAGGTACAAAGCGCCCCCGATAATCGTAGTCAGCAACAGACTAACAATCTGATTATCACTGCGCGCGGACACGTAAAGCCCGATACTCAAATATGCCGCACCCAGTAAAAAAGTGGCGAAGTAGGCAGAAATAATCGGCCCCCAGTCCAGATCAGCTATCAACTCCACGCTAATGGGCAGTGGCAGAGTAATCACCAGTGCGGCCGCCAGCAAAATCAGACAGGCGAGAAATTTTCCCGCGATAAAATGCCAAGCCGGTGCGGGCAGCGTCAAAATAAATTCCAGGGTCCCAGTGCGGCGCTCCTCGCTCCACATGCGCATGGTCAACGCCGCCGAAAGAAATATCAGCAGTATCGGCATCCACTCGAACAATGGCCTGACATCGGCAATATTTCTGGAAAAAAATGCTTCCCCCCAAAAGAACACAAACAGCGTAACCGCTGCAAATACGCCTAAAAACAAATAGCCAATGGGGGAAGAGAAAAACAGGGTAATCTCTTTGGCGGCCGCTTTGCGAATACTGTCCTCAAGCTGCATGATCAACTACCTCCACACCTTCACCGACTTCTTTAAAAATGGTCTCCAGGTCGCGTTTTTCCGTAGCCAACTGATAAATGCCGTGGTTAGCGGCAATCAAAGCACTGGCTAACTTACTGATGATTTCATCGGCCTGGCTCTGAGGCAGGCTGCGGTCCAATTGAGCTTTGTAGATACGCTTCTTCCCGTCCTCCTCAACACTGTCCAGCAATTTGATCGAAGCGGCCTGACCGACGCCATCGATAATCTTCTCCAACTCCCCGCGCGCAGCACTGGTGGCAATCGTCAAATGATGATTGCTCTGCAACGCAGCCAGACTATCGTTTACGATCAGCTTGCCGTTGCGCATTATCAGCACTTGATCGCAGATAGCTTCCACCTCCTGCATAATATGCGTGGAAAGCAGCACGGTGGCGCGCTCCCCCAAGCGTTTGATGAGGTCGCGCATATGCAGCGTTTGTTCCGGGTCGAGCCCATTGGTGGGCTCATCCAGAATAACAACATCGGGCTCCCCCAGAATCGCCTGTGCCACGCCAACCCGCTGCTTCAAACCCCGAGACAAAGACTGTATGGGAGAAAAGGCGCGATCCAATACATCAGTCGCCTCCAGCGCCGATTTCACCTGCCGGGGTCTTTCCGGCTTGGGGATTCCACGCACACTGGCAATAAAATTCAGGTAATCGAAGACCTTCAACTCAGGGTAAAGCGGTGAATTTTCCGGCAAATATCCCAGAACACGGTGGATTTTTTTCGGATCCTGCAACAGATCCTCCCCGTTTAACACAATACTTCCCCGGGTCGGCTCGAGAAAACCGGATATCATTTTCATTACAGTGGTCTTTCCAGCACCGTTATGCCCCAGCAGCCCGACAATGCTACCCTTATCAATCGTGAAATTGACAGTATCAACCGCTGTAAAATGTCCAAAACGCCGTGTAAGTTGACTAACGCTAAGCATTACACTTTCCTCAGTTTAGGATTAAGAAATTGCACAAAAAATAACCAGAAAAAATAAATCCTCGCTTTATCGGACCTGACTAAGATGTAAAAAGTTGCAAAACACCTAAAAGGTGAAAGCGGGGAAGAGGATAGCCTGAGAAATGATCAAGGCTCAGTGAGCAATCCGTGATCCTAGTCATTGCACAAAACCCTAGCATTCTTATTGAATTTAATTCGACCTATAAAGATAATTTACGCGCCTACTAAATGAGGGCAGACGCCTTTTTTTCAAGGCTTGAGTCACAAAATTGTCACAATTCAGGGTCAATTGTCACTTTCGCCTAGTTTCTATACAAAGAAATCGCCCTGCTTATTTTCACTCCCCCTTTTTACTCCTGTGTATATCCTCTAATCCCGCCCCTATGGCATATTGCAGGCATCAACGTTTGCACGTGAAATAAATTTACCTGCCTGTTCAGCGTTGCCTTATTTATAGCACGCTGCTAACATCATCCCTCAATATAATTGCGTTAACAACTTGGCGTTTTTGTGGAGAAAAATCTAACACCCCCTACAGAAAACAACTCAAAAATAAGGAAATCGACCAACCTAATTAATGAATTCTAATAGCACTTTAGGAAATACATTTGAGGGATTATTAATAGAAACTTATTAAAACGAGCTGACTAAGAAAAGTTTATTAAAATAGTTCTGTAAAAAAATGATTTAATTTATTAGAAAGATTTTAGAAAAAACGAATGAGGTTCGAGGCGCCAGCCTGGCCAGGCGTGAAAACTTTAGGCTTGGACTTTGTCATAAGTTTGCGGTAGGGATGCCCAAAGCGCTTCGCGGGGCAGGCTCTGCCGCAAGCGAGCCCCCAGGGAAGGGTTTACATAAAGAACGATTCTAATTTTCACTAAAGGTTTATTAACACCCGACTAAACGCACCAACCCTGCATAAAATACATCCAAAAAAACGACACAAAGGATATACCTAATGAATCGAAAATTATCCAAACTGTTTACCGGCGCATCCCTGGTGTTCGGCTTAGCATTAAATAGCGTGTGCGCTTCAAATGTCTACGCCGATATCAACGAACTCGACAGCACCGACAGTTACAGTGTTGGCAATTTTTACCAATACTGGTTCTGTAAGCGCGAACTCAGTGGCGATCTATTTTCACGGACCGAACTCTTTTTCGGCCTCTCAAAGCCCGATGGCACAACCATTTCCGACAGCGAATTTGAAGCCTTTGTCGATGCCGAAGTAACTCCCCGCTTCCCCGATGGTTTGACCCAGCTCGATGGCTCCGGACAGTTTCTCAGCTCCAGCGGCGTGTTGATTAAAGAAGGCTCCAAAGTCTTAATCCTGCTTTATCCCTTCAGCAAAAGCGCCAGCGCTAAAGTTAATGAAATTCGCGACGCTTACGTCAGTCAATTCAATCAAGAATCCGTATTGCGCACCGACGAACAGAACTGCGTTTCTTTTTAAATTCTATCCCCTGACCTGGGGGGCCTACATGGTAATTTCCAACATTACCCAATAGGCCCAGCCGGTAAGTGTGGGATTAAGGGCGAATATCAAGCGACATCGATGGCACCCAATGGGCAGGCGCCACTGAAGGTAGACTGTTCGCCCTTAATCCCACACTTACCGGCTGGGCCGGGCTCGGATAAAACCACGTTAATAATCCCGTCACATAGGGTGAGCTATGCTCTGGTTAGAAAAATCTGCGCGCGCCCCAGAAAATACTGTTCTAAAAGGTCCTGAGCTCGAAAATTTATGCAACGATAGGGTAATCTAAGATGAAAAGATGTATGGATCGAGGCACTAACACTAAACACCCTCAGGCACTAAACATCCTCAGGATCACAACTAATAAGCCCCTCTTTAATAGCGAAATAGACCGCCGAGGCCTGCGTTTTAGCCCCCAACGCCCTCTTGGCCACGGATATATGTTTATTAGCCGTATCCACGCTGATACAAAGTCTTTCCGCAGCCGCCTTTAACGTTAAATTTTCTTTAACAATAGTATTCAGCAATAGCAAAGGTTTGGCAGCCAATAGTACGTCTTCATCACAACTTTTTTCCAGAAAAAACTCCGGAAACCGGGTCGAGCCAATATAGTCAATCGCTTCTGCAAACAAAATCAGTATATTTTTCGATTTTACTACCCGCTCGCGAAACGCAGATTCACTCAATTGTTTCGCCGACACGGTAAACATGGTTTTGTCCCCACCACACTGAGAAGACGTCGGTATAGAATAAAAATCATAGTAGCCCAATGATTTATTTAAATTAATCCATTCCATATTGCGCTGAAACTGTTCAGTTACAAAGGGGGCACTTTCTATAAAACGCTGAATCGAGCTGAAAAACACCGGCGTGGTACCGGCACGACAATGCTGCAAAGCCATGTCGTGCCGGCAATACTCATTCCTGTAAATATTGAGAAAATCCTCCCGAGTATCAAGCACATTTCCGACCAGACCACAGACAGGCCCAATTCGGCAAAACTGAAAATCACTAAACCCCAGTTGAGTAACAACGGCATAAATACATTGAATAAATTCAGACAGGTTTTTGGCCGCGGCGAGCTTGCGATAAAACTGAACTTCCGAAACACCGCTGATTAAAAATCGATCAACACTATTTCCATCCAGGGTATCTTCTTGTGTGTCTGTATGCTGTTGCTGTTGCTGTTGCTGTTGTTGTTGTTGCTGTTGCTGTTGCTGTTGTTCTGATGATGTCTCCATATAGACCTTCCTCTGGGAACCCCAAACGCTTTGGGTATCTATCTTGGCGATTTCCCGACGATTAAACAATGGGACATCAATGCAAATGATTCAAATAGTTTTGCCTATTACGGCAACCCTCACTGAAAATTATGCTTTCATCTGCAATCCCCCTCACAACACACCCACGCCAGCTATACACGCGGGGTGAGCAAACCCCGTTTTATCGCCTCGAACAGCGCCCCGCAGTTGGTTTCAACACCCAGTGTTTCCCGCAACCTGGCCATATGATAGTTTCCCGTGCGGTGTTTCATATTCAACAAGTCCATGGCCCGTTTCAAAGTGCAGTCGACCTCTCCCATTTTTTGCAACAACAGCAAGCCTTCCCGGTCGATATCGGCACTGGGTGTGGCCGCCCCGGTAAAGTATTCAGGAAATAGCGTCGACCCCACATAATCTATCGTCTGTGCCAACAACTCCAACGTAAATTCATGAGCCTGAATTTTTTCAGCTAGCCTTAAAGTATCGGCATTGCGGATGGCTACCGAAAAAAGGATGGCATTATTAGCGTTGCAATAGGCTTTTTTAGCGATGTTATAGCAGTCCCGATAACCGTAACGGCGCACCATACTCAAAAGCTCCTGGTTCATGAGAATGTAGTCGGTTTTTATAGGCGCCGAAAGCATCCAGTAGGTGATGGCGGATTGGTATACGGGCGTCGGAGCGTTTTTTTCCCTGGCCGACCTTTGCGCCCAGCTGAGGACAATGTCGTATTTATGAAAACCGCCCGCTGTATAATCCTGCCGCAACTTTTTGGGGTAGCTGGACAATAGAAATTCGTTGAGAGCCGTTGGATTGTAAAGGGGGATACAACTGTAGTCTGAAAACCCCAGGCGTTTGACGATATTCATAATTTTGCAATGAAACTCGTGAATATCCCCGGCTCTGACAGTTTCTTTATAGAATTTTCCCGGCCGCACCCACTGCGCAATAATTTTTTTCCGCTGTGCTTCCGTTACGCTGTCGGTACTTTCCATCACTGACATGGCACTAAACTCAATGTATACCTGTTAAAAAATATACACACTCTAAATGCGCGTTGCAACAGCTATACACATCCACAGTTCGTGTTACCAAAGCCCAGTCCTCCGCAACCCCAGTCCTCCGCAACTACGGCATTTCGGTTTGCGTAAATTCGCATTTATTTAGGGGAGCGCACGAAATAACGTCCTGTTTTCGTGCACGCCCCTTACGCTATTTACCTCATCATTGCATAACATGTAAGCTCTGCTCGATAAATAACAACACAATCACCAGGTGGTATACAGTTTAAGGGACGTGCACGAAATAACTTCCGGCCCCTTTATCAGTAATAAAAAGGGATTTCGAGGCGCCCGTCTGGTGTCGTTGCTAAAATGCCGGCATAGTGGGCCTACGTCAAGTTTTCGCATCGGCGCCAGGCGGGATGGATCGGAGGCCCTCTCTAATCACTAATAAAAGGGCCGGGTGTTATTTCGTGCACGTCTAAGCAACTTGATCACCTTTTTTACTGTGCTAATATTGAGCCCCCAAACGGTACGGATCAGCGGCAGGATCGCAATGTTTG
>JARROD010000159.1:0-8488 GCA_037384225.1 Exilibacterium sp.
CGTCCCTTAGGGTAAACCCGTTTCGATGGCATAAAAAAGACAATCGGCCAGCGCTATGTCGTCGCGGCGGGTGGCCATAAACAATTGCAGATGGCGACGCGCTATCAGTTCGCCTGCCTGGTGCTGAAACAGCGTTTCAATAATATCCCTGCCCTGTTCATCGCGCGCCTGGAGACATTCCCCCAGTTCCCGGTGCAACCAACCCAAGCGGCTGCCGGCGATCGTGATTCTGCTGTTGAATGCCTCGATCTCACTGTCGAGCGTAATATCCACATCCTCACAGGCACAAGCCCCATAATCCAGCGATATCCCCGGCCTGACAGTAACCCGCACCGGGTGGTAGTAGACCGCCAGGTCGGGGCTGCCCAATGCTTCCAGATCCGCTGCCTGCGCAAACCGGGACAAGCCTTCGCAAGCCAGCCGGTGGGCGGCCTCATCTCCGGCGGCGCCGCACTCGATAGTGGCCACCGGGCAGCCAAAATTCTGTTCCATTAGTGAGCCCACAATCAGCCGGGTCAAAATCATGCGCGGCGTAAACAGCGACACCAGTTGCTTGACCGCCTGTCGATCGCTCACCGCCACCCCAAAGGCCGGCCCTTGCCCTGAGGTATTGTGCAGATCCACAAGCTGGCGCGGCCGGCGCGTGCACAGGTAGTCAGCAATGCGAGAGGCCAGCTCGGAAACACTGTCGTGCCCCGGCGGGCGGCCAAAACGGCGGTTTAAGTCGTACTCACCCGGCATTTGCCGGTGCATAAACAAAGGCGGGTGGCGCGCCGCCCGCACCGAAGAAATCACCAGGGCCAGATTGGTGGCCGGTACGGTCCGCGAGCGTAAAAAATCGAACGCCGCCAGAAACCCGGAGGGTTCATTGCCGTGTACCAGCGTGCTCACCGCGCGCCACTGGCCAGTGTCCCGGCCCGGTACTTCCACCACTGTCGGGCCCGACAATTGCAGCAGCCAATCGCGGGCCGATACGGGCAGCGAAAGATCGCGGGCATTGATTATTTCCAGCATTTTCGGCCTCCCTTATAGCCAGTCCCAGTCGCACAGCGGCAAGCCGCTCAACTGCTGCTGTTGATAGAGCGCGAACATTTGCCGGCAGGCCCGGTGGCGGTTGTGGCGCCGCTCAAAATGGGCCAGCGTATGCTTTTGCCAGATAGCGCCGTTTTTACGCTGCTGTAAACGCCGCTCTATCACCCCCAGATAGGTTTTAATCTCGGTCTCCGCCAACCCCAGCGAGCGCAGCCCCTGCTCCGCCACCGGCAGCAGGGAGTCCAGCAGAGCCAGCACTGACACGGCGACGGCCTTATGGCGTTTCGGTTCCGTCCACACAAGTTCGGCGCTCAGCCCATGTTGCGCGGCCCGGTAAAAATTGTGCTCGGCAAAGCGAAACGGCATTACCGCCAGCAATTCACGAATTTGGCTTTTCAACCCCCAGGCCAGACCCACAGCGAGGGCGGCGCCGGCGCACATATCGCGGTTAGTGGGACCCGCCGGCAGCGAGCGCATTTCCACCCGCAGGTGACCGCCTTCGGCGGCGCTGTAGACAGGCCGGTTCCAGGGCCATGTGGTACCGGTGTGAAGCACCAGTTCATCGAGGCCGGGCACCTGCCCGCTATCCAGTGCCCGTAGCGGGTTTTGCGCCGACAACAGGGGAAAAATCGGCGCGTAGAGCGCCACCGATTCGGCGAAGAGTTCGTAGGCATCTTCTCTGACCCAACCGTGTCCGAAGGACACCCGGGACGGCTGGTGCCACTGCACCGCGCGGGTATGGCGGCTATCGATGGACTGCTTGAACAAGGCGATGCGGGTTTCATCCCAGAGCAGCTTGTCCAGCAGCAGCGGTGAGTTAGCCGACACCGCCAACACCAGCGGCGTGGTGAGCTGTATCGCATTGAACAGATCGGCGAAATCCGACGGCGGCACCATCATGTGAAACTGAAAGGAGGTATTGGCGCCCTCCAGGGCAACGTGATCGCAGACCAGGGACAGTTCGTCGACGCCGTTGATCTGTATCCTGAAGTCCTCGCCGCGCATACGCCTCAGGGTGTCGGACAATACCCTATAGCGGATAGCGTCGGTCATAAAATCACGGCTCAGGTGCCTGCCTTCGAGGGTAGGCAATATGCCAATGGGCACTACTTCGGCGCCCAGCCCAGCCGCCACCCGGCGTAGATCCGCCAGATTTTGGTCCATTTGCGCCTCCATTTCTGAAAAGGCGTACGCCGACAGTACGATGGGGTCAAAGTTGATTTCCAGATTGAATTTGTTCAACTCGACCGTGAGCCTGGGGTTATTGGCGCGCTGGATAATATCGCGGTTGATGGGCAACACCTGGCCCTCAGGGTCGACGAGATAGCTCTCCAGCTCGGCGCCGATTTTTCCCGGTGCGAGACCAAACCCCGGCTCCCGGATCTGACGCTTCAAAGCCTTCAGACACTCGAACAGGCGCCGGGAATAGCGCTGAAAATCATCCTCGGAAAAGTTTTCACGTTCAATTTCCAACCCCATAAGCGTCCCCCTTTAAGGCGCTTGAAAAGCGGTGTTCAAAAGGTGTGCGGCAACCTCCGTGTCAACATCAACAACCACCTTTGGTATCTTCACGCAAACCGATAGCTATTCTGTGCATCTTCTTTATTATCATAGGACTTGTTGAGGAAGAAGAAGATGACTCAAATCATGCAAGGTAAAACTGAGTCCGTGCGATTATGCTATTCTGCCAAAGGTGTTGTGCCAAAGGTGTTGTGCTAATTAATCAATCGTGTGAAAAGTTCAGGTGTTCGAATGAAGCCTTTACCGTTGCACCGTAGATGGGGATGCAGTGCCGCATTGCTGGCACTGTTATCAATGCCGGCGCCGGCCGAATGCATCGACCAGTCACCGGGGGACGCCCACCAGCAATTCGAATTTCAGCTCCCCGAAGACAAGCTCACACCACACATTCCCGATGAGGCCTATATTAACCGCATCGAAGTGCGCCGCTTCAATATCTTCGACCTCGACAACCCCCGCGACAACCGCTGGTACGGGCGCCTGGCCAACCGCCTGCACTGGGTTACCCGGGAGCGGGAAGTGCGCCATCTGCTGTTGTTCAAAGAAGGCGACCCCTGGGAGCCACAGCGAATCGCCGAGAGCGAGCGATTGCTGCGCCGCGAGAGTTACCTGTACGATGCCCGGGTGCGGCCGTTGCGCCTGTGCGGCAATGCCGTCGACCTGCTGGTGCTGGTGCGCGATGTCTGGACCATCAGCGGTGGTGCCAGTTTTTCCCGCTCCGGGGGCGAAAACAAAAGCGAACTCTTTATCAGCGATTCCAATCTCCTGGGTACCGGCACCACCCTGTCGCTGGGGCGCGACAAGGACGCCGAACGCAGCGGCAGCTTTTTCGAATTTAGCGATCGCACCCTGCAAGGTTCACGCTGGCAACTCAACACCCGTTACGCCGACAACGACGACGGTTTCGATTACCTGTTGGCACTGCAAAAACCCTTCTTCTCCCTCGACAGCCGCTCCAGTATCGGCTTTGAAGTGCGGCAGACCGATCAGGATACTTCGCTCTACTACCACGACGACAAATTCGAGACGTTCCAGCAGGACACTGATAGCGCCTCCCTGAGCCTGGGCTGGAGCCGCGGCCTGCACAAGGGCCGGGCGCGCCGCTGGGAGCTGGGATGGCAATACACAGAGGACCGCTTTAGCCCCGCCGCCGATACCCGCGATCCGCTGGCGTTGCCACAAGACCGCACCCGTGCCTTCCCCTGGCTGGGCTACAGTTCAGTGGAAGACGAGTTTCGCGTTGCCCGCAATATCAATGACCTGCAGCGCAGTGAAGATATCTATGTCGGCGAACGCTGGGGGCTGCGGCTGGGGCTGGCGGGCACAGCGGTGGGTAGCGACGAATCGCAAATATATGCCTCCGCTTACTACCACAACACCGCCCGCGATACCGAACAGCAACTGCTATTTGTGGAACTGGAGGGCGAAGGCTTTTGGGATCAGAGCGACAACGATTGGGAAAATCTGGTGATCAGCCACCGCTGGCGCTGGTTTTTAAATCCCTACCGGCGCAGCCAGTGGTTGCTGGAAGCGCGTCTCGACTACACCCGCAACCTCACCCGCGACAACCAACTGCTGCTCGGCGGCAGTACCGGACTGCGCGGCTACCCGTCACGGTTTCAAACCGGCGACCGGGCGTTTCTTTTCTCCCTGGAAAAGCGTTACCACTACGATATTCATCTATGGCGGTTGTTCTACATCGGCTCCGCCGCTTTTTTCGACATCGGCCGCGCCTGGTTCCCCGACCGCAACGACTATCCGGATGTCGAGGGCCGGGGCGATGACGACGGTGTGCTAACCAATATCGGCATCGGTTTGCGCATTACCTCCAGCCGCTTCCGCTCCGATCAAGTGCTGCATATCGACCTCGCCTTTCCGCTGGAGCGCGGTGAAAATATTGACGACGTACAGTTAGTCTTGCGCGGGCGGCAGCGGTTTTAAAGGGCAGGCCTTATGTCCCATTGGTAGCGGTATTCGGCTTCAAGGGGCAGCGTGGAGGGATCTATGTGTTGATAGACATTGGTTGCCGGCTGAATCACGACGTCGCGGCCAAACAGGTAGCTCTGCTCTATTACAATTGCCTGATACGCTTTATTAAGGGTTAAGGCCCGTTGCGCTGAGGGTGTGATCAGTTCGTAGACGCTGCCCAGGCTCTCGGTTTTCTGCGCATTGACAGTGCCGTCAGGATTGAACCAGCGCGCCAGCATTTCTCCATTTTGGCGATATTCATCACCGCCGTTGACACGTTCCATATAAGTCAGATATTCCCCTTTGGTCTCGCCGAGGTTGGGAGTGTCGGTGACTCTTCTCAAATCAATATAACCCCAGCCGGCCGCACCGGCCACCTTGCGTGGAAACGAAAAGGTTTGGTCGATGGTGCCACCGATGGTTTTATGACAGCCGGTGCAGAAAAACTGCTCCTCGAAATGCTGTTTGCGCAAATGCCCCTCGGCGTCTTCAATAAAGCCCCAGAGCAGCCAGCCAAAGCTGTTGGAAATCCCCCGATCCCCAAAGTCCGAAGCGGTTGGCAGGTTGCCGGAGTGCTTTTCCTTTGCCTCCTTGTAGTAGGCGCCGACAATCCGGTCGCGGGAAAACAGGGTATTTTTTCTCATATAACGCACTTCTTTCATGCGCGCGGCGTTGTAAATATTTCCCTCGGCAGCCACGCCGATATAGCGCACGGTGTGTAAAAACTCCGTATCCTTGGGGTAGAGCATATGAGACAGTTTGATCTCGCCAGCGTCCCCCAGGTAAGTATTCCGTCGCAATACATGGGTAACCGCCGCGCTTAAGCGGCCGTCGCCGTCCAGGTCGATTTTCAACGCTGTTTCATCGAGCGGTATACTGGTAACTTCCCGCAAGTCGTTTATCGCCATTTCCAGCAGACTTAAATTGGCAAAATAGACATCCTGGGAAAATTGCCCGTCGATTTCCGAAAAGGCTTTATCGAGCCGGATCATTACATCGTCAGTGGCGCCATTGGTGGGCCAGAAAGTGCCGGGGAAAGGCTTATAGTTAAACGCCACCCAGCGCGAACCGTCTTTCGCCAGTCCGTATTGATCGAATGCCGCCGCACCTTTGTGCAGATTTTCTATTGCCGGTACCACACCGCTCCAGGCATCCGTGCGCATCCACTCGATCAGGGGGGTGAAGTTGTCTTCGCTGATGTATTTTAAAATAGCTTCGTCGCTGACACTGTCGATATAGTCGCGACGATCTTTAAACAGGTTTTTCCAGCCGTTACTCAACCCTGCATCCGAAAAAGCATAGAGCCCCTGCAGATAACCATCGGCCATGGTGTTAGTGCGCTTTTTATCGTTCTGGTAAGTCTGGTGGCAAACGTAACAGGGATTGTGTTTGCCTTCTGTTTTTGTGTAGCACTGGGGCGGGATGGGTGCCTCGGGATTGTAGCGTTCGTCGTGTTCGACGTAGCTCAGGGCGGGGACTTTATCTGTATCACGCTCACCTGTGCTGCCCTGTGACGATGTCTTCGCAGCGGCGGCGACAGTGGCAACGACAGCCCCGACATCGCTGCGATTGTCGCAACCACTGAGCGCACAATTTAGCAGCCCGACAACGGCAGTGAGTGTTATACCGGTGATAGCGTTTATCAGTTTGTTCATTGGCTTCGACTTTGCAAAACTTTGATGATAGAAAACTTTGATGATTGACATTCTCTCGTTCACTCAACAGCACACCACCCGCCCCGAGGGCAAGGTGGTGTGCTGATGAAGCGAGCAATAATGCCGAGTTTAAAATTGATGCAACAATGGGGCTTAGTTGGGATCGTACAACCAGAGTGTATTATTTGTCTGGAAACCATCTTCCCCCACAATAATACGGCCATCGTCGAGCACGACAACGTTATCCGGTTGTGAAAGTTTATCACTGTCACACCGTTCGGCGCCGGTCAACTCAGATTCAAAGGTGCTGCCCATGACCACCGGTTCGATGCGGTTAACATCGTAACCTGCGTTCAGCTTCATACGATAAACACCACCGCAATCACTGACCCGGGTGGACAGTCGAATATCGCCTTCACCATCGGTCATACCGCTGGTCATATAGGAAATGGCAAAATAGACATAGGCGTCTTCGACCGCTTCACCCTCAATCAAGTCCACACCTTCGACCGCTTCCCTGGCCCGCTTCTGGTTGATGTAAATACCCTCGAATTTTTTCCACTCCGCCGTCGCGCCCTTGGCCCGCGCCGCTTTGCGCGACTCCAGGAAGGCGATGCGGTTATCCATGGCTTCGCCCGCGGTTACCGCACCGCCAAAAGTGTTAGCGCCGCTATAACCGGCAGTGACCGCCGGCGCATACGCCGTGTCGTAGGCGGGATAGTTCGCATCGCCGCTGGCCCAGGCAATAGCATCGGCATCGGTCAGATAGCTGCTTTTTCCCGCTACATAATTTGAGGTATTAATTGCATCGTATTCCGCAATCCAGGTTTCAATCTCGGCATCGTTGCCAGAGGCCAGTTCGATCCATTCAATATCAAAACCCGTGGTGATGGGATCAAAACTGCCGTCCTGGTTAACTTTGGCGGCGTAGAGAGTGCCTGAACTCAAATCGCCGGCGACGTCGGCAACGAACTTGAACAACACGCCATTGGTATCATCCTGAGACAGGTAGGCGGTTTTCTGATCGGGCATGACAATAGCGTTTTCGTGTTCGAAACGTCCCATGACGTAGTGCTTTACCGGCACCGGCGTCGCCGAGGTGGGTTGGGTAATCTCCACAATATAATGATAGCGATACGTATTGGGGAAAGGATCCGCATCAATGGCGCCACTGGCTGTCGGATCGAGATTTAACGCCAGTTGGTCGCGGCGCGCATCGCTAGCCGATGGGTCGTTCCAAAGGTGAGTACTGTCGCCGAAGTTGCCCCATTCCTCCGATGTCAGGGGGGTACCCCAGGGTGACAGGGAACCGAAGCAGTTGGCCAGGGTTCCCCATGCCCCGAAATCAATCATCTGTACATCCGTGTTATCGACTTCCCAGTAACCGGTCAGAGCACCGCCGGACGCTGATTTTTTCAATTTTATCCGACTCATACCACCCGGCACGTTTTCCCAGTTTGTAAACAGATAGCCTTCCGTCTCCGAGGTGGGAATATAAGCGTTAAAATCGGGATGATCAGCAGCGTAGAGTGAAACCAGAGAACCCTCGGCATCCGTCGAGGTAACCGCTCCCAAGCCTTCGGGCAAACTGCCGCTAAAAGTATCGCCGCCTTGACCCAGTATCTGATATTCCCCGTAATAGACTTTGACCGTTTGCCTGTCTTCTTCGGTAGTGGGCACAGGCGTCGAGGTGAGGTTGACAGGCAGCTTGTGTATATTGACACCCGCCAAAACACCGACCGTTCCTATAGTAAATTCGGAATTATTTTCACTACTCGGATGCTGGACATTAAAGAAAAGATCGCCGGCTTCTGTGGCGAAAATACCGGTGACTTCCGCGCCCTGGGGCAGGGTCGCCAAACGGGTCAATCTGCTGTCAGCGCCATCAAGGCCGTCTGTCCCATTGCTTCCATCGGCCCCGTCATTCCCATCGGCGCCAGCGGTTCCGTCCGCACCCTCTGCGCCGTCAATACCGTCTCTACCGTCGTCGCCATCATCACCGCAACCTGAAAGAATCCCTGCTGCAATCAGTAAGATAGCAGCAGGAACTTTTCGCCATATCAGACTTGTTTCACTCATAATATTGTAATTCCCACGCTGGATGTATTCGGACGCACCCTATCAAGGAAGTGTGAACAATAAGCGGCAGAAAAATGACAGAAGAACGACAATTTAATTTCAGATAGTAGAATATATACCCAAAGCGTTTGAGATTTAGGTGCACAGAGCACGCCCCTTTTTGTCCCTGGCCGCGTTGCTCCTCCTCACATGGGGCCTGCCATGCAGCGTCGTCGCGCCTTCCCAGGAACAAA
>JARROD010000160.1:0-8423 GCA_037384225.1 Exilibacterium sp.
GCAACAACATTTTCACACTTTTTTTGTCGTCGCCGGGGAAGTTTCAAACTCTCCTCCCTCCGCCTTTGCACTGCCTTTTCCCTGTGCCTCTTCGCGCTTTCGCCCCTTCGGGCTGACTGCTGAAGAGCCGCGCATTATACAGATCATTCCCTGTTTGACAACCACAAATTTAACTTTATTTTTCAGTTATTTGCTGTTGTCCTCAGCGCCAACTTTCGGCCCTGACTGCGCACTTGAAAGAGGCGCGAACTATACGTATCAGGAACGATAACTGCAAGCACTTTTTGTCACTTTTCGAACTGGGTGAATCTAACCTTGACCCAGGTCGAAAAGGTGATATTTCTTCTTGCCCAACCTGACAATAAAATATCGCCCGTACAATGCGACATCCTCGCCGAAACATACTGGCAATCTCATATTGTCCTTCATGGATTTCGCTTCAGTATTTATAAAAACCGCATTACGTCCCAACGCGTCTTTTACCTGTTTACCCGACGCAGCCATACCACAATCCGTCAACAGTTGGGTCATTGGTATATCTGCCAGCTGCCCACGCTCGAGCGCCGTCGAAGGCAGACCGTCCAGCTTTAACTGCTCCAGATCGTTTTCGTTGAGTTGCGACACACTTCCACTGAACAAAGCATCCGTTATCCGCTGAGCCGCCGCCAGGCCTTCGGGGCCGTGAACCAGACGGGTTACCTCCCGGGCCAGGATACCCTGGGCTTCCGGCTTACCTCTCCCCTCACTGTCACTTGTCTCTACCGCCGCAATCTCGGCCACATTCAAAAAAGTAAAGTAGCGAAGAAATTTATAGACATCAGCGTCAGCCGTGTTCAGCCAAAATTGATAAAAAGCGTAGGGGGAGGTCTTGGTTGCATCAAGCCAAATGGTCCCGGTTTCGGTTTTGCCAAACTTGGTACCGTCAGCCTTGGTCACCAATGGTAAAGTCAAGCCATATACCTGGACCCCGTAAAGCCGCTTGGTCAAATCCACACCACCGACGATATTTCCCCACTGATCACTCCCCCCGATTTGCAGGGTACAGTTATTGCGCTTATAGAGTTCGGCAAAGTCATAGGACTGCAGCAACATATAGGAAAACTCAGTAAACGAAATCCCAGCGCCTTCACGATCTATACGTTGCTTTACTGACTCCTTGTTGATCATATTATTGACGGAGAAATGTTTACCGACGTCACGTAGAAAATCCAATACGTTGATTTCATTGGTCCAGTCCAGGTTATTGACAACCTCCGCAGAATTATCACCGCAGTCAAAATCGACAAACCTGGAAACCTGTGTCTTAAGCTTTTCAACCCAGCCGACAACAGTGTCGGCTGTATTAAGCTTACGCTCCTGTGCCTTAAAGCTGGGATCACCGATTAATCCGGTGGCGCCGCCGACCAGAGCAATAGGCTTATGCCCCGCCATTTGAAAGCGCTTCAGCGCCAAGAGAGGAACCAGGCTGCCGATATGCAGGCTGTCGGCAGTGGGATCAAAACCACAATATAACGTGCGCGCCTGCTCCACCAGAAAACGCTTAAGTTCCTCGCCCCCGGTCATTTGGGCAATTAACCCCCGGGCCTCCAGATCTTCCAATAAATTGCGATTGACCACTGTCATCTGAACTAAACCTTAAAATTAATCGATGCACAAAAGTGAGCGCTTACTCACGCAAAGAGAGCTTATATGAGTAGCATCTTCGAAATGTCCGGCAGGCGCACAAGATACCGAATATACGGCTAAAAACAAGAGCCAGGACAACTCGACCCGCAAGCCACCTCGAAACCTTCAATGGGTGCCCGGCAAGATGCTTTAGGGTAATGTGAGGTTCAAAGCACCGACCTGATTTCTATCAATATGCCCGAGGCGATAAATATATTTCCCTTCATTTAGAAAACCTGTTAGATGAAAATACAACAATCTCACAGACGCTTAAAAAACAATTTGCTACAAATGTGCTAATTAAAAACGTGAAACGCTTCCGAAAAGCCAGTCACTCAGTGGTGATATTTCATTGCTTTTCTGTTATAAACTAACAAGATAGCGGCTATTTTTGTTACTTATTACATGTAGATAAACTATGCGTGTTACTAATAAAAAAGAGGAAAGCCTCAACCATTCCTATCTGGCGCACTTTCCCCGCAGTCATATAGTCGCAGCAAGTGCTTTGTCAATGGTACTGACACTGTTACTGTCCCTGTTTCCTTCAGAAGATGTAGCGGCCAAACGCCACGATCTCCCACTCCAGTTGTCGCTTCCAGAACCCAAACCTTTTGACGATTCCCTCGAGTCTCTCACAGCACAACCCCAACAACTTAGCTGGAACAAACAAACGGTAAAATCCGGTGACAGCCTTTTTCTGATATTCCAGCGGGTAGGCCTGACTGAAAAAGACCTTTACGATCTTCTAAACAGCGGCAAAGAAGCAACATCCCTGGCCAATATTTACCCCGGACAGGAACTGGCCTTTCAGATAGACAAGGAGGGGCAGTTACAACAGCTACGCTACGTTGAAAACAGACTGAGCAGCCGCCTGTTTTCCCGCACCGATGCAGGTTTCAATTCGGAACTGTTTACCCGCAAACCCGATGTCCATCCCGCTTACCGGGAAGCCACCATTGACAGTTCGCTGTTTCTGGCCGGCAAACAGGCACAGCTCGACAGTGACCTGATTATGGAAATGGCTAATATCTTTGGTTGGGATATCGATTTCGCCCTGGATATCCGCCAAGGAGACAGTTTTAAATTACTGTTCGAAGAATATTTTATTGATGGGGAGAAGGTCGGCAACGGTGATATCCTCGCGGCAGAATTTACCAACCAGAACACCACATTTAAAGCTGTGCGTTACACTGATAAAAAGGGTCTCAGCCATTACTTCACCCCCTCCGGTGAAAGCATGCGCAAGGCCTTTATTCGCACGCCAGTAGAGCTCGCGCGTATCAGCTCACACTTCAATCTGCAGCGCAAACACCCTGTACTGAACCGTATTCGCGCGCACAAGGGTACAGACTACGCCGCAATGCGCGGCACCCCCATCAAAGCCACTGGCGACGGGAAAGTGGTCTTCGCCGGCCGCAAAGGCGGTTATGGCAACGTGGTCATTATTCAACACGGCCATCAATATAAGACTCTTTACGCCCATATGCACAAATTTCGCCGCGGTATCCGCGCCGGAACCCGAGTCAAACAGGGACAGGTTATCGGCTATGTGGGTTCCACGGGTCTGGCGACCGGACCTCATCTACACTACGAGTTTTATATCAACGGCAGAGTGCGCAACCCGGTTAAAGTAAAGCTGCCCAAGGCCGATGCAGTGGCCAGATCGGAAAAAATCCGCTTTCTCGAACAAACCACACCGATTGTTGCCAAACTCAACAGCTACCACAATGCCACGCAAATTGCTTTGGCCAATGCCGTGGGCACCATAATTAACTAAGTCCGGTAATTCAAATGGACGCGCGCGAACTCTATATAGGCCTGATGTCAGGCACCAGCGCGGACTGTATTGACGCCGCGGTTATCGACTTTGCCGGAAAATTCCCCCGCTTGTTGGCCAGCCACGGCCATCCGCTGGATTCAGATGTAAAGCGGCTTATCCATCAACTGGCAACCCCCGGTGACAACGAAATAGATCGCCTGGGGGTACTGGACGTCAAGTTGGGCAAAGCCTTTGCCGAAGCCGTCAATACCCTGCTCGATAAAGCCCATCTCAACATCAACCAGATCATCGCCATCGGCAGCCATGGCCAAACAATTCGCCATCGACCGCCGGGTACACTGGAAACCCCATTTACACTACAAATTGCCGATCCCAACACTATCGCTCAAGAAACCGGGATAACGACGGTCGCTGACTTCCGCCGCAGAGATATGGCTGCCGGCGGACAGGGGGCACCGCTGGCTCCGGCATTTCACCAGGCGATATTCCATTCACGAAATTGTGAACGAATGGTCGTTAACATCGGCGGCATTTCTAATATCACCCACCTACCTCGCCAGGGTGAAGCCTCTGGCTATGATACCGGGCCGGGGAATGCATTAATGGATGCCTGGATACTTCGCCACCGGGGAGAAACTTACGACCGGGACGGACTCTGGGGAGCGAGTGGTGATATCGATGAACATCTGCTGCAGGAACTGCTGAAACACCCATTTTTCTCCCAGCCGAATCCAAAAAGTACCGGGCGTGAAATGTTCAATCTCAGCTGGCTCGATTCCGTATTATCACAATTTCGTGGGCGGTCTTTCAGCGCCGTGGATGTTCAAGCAACGCTGCAGGAACTGACGGCAAAAACCATAGCCGATGGCATCGAGGTCATGAAGACAGAGTCGAACCTGGAAATCTTTATTTGTGGAGGTGGCGCACACAATCGGCAATTAATGTCGCGACTGCAACGACTGCTTCAACCCAATCCCGTAGCCGACACAGCGTCTGTAGGCCTGCCCGCCGACTGGGTTGAAGCCGCCGCCTTTGCCTGGCTGGCGCGCCAGAACCTGAAACGCGGCAGCGGCAACCTCTGCCGCGTGACTGGAGCCACAAAAGAGGTCATTCTGGGTGGGATCTACCCTGCCTAACGGCGGAGGTAACTAAATAGAAAAGGATGCCCCGCAACCACAGGTTGAACTGGCATTGGGGTTTTGCACAACAAATTTGGAGCCTTGCAGCCCCTCTTCGTAATCCACCTGCGCTCCCTGTAAATACGGATAGCTCATGGCATCGACAAGCACGGTTATACCCTCTTTTTCCACCACCGCATCATCTTCGGCGACAATTTCATCGAAAGTAAAACCATACTGAAAACCCGAACACCCACCACCAGTCACAAACACACGCAGCTTAAGATCATCGTTACCCTCTTCCTCCACCAGGCTTTTTACCTTCGCCACCGCACTTGCAGTAACCACAAAAGGTTCAGGTGTATAGATTTCAGGTGCGCTCATCGTATGCATTACCTCTTTAAGTAAAATCCGGTATGTAACTTCTCAATAACCCGGGGTATTGTGCCTTCGATTCGGCGGCCATCCGCCTGACACTGTGCTTACCCCGGGTTATTGAGAAGTTACTCCGGCATGTGCAAACCCGCTGCTTTCGATCAGGTTTTCAGTCAGACCTGCCCCGCCCCAACGTAGATCTCAATCTGTCATTATCAGCTTACCTTAGGAAAACAGTCAACTATCAAACAGTTTTACCATTGCCGACAGGATTAACCCTATCGTTTTTGGCAGAACCAGGTATTACGGCGCCGGCAGTGGTATTGGCGGGAGAGTTCTGACGCGATGATTTTTTGCTGTTATCGCCGTTAAAAACCAGGTTTCCATTTACCTGAGAGCCTTTAACCATTTCGATCATACTATAGTGAACGTCGCCCTGGACCACCGCTTTGGCAGCCAATTCAACATGGCTGCTCGCATGCACATCGCCTACCACGGTGCCGTTGATCACTATGGTTGGAACCCGGATTTCTCCTTCAACCACCCCTTTTTCAGCAACCGTCACCTTGGCGCTGCCACCCTTTTCGGCAACAATAATATTGCCGCATATTTTGCCCTCAACGTATAGTTCGCCGTCAAATCGGATATCTCCGGCAACCTCTGTGCCCCTGGCAATAACGGTATGATTGTTGGAAAACGACAAGTCACTCTTTTTTCCCCACATAACTTTCAACTCTCTTGGACCAGCCAGCCAAATTTCTTCTCAACAGTGGCCGCATTGCGCCCGGTTGATTTCGCCAGCAATTCAATTCTTTCAGGCTCAAACCCCGGGGGTAGAACCAACTCACCTTCAACGTTCTGAAAATACTTGAAACGCAGTTTTATATCTTCTTCTTTAACCTGCTCGGACAAATCCTTTAAAGCAATGCTTCTTACCACATCACCCTGCCGCCCGACAACATTAAACTGAAGAGAACCCTGTAATAATTTGTGATTCGCCGCCAGTTGCTGTACTACAAGTTTATACCCGTAACGGCGGGGTACTCCGGTTGAAATAACATTCAAGGAACCGATAGTTAGCCCCCGCTTGTTATCTGTGGGCGTCATCAGACCGCGATAAAAACTGATATCACCCTCCAATTCCGCAATCTTCGCTTTTAATGCGATAACTTCGTTGCGCACATCTTCACTGGCCTTGTGATCAACTTCGGCGCCGAGCCGTAAATTGGCCACTTCCTGACGTAATGTTTCACTTTCCTGTTTTTTGGCGATGAGTTCCTGGCGCAATCGCTCCCGTTCAGCCACCGCTTTATCCTGCAACCCTTTGCTTTTAAAGCTTCCCATGTAGTAACTTCCGACAACCGCACCCACAACAAGGGCAACCCCAATCCCGCGCACCAGCATTGTGACGTGCGGGTGATAACGCACTACCTTCACTGCGTATTGCTTACTGCCTTTGACCGCAACCATAATCGGTCTCCGTTAATTCAGCCAACTCAACATATACATATACATTTATAACCCAGAGTGTTTGATAAAACCGGAGTTTATTTCCAGGTAATTTTTGAAGGCAACTTTTTAACACGATGATTTTTAACTAGGGCATCCTTTTATCACGGCAACAGGGCCGCTTGGCTCAATCCGGCATCCTCTTCCAGATCAAACATAATATTCATATTTTGTACCGCCTGTCCCGATGCACCTTTGGTTAGATTATCAATTACCGATAACACCACCACCGTATCCCGCTGCTGGGGTCGCAGCACCGACAGGCGGCACATATTCGAACTTTTTACAGTGCGGGTCTGCGGATGACTTCCCGCCGGCAATACATCGACAAATGGCTCATGGCGATAGCGCGTTTCAAAAACAGCCTGAAGATCTGCGCTGGTATCGATGCTGGTTGCATATAGTGTAGCGTGAATTCCCCTGATGATCGGAAGCAGGTGAGGTATGAAAACCAATTGAGCCGCCGCCGCATCCGCTGGCTGTACACACTGCAGTCCCTGTTCGATTTCCGGCAAGTGCCGGTGTCCTCCGGCGGCATAGGCTTTAAAACTGTCGCAGACCTCCGCCAGTAAATTGTCGACTTTGGCCTGGCGACCTGCGCCGCTGGCCCCGGAAGCAGCATTGGCTATCAGTCGCTCGGGGTCGACCAGATTATTTTCCAGCAACGGAATAAAACCCAATTGCACTGCCGTCGGGTAACAACCCGGGCAAGCGACCAGGCGCGCTCCGCGAATAGCATTGCGGTTAATTTCCGGCAATCCGTAAACAGCCAGAGGCAATAGCTCAGGGCAAATATGGGGTTGGCCATACCAGTGCGACCAAAGTTCTGCATCCCGAATTCGAAAATCGGCTGAAAGATCGATTACCCGCAGACCGCGATTAATCAACTCCGGCATCATCTCCTGTGCCACTCCGTGCGGTGTAGCGAAAAAAACAACATCACACTCGCTCAACGCCCCAACATCAGGAGCACTGAACTGCAGGTCGAGGTGTCCGCGCAGACTGGGGTAAATGTCCGCAACGGCGATACCCTCTTCCTTGCGGGAAGTAATGACTTTTACCGCTGCGCCGGGATGGTTGATCAGCAATCGCAACAGTTCGACACCGGTATAGCCTGTGCCGCCAACAATTCCAACTTGTAACATAAACTCCGCCAACGAATTCACTAAAGCCCAGTAGGTTATAATACCCTACCAATAACTTAAAGCTTTTAGAGATCAGCCTCTGACTCCGCGGCCCCAGCCAAGGGCCCACACCGGTTTTTAAGGAGCCCCATGACCGATCAGCAACCCCCTGGCAATTACCTTCGCGCAAAGCAGCGTATCCAATTCGCCGTCGATGCTTTCCGCCACCGACTTGCTTATATAGACGCATTACCGCAACTGACCTTCCTGGGATTGATTACGGGGATGGCCGCGGCACTGGTTATAGTCGCTTTCCGCCTGCTGATCGCGTTCGGCCTTAAACTCTTTTTACCCGAACACAGCGAAAACTTTGAAGCATTAACAGACCAATGGCATTTCTGGCTGCCCTTTCTCGGTGCTGTGGCTGTAGGTCTGGGAATGCAGGCGCTGCAGCGGGAAAACCATCAGGTCAGCGTTGGTCACGTACTGGACCGACTCCACAACCACCAGGCACAACTACCGTTATTAAACTGGCTGGTGCAGTTTTTCGGCGGCGCTCTGTGCTTAATCAGCGGTCAGTCCGTTGGCCGCGAGGGTCCCGCGGTACATCTTGGAGCCGGGGCCGCCAGCCAGCTGGGGCAGTGGTTGAAACTACCCAATAACAGTCTGCATACACTGGTGGGTTGTGGCGTTGCCGCCGCCATTGCCACTTCATTTAACACCCCCATGGCTGGTGTTATCTTTGCCATGGAGGTGGTACTGATGGAATATACTATAGCCGGTTTTCTTCCGGTTATATTGGCTTCTGTGTCCGGAGCCGCTATAGCCCAGGCCGTTTTCGGTGAAGGTATA
>JARROD010000161.1:0-8406 GCA_037384225.1 Exilibacterium sp.
GTCCGTCAGGGCCCGATATCATCACCAACTGCCCGATAATATCGGGCAATGCACCGAATTAACTACAAAACTGATCGTCTGTGATGACCAGGCCAACAACTGGGTCTATAGTCGCGATCGATAGAGATGATCCATATTGATTCATCTTGACTGAATATGTCAGCGAAGCCATCATCGCCCGGGTGGAGAAGTTTGCCCGCGCCGGCGGCATCTGGCTGGCGGGACCGGTGACCGGCACGCCCCTTATTGGATCTGGTATACAACTTCTTAGGCAGCTATTCATGGAATTCAGCATCCGTTTTAAACCTGCTCGGTCGGATTTAAAATTCACAAATATCAGTCTGCTGCCCTGCACGGCTTTACTCTGTGTGGTATTCTTTCTCGCTGTATCGGGTTTTACCCCGCCCGAAGCCAGAGGCCTCGATGCTCCTAACGATATGTTCTCCGCCGCGCGGGCGGGAAAAATTCTGCAGCATATTCTCGCCGAACAATTGCCCCACCCCAGCGGCAGCCAGGCCAATACCCGGGTGCGGCGGCGGATAGCACAGCAGTTGCATTCGATTGGCCTGGATCCGCGCGGGCAGCCGGCAGTTGGCTGTCGGCACAATGCCAAACGCGCCCGCTGTGTGCGAACGGAAAATGTATTGGCGACCTTGCCCGGGAGTACTGATACCGCCCTTTTGTTTATGGCCCACTTTGATTCGGTTGGGTCGGCGCCGGGCGCCGGTGACAATGGAGCCGGCGTCGCTTCACTGTTGCAAATCGCCCGTATTCTAAAACAGGGCGGGCCCTACAAAAACACGCTGATTTTCCTTTTTACCGACGCCGAGGAAGTCGGCCACTTCGGCGCCGCGTCTTTCTTTTCCAAGCACCCTCTGGCACATCGTGTAAGAGCGGTGATCAATATCGACGGTGCCGGCTCCACCGGACCGGCCTATGTATTGCGGGTGGCACCGCACAGTGAGCACCTGTTGAGGGCTTATCAACACACGGCCAGTCGCCCGACGGCGCAGTCCATTCGCCAGGCCATTATCACCAGAACCGGTGTCGGCACGGACTTTGATGAGGTGCTTAAAGCCGGGTTGCCGGGAATCGATTTTTCTTTTACCGGCCGGCGTAACAATAATCACAGCGCCGCCGACACATTGGAAAATTTCGATCTCAGCGCCCTGCAGCATCACGGCGACAATATTCTGCCGCTGGCACAATTGCTGGCAGATAGGGACCTAACCACAACCGGCGGCAACGTCATCTATTCAACGCTGCACCAGTCCTGGTGGCTTTTGTGGCGTTATGAACAAGGTATTGCTATCGCACTGGCTCCAGTGATGCTTTTATTGTTCACAACATTTCGGGTGAGGCACTGGATAATACCGAGAGAATTCACAATCGCCACCCTCGGCAGCATCGCAACAGTAATCGCCACAGTTGTCGCCGGTGTTATAACGGCCCGCCTGATGGATGCGTTCACGGGGGGGACAGTTAAATGGCCCGCCAACCCACTGCCCCTGAGTCTCATCATATTTTCTACTCCACTTGCCATTTTGTGGCTCTCGGGGTTGGTCTTTGCCAGTCGGGCGGGAATCTGGGCAAATATGCTGGCATGCTGGTGGGCTTGGTCCGTTTTGGCACTGGTGCTGGCATACGCCATTCCCCAGGCGGCATACTTGCCATTGATACCCACATTGGCCGCAACCTCGCTGATGTTTGTGTTGGCGTATAGCGCGAAAGAAGCGTCTCCCTGGGCACTTCATGTGATTTGCACAATGGCAGCCTTAATCGCCGGTTACTTTCTGTTCCAACTCGGGTATACAAATTATATCGCTTCCGGTCGCAATGCCACACCCATGATCATGCTGGCACTGGGACTGCTCGCCTCGGTGATGATGCCCCTGGTAATAAATAAAGACAGAAAACATTGTCCGATAAACCTTATTTTCGCCTTTACCGGCGGCCTTCTCGCCGCCGTGGGGATCTTGCTTGCATTGATGCTGTCCCCCTATTCAAAGGACAGCCCTCAATATATCAATATTGCCCATATACAAAACAGCGATTCAAACAATGCTTATTATGCTCTCAACAGCCCGACGCGATTGCCACGGAAACTATTGCAGGACGTCGGCGCAGGAGCGGTCGCTATTCCCGCTTATCCATGGCGCGAGAGTATGGATTTTGTTGCCCCCGCACCACGACAGAAACTCAATGCGCCCAAGCTGGAAATTATAGCCGACAGCCTGCTAAATGGGCGCAGGCACATAAGCTTCCGCTTGTCTTCCTCCCGCCGTGCGCAGCGGCTTGTCATCGGCTTGCCCGGCCAGTCGGATATCGAAAAACTGTTGCTCGAAGGTGAAAAGGTTTCGCTACCGCAGAGTGAGGGGGCGCAATTGCGTCGAGTCGAATTTATAAACCCGCCCAAAGGGGGAATTTCAGGTGAAATAGTATTGCTGCCGAATTCCGTTGACTTCGATATCTATATCGCCGATGTTACCTACACACTTCCCGCCTGCGCCGATAAACTGATCACAGCCCGCGCTGCGCTGGCTGTGGCATACGGGGATGGGGACAAGAGTTTGGTCTATCGCCGTGTCACACTCCCGCCAGTACCCACCACAGCGCAAGGATTGTGATCAACTAATCCCTTACCGGGGAATCAGTTCCTGACGCCAGCTATAGCACTACTGTTAAAATACCAGTCAGCGATACCTCTGGAATCCGATCTCGACCCTATCGTTGCATAAATTTTCGAGCTCAGGACCTTTTAGAAGGAGCGAAGCGGTCCTTAGAAGGAGCGAAGCGGTCCTGGGCCGAAAATTTATGCAACGATAGGGTCTACAGACTTCTATAAGTATGATACTTGCACTTCCAGCAGCAATTGGCCACAGGTATGATTAAGCTATATACTTATCCGGCCATAAAAAAGTCGTATATTCTTATAAAGAGCGTGGTATCTGTGGTACAAGATCAGAAGCCGTCACTGGAGCCGGCATTATTTCATCCAGTTTACTGGCCAACCTGGATGCTGTTTGGATTATGGTGGTTTATTGCACAATTACCCTATCGGTTACAACTATTGTTCGGCGAAGCCATGGGTGTGGTTCTCTACCATCTGTTGCGCCGCCGCCGCTGGATCGCCCGCCGCAACCTGGAACTGTGCTTCCCCCAGCTAAACCAGATAGAACTGGAGCGTCTGCTAAGGGCTAATTTTAAATCGACAGCCATTGCTTTTTTTGAAACCGGTATCGCCTGGTTCTGCCCGCGTAAAAGATTGAGCAAGCTGGTTCAGGTGGAGGGATTGGAACATTTACAGTCTCATCTGGATCAGGGGCGGGGGGTATTACTGCTGTCACTGCACTTCACTACCATTGAAATGCTGGGAGTGTGTATCAACAGTTTAATTGACACCACGGATATGACTTACCGGCCCCACACCAATCCGGTGTACGATTATATCCAGAGCAGGCAGCGGGCTCGCCACAACCCCTCGTGCACGGTGGTGGCACGCGGCGATGTTCGAGCCATGGTGCGCTCACTGAAAAAAGGCCGCTGTATTTCTTATTTTCCCGACCAGGACTACGGCAGAAAACACAGTGTATTTGCGCCGTTTTTCGGTATTCCGGCAGCCACGGTGACGGCCATGCCCCGACTGATCAAAATGACGAAAGTGCCGGTTATTCCCCTTGTCAACACACGTCTGCCTGATGGCAAGGGTTATCTGATAAAAATTCTGCCCGCCTGGAAAAATTATCCAACAGATAATGAGCAGGTCAATGCCAGGCGATTGAATGAACATGTTGAAGCCCAGATTCGGCAACAACCGGACCAGTATCTCTGGGTTCATCGACGCTTCAAAACCAGACCTTCGGGGGAGAAGGACCTCTACGGTTTACCGAAGCGCTCCCGACGACGCAAACGTCGCACGCCCAACAGTGTGACAGAGCCGTGAAAGCGTATAGAGGAGTCACACGAACAGGAGCATGCTCTGGAACCCTAAATCTCATACGCTTTGGGTACTGAAGCCGAGGGACGCGGAACCGGTTCCTCGTCCCAAATAAGCCTGGCAGGCGCCGCTTTCTGTTTTATTTTTTTCTTGTGACTTTCTTTCCGACCTTCAAGTTTAGCCCTCTCTACGTAGACGCGCAGCACCAGTCCAATAGCACACCACAACCCGAAAGAGCGCTCTTCCGGATAAAAAGACTGGCCGGTTAGGGAGGCTAGCAATACTGTCATAACAATGGCAAACCCCGCGCCACCGGCCATTACATAAATTTTACTGCGGCGGTCTTTAAACAGAGACCAGGCATACTTGACGATAAGATAATAGAAAAGCAATATCGGCAGGGAGCCAATAATTCCGTTATCCAGAAAAAGCTGTAAATAGGCATTATGGGGGTGTCGATAAGGCGAACGATACCGCTGGTATAATTCGAGACTTACACCCGTATTTACCATTCCCCAAAACCCATGGCCCAGCAACGGCGCCTTCACAGCCTGCTCCCAAGACAAGGGCCACAGTATACTTCTACCTGCTGTAATTGTGCCCAGATTGTTGTCGTCAACGTTGCCATCAACATCCGTGGCATACTCGACTCTCGCTGAATCTCCCAAACCGTGAAATACACGCTCCTTTACGGCAGGCACAAAAACAATAACAAGCGCAATGACGGGAGGAACCAAAAGCAGGTATCTCCGATATTTAGTACAAGACACAATGAGTCCGACTAGCGCACAGGCCACATACCCTCCGCGTCCACCAGTCAGTACCATTCCCAGTAAACAGACACCCGCACAACCATAGATAATTAAACCATACTTTGCTTTAAAGTATGACTTTGAAATCATAATCAACCAAAACCCGCCCCCCAACATCACAGCCAGATTTGTGCGATAGTAGCCAAGCTCTCGATCCAACACCCTTATCGCCCGCCTCTGTAGGGTATCGCCATCGGTCAACACCCCTAACGGCATCCAACGGATAACCAATAGCGCCAGAAGCGTGTACATTAAAATTAGCGATGCAATTCCCCAGTTGAATCGTTCTTTACTGTTACAGCCGGAATACAATAATAGCCCCGGAAGCACCCATTTAATGCTATTGAAAAAATAATCGACATACATCCGCGATACCGAGGGCCGCGCAACGCCAGACGTCCATTCAAGTACAATGGCCGCCTTTTGATTTGTTGTATAGCGTAGCAACGCCACAAAGACCACCAGCAAATAGCTACATAAGAGCAGTTTAATATGTGCAGGCATATCCCACTTAAGCTGTTCCTTTTTCCTTGACATAAGCCAGCTCAAAACAACATTTATAAAAAGCAAATTGAAAAGGTTTAATCCGGCAATACCAAACAGCGATCGAGGCATGGCATCATGGCCAATAATGACCATCAACAGCATCATTCCACAGAGACTTCTATACCAATCTTTCCATGCATAAGCGCAGAGGAACAATACGAATAATGTTACAACCAAATAGCGCATAAGGTATACTTCATGTGTTAGGGTTTGGCGTTGTTCATCGTTTCGTCCGGTGTTAGGCCCGATTAGCACCTTTGGTGGACGAAACGATGAACAGGGCCAAAATTTTTAATGGATTAAATTTCCGATATCCAAGTGCTGCTTAACAAAAACAGATTTCCCTCTGTTAGTAAGTTCAATTTTATCAACAATTTGAACATCAAAGTCCAATCGTCCCTGAAGACGATTCTCAATGCCAGTAGTAAGCTTCGCAATCAACTCACTATCAGCAATTGTTCTTGCAGGCACCACTTTGAGTGTCGACCTTCCCACGTGAAACTGTTCGAATTGAAATTGCAATACGCCGTAAAAGGTATCATCATGGGTATTAACGGCTGACCACGGGATCAATGAACCGTCTTTAGCGACCAACATTTCCTGTGTATTATGACCTCTGATATTGCTGATTATTAACTGGTGCCGGCCACAATGCTTGCAACAGGTCCCGACATAGGTAGCATAATCACCCGTTCTGTAGCGGATAAAAGGCATTACCTTGTTAATAAACCCGGTTCCGACAATTTCCCCAGTCTGTCCCGGCGTAGTGACGGGACGTCCATTCCCATCGACAAGCTCACAATATCCATAAGTTGGAAACACATGGTAATCAGCAGAATGTTCACATTCAGCGGCCATCACTAGCTTCTCGGAATGGCCGTAGCAAGAAAAATAGCGAACATCAAACAACTCCTCCGCCGCCTTTCGGTCTTCTTGATAGACATTTTCCGATTCAAGCAACAACCCTTTGATATTTTTCGGCGGTTGTTTTCCGCTGCGGTGAATATATCTTACCAACATGTTTAACGTCGACGGATATGCATGAAGATAACAGGGTCCAATTGCACTGATATGCGACAAGTAACCACCCATGGATTCATCATTCATGTGAAAACTACTGTAGTTATGCCTTCGCAACAGCGGGTCATAATAAAATCGAAGACCTGATTTTGTATTCTTAATGACGTTACCTCGCAATACCGCTAATGGTGTTGTAAGTGTATAGCCTGTGCGATACCAGGCAGAAGCAAGGTGAGAAAACTCTACTGGAGAGCGGTTTGCGCCAATCAAAAACCTCAACGGCTGCCCACTCGACCCCCCTGTCGATACCCAATCTACCCGACCGTTATTTTTCCCCTCAGCCAACAGCGCGTCGGCGTGATCGTTAATGACATGTTTATCAATAATAGGCAAATACTGTAATTCTTCCAGTGAGTTCATTTGATTAGGGTCGAACCCAATTCGTTCGAAACTGGAGCGGTAATAGGCTGTTTTGTTGTATGCCAATGTGCAAATCTCTTTCACTTTTCTTAACTGATAGTTTTTAACATCTTCTTCCTCCCACACATCAGCTTGACTTACCAGTTTTTCCCACTGCTGAAAGGATTTACCCAGCAAAAGCCTTGGAGAAAAAATACACACCGCCATTCCAACGGAACTCTTTAGGGTTGGAGGTAACTTTTCCCAAAGGTTTTTTCTAGAAAATGCATGCATCATAAATCTAACCCTCGAAAACCTTTGCATTCGGAAATAGCCGTAGAGTAAATATCGGCAATTTTTTGACTCATTACTTTTGTCGATAGCCGTTCCTCTGCCGCACGCCTTGCGTTAACCGCCATCGTATTGCGCAATTCAGCGTCCACACATAAACGTTTTAACTTTTCACTAAACACGGCCACATCATCGACAGGGACGATATATCCCTCTTTACCATCGATTACTATCTGAGCGTTGTCAGACACGTTGGTAATCACCGCGGGCACACCACAAGCGAACGATTCCAATACCACATTTGGTGTTCCCTCGTGGAGAGACGACAACACTGTGATATCACAGGCACTGTAAATACGTTCAACATCGGTGCGATTACCGAGAATGATTGTGCTCTCCTTCAAATCATATTCCCTGATTACGTTCATCAATTGAGCTTTGTAACTTTGAGTATTACTGGCGGAGCTGGTGTAAGGTGTATCACCCACCAGTAACAAATTAACATTGCATTCCTTAATCAGATCTTTTACCGCTTTAAAAAAATAAATATGATTCTTTTGTTTTTTAAAGCTTGCAAACATACCAATGACAATTTTATTGGGGTCTAACCCCAAATTTCTTTTGCACTGAACTTTGTCCCGAACACAAAAGCGGTCTATATCCACACCATTGTGCAAAATACGATAACGTTCCTCGGGCAAACCATAGAGACTCGCATGGTAGGCGGCGCCGGCGGTGCTATTGGCAACAACCAAATCCATTAAATCAATCGTCAGCCGGTTTACAACATAGCGATAAGCGGCTAATGAGTAATTGCAGTTTCGCTCCGACCCGATTACCGGCTTCAAATGTATCAGTGAAGCGGCCATGCGCGTTGCGATCTCAGAAAAGAAAAGAAAGCTGTGAACCAAATGAATATTCAACCTTCGCAGTAATATAGCCAGCCTTGGAATCACGGTAACATCCAACTTCCCGTACTTTTTAATGACGTAAAAATGTTTACGCAACTCGTCTTCCAGCGGAAGAATAGGACTGTAATCCGACAAAGAGATAATGCTCGCTTGAAATAGCTTGCGATCAAGGTTGCGCGCTATTTCCACTACTTGACGTTCCGCACCTCCGTAGCTAAGAGATGGGACTATTAATGCAATATTGATTTTTTCTTGCTGAGAGTTTTCTGGATTATTCATGCTTATCAATCCTCAAGCATCCAGGCGGCACGTTTCTTCTGTATTCAGCACATAGATTCTTAAAAATACATTGATGCTTTCGCATCACTTATAACTAATTTCAACAACGACGCACAACACAACTTCATTCAGGCCAAGGCGTAATTGGCGTTCAACCGTAAGCACTAGAGGCGTGGATAAAAACATTTACACAAGTTACTGCATCAACACA
>JARROD010000162.1:0-10192 GCA_037384225.1 Exilibacterium sp.
CTTAATAAACAATATCACCACTTATAGACTGCGGCAGTAGTGTACATAGGATGGGATTAGATAAAAATTACTGGAAACCGGCAGCTACCGTCTTCTGTTTATAAGTATTCGTTTATTCACCCCTCACTTGGTGCTGATTCGAGCTCAAGCAACACCGCCAGGCGGGATGAGGGGGCAGCGAGAAGGATAAACAGGTAGGGCTGGAACCCGGGCATTTTTTAATGCCCGAGCCGTTCGATGGTTTCCCGGATATCACTTTCCGTTGTCAGCGGGTTGATGATACAGAGCCGAAATACAGTACGCCCCTTGAGGGAGGTTGAGGATACACAGGCAAACCCCGAATCCGCCAAAGCCTGAACACGCCGCTTATGCCCCTCGCCGGATTCCTGCCGCAAAGCAAAACAGATAACGCCGATTTGTGCCGGGGTTACCACTTCCCACTTGTCCGGTTGTTGTCGCAGATAAGACTCGGCATACTCAGCCAGCGCAATACCCGCGTCGATCGCCTCGCGAAACCGGGCTACCCCGTAAGTGCGCAAACTCAGCCACAGCTTCAGTGCGCGCGAGCGCCTGGTCAATTCAAGGCTGCGATTGCGAAAATCCACCTCACCCGCACCGGCTTCCGCATCCTTCAGGTACTCCGGGTTCATATTGAAACAGTGCTCAAGTACCCCTTTGCGGATTAACAGACAGCCCGCATCGTAGGGTTGAAACAGCCACTTGTGGGGGTCGAGTACCAGCGAGTCCGCACGCTCCATGCCGCGCAGGTAGTTGCGCCCCCGCTCTGTGAGCACGGCCGGAGCACCGTAGGCACCGTCAATGTGAAACCACAGATTTTCCCGCGCACAGATATCCGCCAGTTCCGGCAGAGGGTCCACAGTACCCGCATTGGTGGTGCCCGCCGTTGCCACCACCATAAACGGTCTGTTGCCCACCTGCTTATCCTCGGCTATAGCTGCCAGTAACGACGCTACAGGCAGCTTGAGCTCGGCGTCACTTTCCAGAATGCGGATATGCTCCGGCGGGAAACCCAGCTCTTTCAGGCCCCGCGGCAGGGAGGAATGGGTCTGGTCGCTCAGATACACAACACCTGTGCCGAGAGCCGCCCGTGCCGCGGCAAAGGCGGTGAGGCTGGCCATGGAACCGCCACTCACCAGAACACCCTCGAAGCCCTCGGGCAGGCCCATCAACTGGCGCAGCCAATCGATGACCACCAGCTCGATAGTGGCGGGGCCGGAGCCGCCCGCCCAGGAGGCCGCAATGGTGTTAAACCCCGTACCCAGCCAGTCCCCAAGCACAGCGGCAAAGGAACTGGGCCCCGGCACCCGGGCAAAATAGCGGGGATGGTCGCCACGCTGTTGATGCGGAAGCGCTACCTCGGCCAATAAAGCCAGAGAGGCCTCGACATCCAACGGCCGTTCCGGCAGGGAGCCGCCCAGCGTTTGCCTGAGCCAGGCAGCATCTCCCGTCAGAATGGCAGCTTCCCGATTCTTGTGCGCCAGCCGATCGACCACCATATCCACCACCCGGTACCCCAGGCGGCGCATCTCTTCGGCCTCCAAACCCAGACTGTCGGACGGGTAGAACAACTCCTCTTCACTCACGCTGTCAGTCGTCATAGCCGCCCCCCTCTCCTCCCATTAAATATCAAACTCAATGCCCTGGGCCAAAGGCAGTTCCGTCGAGTAGTTCACAGTGGACGTGACGCGGCGCATATACCCTTTCCAGGCGTCGGAACCGGATTCACGGCCACCGCCGGTTTCCTTTTCGCCGCCAAAGGCACCGCCAATTTCCGCCCCGCTGGTGCCGATATTGACGTTGGCAATGCCACAGTCGCTGCCGATGGCGGATACAAATGTTTCCGCTTCTCGCATATCGTTGGTAAAAATGGCGGAGGATAAACCCTGGGGTACATCGTTTTGCAACCCAATCGCCTCGTGCAGATCGGTGTAAGGGTAGACATAGAGAATCGGTGCAAAGGTCTCGTGCTGAACCGTCTGCCCGGATGCCGGCATTTCGACAATCGCGGGCTGGACGTAATAGGCAGCGGGATATTCGTCGGCCAATACGCGCTCGCCACCGGTAATTGTCCCGCCTGTAACGGCCTGTAAGGCCGCCTGCATATTATCGAAAGCGGCTTCATCGATAAGCGGCCCCACCAATGTATCCGCGGCGAGGGGATTGCCAATGCGGATGCCCTGGTAAGCTTTTTTCAGCGCCGGCACCAGCTCGCCGTAAATGGATTCGTGCACCAGCAGACGGCGCGTTGAGGTGCAGCGCTGCCCGGCGGTGCCCACGGCACCGAACAGAATCGCGCGCATGGCCATATCGAGATCGGCACTGGGGCACACGATAATAGCATTGTTGCCGCCGAGTTCCAGAATGGAGCGGCCGAAGCGCTCGGCCACCACCGGGCCTACCGTGCGGCCCATGGCGGTACTGCCGGTGGCGCTGATCACTGGGACCCGTCTGTCGCTACACAAGCGGGCACCGATAGTGGCATCGCCGATCAGCACCTGGGATAAGCCGTCCGGTACGGCGCCCACTTCACTGGCCGCCTCTTCAAACAACTTTTGGCAGGCAATTGAGATAATGGGGGTTTTCTCCGAGGGCTTCCAGATAATGCTGTTACCACAGACCACGGCCAGGGCGGCATTCCAGCTCCACACCGCGACCGGGAAATTGAACGCCGAGATAATGCCCACGGGGCCAATGGGGTGCCAGATTTCGTTCATACGATGCCCCGGGCGCTCGGAGGCGATGGTCAGCCCATGGAGTTGGCGGGAAAGGCCCACGGCAAGGTCACAGATGTCGATCATTTCCTGCACTTCACCGAGCCCTTCCTGGTAGATCTTGCCGCACTCGAGGGTAACCAGGGCGCCCAGCGCCTCTTTGTGCTCTCTGAGTTTGTTGCCCAGCACGCGGATCAGTTCACCGCGCTTTGGCGCGGGCACCCGTTTCCAGCGCTGAAAGGCTTCTGTGGATTTCGCAATGATGGCATCGGTCTGGTCGACACTGTGGGTCGTTACACGGCCGATCTCCTTGCCGTCGATCGGGCTGGTCACACTCAGGTCGCCCTGATTCAGCGCCTGGGCGTCCAGCCCGAGTTTGTCTAAAACATCTGTCAGCTTCACTTTGCTAGTGTCCCCTGAATGGCTTGTGAAAGTAGGTTCCGGGAGCCTGTCCGGAGAGGCGCTCACGGAGCCGCCTCAGTGGAGCACAGGTGCGGCGGGGCTGTAAAACGACTATTGCTCACAAGGATATGATTTATTGGCAATAGCGCGCGATGCCTGAGACCAGCCTGGCTATTTTGCCCAGTTCCCACCCATGAGCTTTAGTCACAAGTTTGTACCAAATACGCGCTAACGCCCAGTGACCTTATGATGCAATACTTGCCTGCACGCTTCTTGCAGTTTTCTAAAGATGGCGAATGGCCACTAAGGAGTTGGATGTGACCAACGGCGCGTTTTCAAGCAATCTCTGGCGCAATACCGCTGGGGAGGCCCTCGAGCATACCACCCTGAACGAAGATCAGGTTGTGGATACGGTAATCATCGGCGGCGGCTTCACCGGCGTATCAGCGGCCCTGGAACTGGCGCAACAGGGTTGCCATGTGACGCTGCTGGAAGCCAATGATATTGGCTATGGCGGTTCCGGTAGAAACGTAGGGCTGGTCAATGCCGGGCTCTGGATGGAGCCGGAAAAAATTGAAAAAAGGCTGGGTAAAACCGCCGGCGAGAAAATCAACACCATGCTGGCCAGAGGGCCGGAGCTGGTATTCGCCAATATCGAGCGCTTCGGGATCGATTGTGAACTTACCCGGACAGGCACCTTGCACTGCGCCCATTCGGCCAGGGGATTATCCAACCTGAAGGATCGTTTAAGACAGTACCAGGCGAGAGGGTTACAGGCCGAATTACTGAGCCGGGAAGCAACGGCCGCTAAAACGGGTACATCACTGTATCGGGGTGCAATCTGGCACCCGAGTATGGGGACCATTCAGCCGCTTGCCTATATTCGCGGCCTGACTCGCGCCGCTGTGTCCGCCGGGGCGTCTGTTTACCAGGACACGCCTGTTGTATCGATAGGACGAGCGGGAAGCCGCTGGCGGGTTCGCACGCCAACGAATACGGTCGAGGCCAATGGAATTCTTCTGGCAACCAATGCCTATCATCGGGATTTATCGGTCGCCAACGCCACCCCTCAATATACGCCCGTGTACTTTTTTCAAGCGGCAACCCGGCCGTTACCGGAGGCGGCATCAGCGGGCATTTTGCCGGAACGTCAGGGGTGTTGGGATACGGCCACCATTATGACCTCTCTCAGGCGGGATCGGGCCGGGAGGTTGATTATCGGCGCGGTGGGTAATATAGAAGGCGCCACCCGCGGCATCCACTATCAGTGGGCTAAACACAGGTTGCGCCGGATGTTCCCCTGCCTGGAAACTGTCGATTTCGAGTATGCCTGGCACGGGCGCATCGCGTACGCGGCGGATCATGTGCCTCATCTCGTCAAATTTGGCCCCCACGCCTTGAGTGTCTTCGGTTATAGTGGCCGGGGTATCGGGCCGGGGGCCGTGTTCGGCAAAGCCGCTGCCGAGTATCTGTTGAGTGGCGACGAGACGGTGTTGCCCCTGAAGCCCTCCACCGCATACCGCGAAAGCTTTACCGCGTTGAAGAGTCACTATTACGAGTTTGGCGCTTCCACCATGCATGGAGTGACGCGGTTGATTTGATCAATTATACCCGTAGCGGATAGGATTTAGGTGGTCCCCTACATCCTATCCGCTACGGGTAATAGAGGCTTAGAGAATAATGATAACGCCCAACATTGAGCAGAGTGCAGAATCCGAGCAGCCACCTGGCGCTGCATTTTCCGGCGTCAAGCCCGCGCAAACAGGCTGGTCGTCCCAAACCGCCTTTATTTTTGCGTCGATAGGCTTTGCGGTCGGTTTGGGCAATATCTGGCGATTTCCCTACATGGTGGGTGAAAACGGCGGCTCGGCGTTTGTGCTGGTTTACCTCCTGTGTGTGTTCATTATTGGCATGCCAATACTGGTAGCCGAATTGATGATTGGGCGAATCGGCAGAGGCTCCTGTTCAACTGCAGTGCTTCAAACGGCACTGCAGGAGAACAGGTCTCCACGTTGGCGGAGCATGGGCTACCTCAATATGCTGGCCGCATTTCTGGTAACCCTGATTTACAGCGGCATCGTGGGCTGGGTGCTCTACTATCTCTACAAATCCGTGTTCACGGGGTTCAGTGCATTTGATGCAAGCACGTCAGCCGCTGCCTATAAAGCGATGCTGCAGGACAATGTGGTTATGATTTTCTGGTGCTGGACGGGGCTGGCTATTACGGCGGGCATTGCCTTTCTCGGCCTCAAAGGCGGTATTGAGCGCGCGGTATCGGTAATGATCCCGGTGTTATTGATCGTAATGGTGCTACTGGCTGGTTATGGGGTGCTCAGCGAAGGGTTTATGCCCGCCGTCAGCTACTTGTTCGAAGCGGATTTCAGCAAGCTGAGCGGCTCGGTCTTTCTGGCCGCCATCGGTCAGGCCTTTTTCTCTATTGGCGTCGGCCTCGCAGGGATGATGACTTACGGAAGTTATCTGCCTAAAAGCTTCAACATCCCCGCGGGCGCGGGAGTCATTATTGCTGCGGACACACTTATCGCCCTCTTGGCGGGATTGGTTATTTTTCCGCTGGTTTTTACCTTTGGGTTAAACCCCGCCAGTGGCCCCGGGTTGATTTTCGAAACCCTACCCATCGCCTTCGCCCAGATGCCGATAGGCCGTTTATTCAGTATTTTGTTCTTCCTGTCGCTATCGAGTGCGGCCATTACGACAATGATTGGATTTGTGGAATCGCTCACGGCCTTTCTTATGGATGAGTTGAATATTTCCCGGCATGGAGCGGCAATAATCGTTTTTTCCGCAATAGCTATTTTCAGTATGCTCTCCATTTTTTCCTACAATATTCTTTCGAACCTGAACGTTTTTGGAAAAGATTTCAATACCCTTGTGGATGCGGCTGTCAATAACATCCTGTTGCCTCTTGGTGGTTTTCTGATTGTGATTTTCGCCGCCTGGTTTATCTCGCGTCGCACCCTGATGGACCAACTCGGGTTGGGGCGTACGGGTTTTCGATTGTGGCTTTTTGCAGCGCGTTTTGTAGCACCTGTCGCCATTATTATGATCGCCGCTTTCAGTATAGCGGAGTAATCAAGCACTATCGGCTGGAGAGGCGTCGGCAGCTTCGGCCCCTCTCAGCCAGTCGTAAAGTTTACTCAGTACTGTCAAATGGCTGGTGTCATTCGGCCAAACCAGATAATAGGCACCTTCGCTTTCAATGCACGCATTCAAGGGGGAAACCAGAGAGCCGCTTGCAAGTTGCCGTGACAACATCAGTTCTGGAACAAGTGCAAGCCCCATACCACATTGCGCGGCCCTGATGGCGATATTGAACTGATCGATCATCATGCCTGTCAGATAATCAAATTCCACACCCTGCGCCCTGAGCCAGGATTCCCATGCATCCGGCCTGATGGTCAGGTGTAAAAGGGGCACTTCCAAAACGGCCCGCGGGCAATCCAGAGGGTATTTATTCAAAAAATCCGCAGAGCACACGGGTATCAGTTTTTCCTTCGTTAAAAACCGGGTTTCGGCGTTGTCCCAGCGATGGTCGCCAAAATGAATGGCAACATCGAGGGTTTCCTTATGAAAGTCAAAGGGTTCAGTGTAGGTGGTCAAATTGATTTTTATATCCGGGTGTCGTTCCAGGAAGCTGGATAACCTGGGCAGCAGCCAATGCTCGCCCAGGGAAGGAAAAATCGCCAGGTTGAGTGTTCTCTTTTCGGGGCTGGCTCTCAGGTTTATGGATGCATTGGCTATCAGGAGCAGCGCATCTCTGACGGTTTTCGCATACTGCTCTCCCGCTTCGGTGATGCGCACGGTTTTCCGGTCACGCACAAATAATTCATGCTCCAGCTGAGATTCAAGGCATTTTATCTGCCGGCTTACAGCACTTTGGCTCAAACAGAGTTCTTCCGCGGCGGCGGAGAAACTGCCCCGCCTGGCTGCCGCTTCGAATATGCTGAGCATGCTGAGAGAGGGTAGAAATCGTTTGGGTGCAAGCATATCGGGGATCCGCCGTGTCTCATCGTTCAAAATAAACTGATATTTATTATGGCATTTGGACATTCATAGGTAGAACATAAAAATGAAACAAGAACAACCAGGATTCAGACTCTGTGAAGCCAAAATCGACCCGGCGGTGTGTTCAGGGACGATGATGGCAGCCGCTACCTCTACCGGAAAAATAGGGAGCGGAATATAACTCATCCTAAGGCCCTGTGGTCGTCAGGCGGGAAGCCGCCTAATCCTTATAGATCTTTTGCAACAACCTGATCAGGGTCTTGCACTCACCGGCGGTAAGGTTGCGGGTGAGCCGGGGATCCAATTCATTAACAAATGTATTCAATATCTCGGTTATAAATTTGTCGCCCGCTTTGGTGATAAAGAGCCCCTTGTGTCGCCGGTCGAATTCCGCCTGGTGCCGTTCAAGCAGTCCGCGCTCTTCCAGGTCGGCGGTCAGCTTCGCCATCAGTGATCGCTCCATGCTGGTGAAGTCGGCGATGGTCGCGGGCGATATTCCGGGGTTGCGTTGGGTCAGAGCCAGAATGGTCGTCTGTTGACTCTTGATGCCAAATCGTTTGCCGTAGTGAGCAAAAACCCGTGAAAAATAAGAGTAGGCCCGATGGATATGATAACCGAGGTTATTGGGCATCTCTCCGTAGTCGATAGCGTCTTTTTTATCCCTGCTCATGAGTTGATAACGGTCGGTAATCTGTAGTCGGTGGTTGGTAATCAGCGAGGCTCGCTGCAAGTTCAGGTCCGCTGTGGATTGCGGCGCATAATGCAACATCTCCAGGTTTTTTTGAAGCGCCGGCGATGAAACTGGAGCGATTTTGCACACACTCAGATAGTTGACGCCGACTTTATTATCTTTATAGTTAACCAAATTAACTATATTAGATAATAAATGGGGCCGGAATTGATTGGCCGTGACGATGCTAAGGTCACCCAGAAATTAAAAACAATCGGGAATCTATTTTATGAAACGTCGATTTACCAAGGGTTTTTCAACCACTTTTGCCATGCTGGGTTTGGGTGTAGCCGGCACGGCGGCGGCGGACGGCATCGCGTGTGCCGACCTCGCCGCGGCGGCAATCCCTGACACCAGAATCACTTTAGCGCAACTCAATCCAGCCAGTGCGGATCCAGTGGCGCCCGAACACTGCGAAATCATCGGGTTTATCAATGACCGCACAGGCATTGACGGTGAATCTTATGCCATCGGTTTTCATTTACGGCTGCCGATGGACTGGAATGGTCGCACCAGGCTGAAGATATATTCGGGATCAGCGGTTCGTTCTTTGGTCTGGATCCTCAGGCCAGAATCGATTACGGCTACAATGCAATCGATGAGGTCTCCCGCACCGCAAAAACAATTATCGCCTTGCACTACGGCGCCGATCCGCAATTTTCCTATTTTATGGGATGCTCCAACGGCGGGCGCCAGGGAATGGTCGCCTCTCAGCGTTTTCCCGAAATATTCGATGGCATAGTGGCGGGCAATCCGGGGTTCAATCTCCCCAAAGCCGCCGTCGCCCAAGCCTGGGATTCACAGGCCTTTGCCCGCGCCGCAACGGAAACGGACATATTCGGCAATCCGTATCTGCCGACGAGTTTTTCCTTTGCCGATCTGGGATTGGTCGCGGGAGCAGTTACCGCCCAATGCGACAAGCTCGACGGCCTGGAAGACCAGATTATTGATAATTTACCCGCTTGTACTTTTGATCCCGCCGTCCTCGAGTGTGCGGGGGAGAAAAATGAATCATGTCTGAGTTCCGAACAGGTGACGGCATTGAAAGATGTCTTTGGCGGCGCCCGGAATTCCCTTGGCGAAGAGATTTATTCAGACTGGCCCTATGACACAAGCATAGGGACTGTCGATTGGCGCGTCTGGAAGCTTGGTTTTCCCGCCGCCGAAGGCGAAGCAAAAATAAATAACTCGCTGAATGTTACGCTTGGCGGCAGCAGTCTGCCGTATATTTTTATGAGTCCACCGGATGATATCGCGGGCACCGGTCAGGAAAACGGCGGCTATATTTTTGACTTTGATTTCGATGGGGATGCACCGCGGATTTTTGCCACATCCGGAATCTTTACTGAATCGTCAATGGATTTTATGAGTGCGGCCTCGACAGACCTGAGAGCATTCAGTCGCCGAGGCGGGAAGCTGATCGTCTACCACGGCAACAGTGATCCGGTATTTTCTGTGAACGATACGATTGACTGGTATAGATCTCTGCTGAGGAACAGCGGTGGATACGCGTTTAAATTTGTCCGACTGTTCCAGGTGCCCGGCATGGCCCATTGCAGCGGCGGCAATGCTACCAATGAATTCGAAGCGTTGACCGCCATTGTCGATTGGGTTGAACATGGCAGGGCGCCGCGGCAAATCATTGCCGGTGCCGCCGGCAATACACCCTGGCCGGATCGCGAACGTCCTTTGTGCCCTTATCCCACCCAGACGCGCTATCTGGGTGAAGGTGATATCGATGATGCCGCGAACTTTGCCTGTGTCTTACCGAACTGTTTCGATGTCAAAGCCGGAAAATTTTTCAAACATCATTTTTAACAGTGAATAATTAATTCACCTGTATCATGTGGCGGCTCAGGAACCTCGTGCAGGGGGTGCCACATGCCAACAGATTGCTCATTACCTGTTGCAGACGCAGGGCGTCGTCCTTGAGATAAATCAGCGAACCGGGCTCTACTGTCGCTATCTTTCAGAACAGATTAATCGAAAGGGCGATACCAGCTCTTCCACCAGGTCCGACAAATTAAACGGATAGTGCTCCAGGGTGAGTTTTCCGGCTTCGACTTTTAAATAATCGAGTATATCGTTGTCGGTTTTGCCGTATATCCTGTCATTGCTGACCGAGAACAGTTTTTCAAATTGCCGGTTGATAAAAAAGCGTACCGACAGTCAAGATCTTTGATATATACCCAAAGAGTCAGCGATGAAGGTGTTTTAATTGACAGCTGTGACGGTATGTATGTCTTGCTCGCGGAAGACAATATTGTCAATCAGCAGGTTGCCCACGGTCTACTCAAAAAACTGG
>JARROD010000163.1:0-10245 GCA_037384225.1 Exilibacterium sp.
CCATGTGAGGGCGCTAGCGCCGCGAATGCCTGGAGCGGCTGGACGGAGCAACGCTGCCAGGGACAAAAAGGGGCGTGCTCTGTGCACCTAAATCTCAAACGCTTTGGGTATATATGCAACTATGAGGCAATAGGGGGCAGGAGCACAAAAACAAGCATAAGCATCATCATTGTGCCAGAATCCATCATTTAATTGCCCTGGAATTGCCATAATTCCAAGGGATTATGAAACTCTCTGTTGGAGTACACTGAGAATTTACAAAAAAAGATTATTTACTATAACAATAAGGAACGGGCACGGAATAACTGCCGGATTTTTGGGTTTCGAGACGCCCGTCTGGCTAAGCGCGAAAACTTTAGGCTTGATGGGCCTACGTCAAGTGTTTGTAACGACATCAGGTGGGATGTACCGGAGGTGACTCTCTATAAAACAAAAAGGGGAAGTTATTCCCTGCACGTCTAAGAACTCTCCCCCAAATCGTTTGAAGTTTAGCTATACCCAAATGATCGTACAAAAGGCGCAAAAAAGGACTCATAGAAAAGTGAAAAAATATTTATTTTATTTAAGTTTATTTATTCCACTGCTACCCACTGCGTCTCTCTGCTTTTCCGCCACCCCCAGCCTGAACATTTTACGCATCACGCCAAAAGGTCCGGATGTACCCGCCGGCCGTCAGGTGGTATTTCAGTTCGATCGCCCCGTGATTCCCATCGGCAGAATGGAAAGAAATGCCGAAGATATTCCCATTGCGTTTACACCTCACCTCGACTGTGAGTGGCGCTGGTTAAACACCAGTGCCCTGGCCTGCCAACTGCGCGAGGAGAAGGCGATGAGGCAGGCAACACACTATGAAGTCACGGTACAACCCGGCATTACCACCGAGGAGGGTTTGGGGTTAAAACACACAGTTAAACACAGCTTTACCACAACCCGGCCAAAACTGACCTACACGCGGTTTATCAATTGGCTGTCCCCGGGCACGCCCTTGATACAAGTGACCTTCAATCAACCCGTCACCCGCGCCTCCGTCGAGTCGGCGCTATCAATGACAGCGCCGAGCGCCGCAGGCGAGTCGGTTCAGGTTGTCGCCTACCCGGACAATCTGCCCCGCCGCCTGCCGTGGTGGATGACCGTGACAAATCAGGAGCAACAGCCTTCGGTCAACGACCAGTTGACAAGCGTCGACGGCGATCAGGCAAAAAAAGTCTGGATAGTGGAACCCCGCAAAGAGTTACCCCTCGACGCACATATCGGCCTGCAAGTAAAACCGGGCCTTATCTCCAGCGGTGGCCCCGAGGCCGGCATAGAAAACCGCACCGCCGTCAGCTTCGACACTTTTCCAAAATTCGAATTTATCGGTTTGCGTTGTACGCTAAAGGGAGAAAAGCGATCGGGGATTATTTCTCTGCCCGAACTCAAGCGAAAAGCAACGCAGAATGCTCCCCAAAAGCGTTGCGCGCCGTTGAGCACGGTAGCACTGGTTTTTACCGCTCCGGTGTTGAATTCAACCGTAAAAAATCACATCGCCTTTTCCCCGCGGCTGGACGGCGGCCGCAAGGATTATGATCCCTGGGAAAACAGCCACGATAGAACCCATCTGGGCGCTCCCCATCGCAAGGGAAGGGAATACCGGGTGTGGCTGCCGGAATTGCTCCAGGCCTATGAAAAGTACACTGTCGACATCACGGCGGACACAGTACGGGATGAATTCAGTCGCCGACTACAACGCAATATCACATTTGATTTTTATACCGCGCATCGCCAACCCAATCTAAAATTATCCCACGCCTACGCTGTGCTGGAAAAAGGCGTCGACACGGATGTTCCCCTGTCGTCCGACTCGCCATCGTTAACCCCGGCAATCGCCACACCATCGATCGTCACGGACTCACCATTCAGCAGCCGCATTCCGGCGCGCTCAAGGGCATTCAGTTTAGCCCACGGTGAGCGGACCCTGCTGGCACAGGTAACGCCTTTTCAGGTGCACGTCAAAGCCGGCCATTTCAATTCCCTCGCCTGGGTCTCCCGCTTCGACGATGGCAAACCGGTAGAGGGAGCCCGCGTCTCGATATTAAAAGGCTCTTACAAAGACCTACCCGGATTAGAGCATCTCGATATCACGGCCAAAACCGACGCCAACGGACTGGCGGAACTGCCCGGCTTGAACCAACTCGATCCTCAATTGGCGTTTATTTACGGCGGCTACCACCCGAACCATCCGGGTTTATTTGCCCAAATCGAACACCGGGGTGATATCGCGGTGGTGCCGCTTAACCACGCATTCAAGGTGCGCGGCGGCGGTGTCTATCCCCAGCTGCGGAAAAAAGGCGGGCATACCCACGCCTGGGGCACAACGGCGCAAGGCATCTATAAACTGGGCGACAAGGTACAGTTTAAAATCTATGTGCGTGAGCAGAGCAACCGGCATTGGGTCTCGCCGCGCAAAGAAGCTTATGAATTACAGGTGTTCGATCCGCAAAACAAAATCGTTTACGCGCGCAAGGAGATTGGTTTAAACCCATTCGGCGCTTTTGACGGCGAATTTAAAGTACCGGAATCCGGCGCCGTCGGCTGGTACCGTTTCACCCTGACGCCGGCGCCAACGACTGCCGGTAACAGCCCAAATCTTAACTGGGAGCCGATGTCCGTACTGATCAGCGACTTTACACCGGCGCCGTTCAAAGTGAAAACAGAGCTCAACGGCGAGCTGTTTAAAGCCGGCGATCAGGTCGAAGTCACCTCTCTTGCCACACTGCATTCGGGCGGCCCATACACAGAAGCTGAAATCAGGCTGACCGCACGCCTGATACCGGCGCCGTTTGCGCCCGACAACCCGAAGCTGGCCGGTTTTGCTTTTGGCAGCCACAACGAAAAAACCTTGAGCCGTGAACAAAACCCGCTACTGGATATCCGCGGCAAACTGAATGATCTCGGACGCTACGAAAATGCCTTGAGACTTCCACAGGCGGACATTTACTTTGGCTCAATACGGGTCGAGTCAGCGGTTAAAGACGCCAGGGGGAAATTCGTCTCCGCATCGGCCCGGGCCCAATACGCGGGGCGAGATCGTTTTATCGGCCTGCGCAATACCCGCTGGCTGTACCGGAAGGGAAAAACCGCCAGGTTGGAAACGGTGGTGGTCGATCAGGAAGGTAACCTTGTACCGGGCGCGGCGGTAACCATCGCCATCAATCACCGCCAGTATAAAGCGGCGCGGGTCAAAGGCCCCGGCAACGCCTATTTAACCCAAAACATCATGGAATGGGTGGAGGAAACTCACTGCCGCTTAACCAGTACCAAAACCCCCGCCAGCTGCAGGTTCAAGCCCCGGCACCCCGGGTACTATCAGTTCGTGGCGACAGTAAAAGACCAACAGGCCCGGGAGCACCAGACGACACTCTACGGTTGGGTGACAGGCAGCGGATCCGTGGTCTGGGACCAAACCAACGACGCTACCCTGCAGATAGAGGCGGAAAAGAACACCTACAACATCGGTGACACCGCCCGCTATTTGATTAAAAACCCCTATCCCGGCGCCAAAGCACTGGTTACTGTGGAGCGCTACGGCATAATCGACAGCTGGGTCGAAACCCTGGAGACCAGCACCCCGGTGATCGAAGTACCGATAAAGCCCGACTACCTGCCCGGCTTTTACCTCTCGGTGGTCGCCCTCTCGCCGCGGGTGGACAAGCCTTTAGGCCCCGGCCGGGTGGATCTCGGTAAGCCTAGCTACCGCATGGGCTACATCACCTCCCGGGTCTCGGACCCCTATAAAAAAATTTCCATCGACGTCAGCACCGACAGGAAAGTGTATAAACCCGGGGGCAGCGTCAAAGCCAACATTAAAGTCAATAGAAAAAACCTGAACGGTGAGCCGTTGGAAATCGCCGTAGCCGTGGTCGACGAATCGGTTCTGGCGCTAAACCGGCATGAAGAAGCGTACTACGACCCCTATGCGGGTTTTAATCACCTTGACGGACTCGATGTCATTAATTACAGCCTCATCAGCCGTCTGCTGGGCAGACAGAAATTCGAGAAAAAAGGCGCGAACCCGGGCGGCGGCGGATCGTCTACGTCCCGACTGAGAAGTCTGTTTAAATTTGTCAGCTATTGGAACCCTTCTCTGCTACCGGACAAAAAAGGCCGGGCGGAAGTGGAATTCGAAGTACCGGACAATCTCACCGGCTGGCGTATTCTGGCTTTCGCTGTCAACCCCGATGATAAAATGGGATTGGGCCAGGTAAACTTCAAAGTCAACCGCCCCACGGAAATCCGCCCGGTTATGCCCAACCAGATTATCGAAGGAGATGAATTCAAGGCCGGGTTCAACATTATGAACCGCACTGACAAACCGAGAAACCTCAACATCAGCGTCGCCGTTGAGGGGCCTTTGTCTGGACATGGAAAGCCCGGAAATGGAAAGTCCGAGAATGGAAAGTCCGAGAATGGAAAGTCCAAAGATGAAATGCCCAAAGGTGGAAAGCCCGGAGATGAAAAGTCTGGAAGTGATTTCACCCTCAGTCTCAAACTCGCCCCCTACAAACGCGAAAATATTTGGGTACCGTTGAAAACCCGTGGCGACGGCGAACTAACCTTTACCGTAACCGCGGGCGATAAATTCGATACCGATGCGATAACACACCGGCTGCCGGTCAACAAACGCCGCTCGCTGGAAACGGCCTCGACTTACGGAACCTTCACCGGCGACAGCGCTTCGGAATCCGTGCAGGTTCCGGACGCTATCTACACCGACGTCGGCTCAATCGATGCCGTGCTGGCGGCGAGCGTTATCGGCAATCTCGACGGCGCTTTCTCCTATATCGAGGGCTACCCTTACCTGTGCTGGGAACAGCGGTTGACCAAAGCCGTTGTCGCCCAATCTTATATCGCGCTAAAAGACTACCTGCGCAAAGACACTTACTGGCCGCACCCCCAAAGCGATATTGCCGGTGCGCTCGAGGCCGCGACAAATTTTCAGGCGCCCAATGGCGGTATGGTGTATTGGATTCCATCAAACCGTCACGTCAGCCCCTACCTCTCCGCCTATACCGCCATGGCTTTTCAATGGCTGCGCAGAAGTGGCTATAGCATTCCGGAAAAAGTGGAGAGCCGGCTGCACGACTACCTGCTCACGCTGCTGCGGCGCGACGAATTCCCCAGCTTTTTCAGCAAGGGAATGGCAGCCTCCGTCAGAGCTGTGGCACTGGCGGCTCTGGCCGAATCGGGCAAGATCACACAACAGGACATCGCCAGGTACACAACCCATGTACCGGAGATGGACCTGTTTGGAAAAGCGCACTTTCTTCAGGCAGCGATTAAAACAGAAGGCCTCGGGAAAAAAGCCGTTAGCTCTGATGGAAAAGCCGTTAGCGCTGATAAAAAGGCCGTTAGCTCTAACAAGCAAACCATTGAGGGCACGATTGATAGAATTCTCGGCTACGCAAGTCAAAGTGGCGGCAAAGTTCAGTTCAATGAACCCTGGGACGACAGTTATAAATACCTTCTGGCAACACCGCTGCGATCCAACTGCGCCGTGCTCTCCAGCCTGCTAAGTGCGCAATCCGAGCCGGACCTGAACCAGCGCATAGGCGATATTCCCTTCAAGCTGGTGCGTGCCGTCACCCAGAGCCGCGGCAAACGCGATCACTGGGAAAACACACAGGAAAATGTTTTCTGCCTCAACGCTTTGATCGACTACGCCTCCCGCTACGAGAAAGAAACACCGGCGATGCAGGTAAAAGTCAATGTTGACGACGAACAACTGGGCGCGGCCACCTTTACCTCCAAAGCCGACGCCACTGCCACCCTGAGCCGACCGCTTACAGACGGCGACCCAGGTCGAAAAGCGACGCTCAAAATTGAAAAAACCGGTGAAGGCCGCCTGTATTACGCCGCGAGAATCGCCTATAACCTGAAGCAGGGTGCCGCCACTCGCATCAATTCCGGTATCGAAATCCGCCGCGAATATTCCGTCGAACGCGACGGCAAATTTTTGCTGCTGAAAAACCCGGCACTACAGATTCAAAGAGGCGAGTTGGTTAGAGTGGATCTGTTTGTCTCCGTGCCGACCGCACGCCATTTTGTGGTAGTACACGACCCCATCCCCGGCGGGTTGGAGCCGGTAAATACCGATCTCGCCACAACGTCTGAGGTCGATGCACAAAAAGGACAGTTTAAGGCTGCCGATGACTCCTGGTTTTACACGTTTTCCAATTGGACTTACTACGGGCGCTATTTCTGGAGTTTCTACCACAAGGAGCTGCGGCACGATTCGGCGCGCTTTTTTGCCGATTATCTCCCCGCGGGCAATTACCATCTGTCCTATACAGCACAGGCAATCGCCGCCGGACGCTTTACCGCGATGCCGGTATCGGCGGAAGAAATGTACGACCCGGATATCTACGGCAAGGGTCTGCCCGCAACCCTGTATGTCGGCGAACAATAACTGTGGATACAATGAAGACTAGTGCCAGGCAAACAATGCTTCTAAAAAAATCGATAGCAGGCAGCGGCAGAGCCATAGCCACTGCCGCTATCATAGCGGGTATTATTGTCACAGCCACCCTTGTCGTCGGCACATACCTCGCCATTCAGCCAACGCCGGAAAAGCTTTTACCCCCCGTTGAGGACCTCGCAAAAAATACCTACCTCGATCGCTACGGACGGCGTCTGAACGTGACTTACGACAACGCCTGGAATACTAATGACCAGGTCCGTTTTCACGAAATACCGGAATTTTTGCGCCGTGCCTTTATTATCTCTGAAGATAAACGTTTCTTTTGCCACGCAGGCGTGGACTGGCTGGCGCGTCTCAATGCACTCAGGCAAAACTTGCTTGCCACTGACGTCGTCCGCGGCGCCAGCACCATTACCGAACAGGTGGTGCGTATACTGCACCCCAGACCGAGAACAATCTGGTCGAGATGGGTTGAGGGTTTTGAAGCCATGGCGCTGGAAAATCGATTTTCCAAAGTCGACATTCTGGAGTTTTATCTAAATCAGGTGCCCTTTAAAGCCAGGCGCCGAGGCGTGGTCCAGGCCGCACATTATTATTTTAACCGCGACCTGTCGACCCTGAATCAAAGGGAAATGCTGGCTCTGGCGGTACTGGTCCGCGCCCCGAAGTGGTTTGATCCGAAACAACAGCCATCCCGGCTCAACCGCGCCATCGACCATCTCGCTCAACGCCTGCACAACACCGCCCTAAAACCACAGGCCATCAGCCGGCGGGAACTGGCGTTGAGCAACGTGGACCTCCGGCATGATGTCTCACACTTTATCCGCTACGCCGATAGCCACAGGGAGGTCTTCCCCCATCAACACGACGCTGCGGGCGGCACGACGATCAACACCACCCTGGACCTGGAACTGCAAATGAAAGTGCAGGATATCATCGATTCGCGGCTGGAAAATTTGCACTCCCGCGGGGTTAAAAACGGCGCAGTATTGGTGGTCGATCACGAGTCGAATGAAATCTTATCCTGGGCTGTCGGCTACGCCGGTCAACCGGGGAAAGCCTACAATAAAATTGATGCCGTCAGCGTCCGGCGACAACCGGGTTCGGCCTTGAAGCCCTTCCTCTATGCCGACGCCTTCGGCAGGGGCTGGACCGCCGCCACCCTGTTGGACGACGAGCCGCTGGAAGAAAGTGTCGGCCTGGGAATGCACACATACCACAACTATAACCGCGGTCACTACGGTTTGATTTCGGTACGCGAAGCGCTGGGTAACTCGTTGAATATTCCCGCCGTCAGAGCGATTCAATTTATCGGCCCCAGTGAATTTCTGACGTTTTTGTACAACCTCGGTATCAAAAGCCTTTCCGCCCACCCCAATGTCTACGGCGACGGTTTATCCCTGGGCAACGGCGAACTCACTTTGTTTGAATTGGTGCAGGCCTATACCGTACTGGCGCGCATGGGCGATTATAAACCCCTGTCCTTTATCGACGGTGAGCACTTCGACAACGGCAGTCGCCGCGTGCTGTCGGAGGATATCGCCAGCCTGATCGCCGACATTCTCTCCGACCCCGCCGCCCGGGAGAAGGAATTCGGTTGGGATTCGGTGTTGAACTTACCCTACCAAACGGCGGTGAAAACCGGAACCTCCAGCGATTACCGCGACGCCTGGGCAATGGGATTCAACGACAAATACACCGTGGGCGTCTGGATAGGCAACCTCGACTACAGCGCCATGAACCGGGTAACAGGCGCCTCGGGACCGGCGTTAAGTCTGCGGGCCATCTTCAATGAATTAAACAGAAACCGGGATGTCCGGCCACTTTATTTCAGCGACAACCTGCACAAACAACGCATTTGCGTGGATACCGGCCTGCCCGCCGATGACAATTGTGAATCCCGCGACGAATGGTTTATCCCCGGATCACCGCCACAGGGGATGGCGGCGAAGCCCGAAAACATCAGAATCCGCAAGCCCGGCCCGGGACTGCGCCTGGCCATGGACCCGAGAATTCCCGATGAACTCGAATACTTTGAGTTCGCGCTGACCGATACCCCGGATCTGCAAAATTTGCAAAAAGTGCGCTGGTATCTCAACAACCGCCTGCTGGCCACCACCCGCAAACCCGTGTATCACTGGAAACTGGCGAGGGGTAACTTTACCGCCAGGGCGGAAGTGTATCTGCGCGATCACCCACAGCCGGTACTTACCGACAATGTACAATACACTGTCAATTAGGGAGGTGCACGAGTTGTGCGACTTCCCGTGCCCCCAGCTCATTCAGGTGGGTTTTGTCGGTAACGCCGCCCGGATTGGCGAAGAGAACCAAGTGACCATGAGGATAAAAACCAAACCGAGTAACGGGAATTGTTTTTTCATTGAATGTTGCCAACCATTGGTAGTGAAAATCAGTAAAGCCCGAAAAAGCGCGGCAATCCTTCGCTCAAAACCGGCAGGTAGGTGATCAACATCAGCACCAGCAGCATGGCGGCGTACATAGGTAACAGCGGCTTGATCAACTGGGTAATCGTGGTCTTTGCGATACCGCAACCGACAAACAGCACGCTCCCCACCGGGGGCGTACACAGACCGATACACAGATTCAGCACCATCATGATACCGAAGTGCAAAGCGGAGATGCCCAGTTCGCCGACAACGGGCAGAAAGATGGGAGTAAAGATCAACACCGCGGGCGTCATGTCCATAAACACACCCACAGCCAACAGAATCAGATTGATCGTCAACAAAATAATCACTGGATTGTCGCTCAGTGCGATTAACGCCGCGCTGATGGACTGGGGAATATTTTCATAGGAGAGAATCCAGGACATCGCGGTGGAAGTGCCGATCAAAAACATCACAATCGCGGTGGTAACGGCGGATTTAACCAGTATGTCCGGCAACTCGCGCACACTCACTTCCCGATAGACAACCACCGACAACAGCAGCGAATAGAGCACAGCGATTGCACTGGCCTCTGTGGCGGTAAAAAATCCGCCGACAATGCCACCGATAATCAACACAATCAAAAACAGGCTCGGCACCGCATCCAAAGTGATTTTAAGCGAAGCCTTTAGCCCCGTGCGCTCACCCACCGGGTAGCTTTTGATTTTAGCCCAGACGCCGCAGACGGCCATCAGTGCCAGGGCCAGCAGAATACCGGGCACATAACCGGCAATAAACAAAGCGGCGATGGAAACCCCGCCGCTGGCCAGTGAGTAGACGATGAGAATATTGCTCGGAGGAATCAGCAACCCAGAGGTAGAAGAGGCGACAGTGACAGCGGCGTTAAAGTTCTTATCGTAACCCTCTTTGTTCATCACTGGTATCATAAACCCGCCAATGGCGGAAGTGGCGGCCACGGCGGAACCGGAAATAGCGCCAAAAAGCGCACAGGACACAATGTTGACATAGGCCAACCCTCCCGGCAGCATGCCGATAATGACTTTGGCAAAATCGATCAAACGCCTGGCAATACCGCCCCGCCCCATTAACATCCCGGAAAGAACAAAAAAAGGAATCGCCAGCAGCGCAAAACTGTCGAGGCCACCAGCCATACGCTGGGCGACGGTAGTCACCGCCGGCCCCGTATCGATGGTAAACAACATGGTCAGCAAGGTGGCCACGCCTATGCAAATGGATATGGGCACGTGGATCAGCAACAGCAGAATAAAACTGATCAACAGCACCAATACAGACATGTCCATGACTTGATTCTCACGTTTATTATTAGCTTCTAAATAACCCGGGGTAAGCACAGTGTCAGGCGGACGTCCGGGGGTAGTT
>JARROD010000164.1:0-8394 GCA_037384225.1 Exilibacterium sp.
TACTCAATGATTTTGGCAACGACACCGGCGCCCACAGTCCGGCCACCTTCGCGGATCGCAAAGCGCAGCCCCTCTTCCATCGCAATCGGCGCGATCAGCGTCACTGTCATCTGCACATTGTCTCCCGGCATCACCATCTCTGTGCCTTCCGGCAGCTCACAGGCACCGGTCACATCCGTTGTACGGAAGTAAAACTGGGGCCGGTAACCCTTGAAAAACGGCGTGTGACGACCACCTTCATCTTTCGACAACACGTAGACTTCCGCCTCAAACTTGGTGTGCGGCGTGATCGATCCCGGCACCGCCAATACCTGACCTCGCTCCACTTCGTCGCGCTTGGTACCGCGCAACAATACGCCCACGTTCTCACCGGCACGACCTTCGTCCAGCAGCTTGCGGAACATCTCCACACCTGTACAGGTGGTTTTGGTGGTGTCTTTAATACCCACAATTTCGATTTCGTCGCCCACTTTCACCACGCCGCGCTCTACCCGGCCTGTGACCACCGTACCGCGACCAGAAATCGAAAATACATCCTCAATTGGCATCAAAAACGGCTGATCAATGGCCCGCTCCGGCTCCGGAATATAGGCATCCAGCGTCTCAACCAGTTTTTTCACCGCTGTGGTACCCATTTCCTTGTCATCTTCACCGTTCAGCGCCATCAGCGCCGAACCGATAATGATCGGCGTGTCGTCGCCGGGGAATTCGTACTGATCCAGCAGCTCGCGCACTTCCATTTCCACCAGCTCCAGCAGCTCTTCGTCGTCTACCATGTCGGCTTTATTCAAAAACACGACAATATAGGGAACCCCTACCTGACGCGACAGCAGAATGTGCTCGCGAGTCTGTGGCATGGGACCGTCGGCGGCCGAACACACCAGAATCGCCCCGTCCATTTGCGCCGCACCGGTGATCATGTTTTTCACATAGTCGGCGTGCCCCGGACAGTCCACGTGCGCGTAGTGGCGGGTCGGTGAATCATACTCCACGTGGGACGTCGCAATGGTGATACCGCGCTCGCGCTCTTCCGGGGCATTGTCGATACCGTCAAATGCGACCGCCTCACCGCCCCAGACTTCCGCGCAGACCCGGGTCAGCGCGGCTGTCAGGGTGGTTTTACCGTGGTCAACGTGACCGATGGTGCCCACGTTGACGTGGGGTTTGCTACGTTCAAACTTTTCCTTTGCCATTGCGGACCCCTTCTTTTAAATTTAGCCTTAAATTATGCTTTAAATTAAGGACTGTTCAAAATAACCTAATAGATAATTAACCTGTGCCAATTCGAGCTGTACGCGAATAACACCGTAACCGTACCAATATGCACACTATGCAGCACCCATAAAGCGCATGACGCATAGGTGACATGCATAAAAACCACAAGAGCCATAACTCTTGTGGAAACTGGAGCTCATAACCGGACTTGAACCGGTGACCTCTTCCTTACCAAGGAAGTGCTCTACCGACTGAGCTATATGAGCCAATCTGGAGCGGGTAGCGGGAATCGAACCCGCATCATCAGCTTGGAAGGCTGAGGTTCTACCATTGAACCATACCCGCAATTCATAAAACCGTGCGTTTTAAACATATTTTTAATGGTGCAGGGGGGTGGATTCGAACCACCGAAGCTTGCGCGTCAGATTTACAGTCTGATCCCTTTGGCCACTCGGGAACCCCTGCGAAACACTTAGTCTTACTTTAAGAGGCGCCATTCTCCGCCTCCTCTGTGACCTTGTCAACTGCCTTTTTCTATGTAATTCACAGACTTACGGCAGAAACTCTATTCAAACCGACAACTAGTTTAATATAAATGGAGCTGGCGAGAGGAGTCGAACCCCCGACCGGCTGATTACAAGTCAGCTGCTCTACCAACTGAGCTACGCCAGCTCTATAACCACTTTATAACAACGTTTACAAAAACGTTTATAACAACGCGTCGTGAAGTGGAGGCGGGATTCTAGTTAAAGTTGTCAGAGGAAGCAACAGTTGGACAGAAATTTTGTCGCCGATCTAACTCGGGATTACCGGAAAGGACCTTTTGCCAGAGATCTTCACCTAATTTCTCGGCTTCAGCCGGCTTTAAAATAGCCCAAACCTCCTTAAAAGAACGGGCAACCTCCTTAATTTCCACATCGTAACCCTGACTTTGCATCTGCTTTTGCCTGCTCAGCGCCAACGCCTGCTGGCTGAACATCCCAAAAGAGATGCCGTTGGCGAGTTCTCCCTTCGGTATCACATAGCTGTCTATACCCTTACCCTGCAGCTCATGCAGTCGCCGCAATGCCTCCTTACGTGAGACTTCAGGGGGTAAATAAACCCAAAAACCGACATCCTCCGGAATTTCCACCTCCTGGACCTCGGCGTTGATATCAAGCGCTGACATGCGTTCAACAAAATACTCCGCTTTCAGCAGTTGTTTAAAGGGGCCCACCAGTGTGCAGAGCGGTTTTTCGCTATTGGCGGCCGGCAGGGCGTCAATTTTGGCCGTCATACGCAGGCGTTTTTTCTTCTGCAGCATCGCCGCCAGCTCATTGTGTTTCAACTCGTTCAACAGGGTAATTCCCGGAACGCCTTCCAGACGACTACGCTGGGCCAGGTTGGTGTCAGCGGCGGAGGCTTTATCTCCCGGCGCCAGCAACTGCCAAACAAGCGCCACTGCATTCACAAACAGTAGGCTGAAAAATACCCAACGCATAATGTTCAGTTTATCCTGTAATCAAATGCCTGAAAAACTTCGCCCACGCTTATTGCCGCTTTTGACCGTCAATACAATCAGGGTATTGCCAGTGCCAGCCCGTCCAGAACCAGGTGGGGCAAGTGCTCACAGGCACCCCGCAAATGGTGACCAACCTCCGGGGCATCGCCTCCTGTCAGGATGACTAGAGGCAGCTCATCGCCCACAGTTTCACCCACTAACTGTGCCAACTGCCGGCGCGACTCGGAAATCAACCCCAGAACCATCAGCATCTGCCCCTTATTAACGGCTTCACCAGTATCACGCCCCGGCATCTGCAGTTCAAGCACTTGCGCAGCGGCCACTTTCACCGCGTCCGTCTCCCTAAACAGAGCCTGACGCATTAAGTGCAGCCCAGGGACTATGTAACCGCCGAGGTGTTCACCGCTTCCGGTTACCATATCCACCGTCACAGCGCTGCCACAATCCACAACCAAACAACTGCGCCGGCAGTGATGATAGGCCGCCAATACCCCCAACCAGCGGTCGACACCAATCTTTCGAAAATCCCGGTAGCCGTTGCTCACTCCGGCGCAAACAGCGCTCACCCGGGCGAACTCCGGCTCCAATTGCCAGCTCTGCAGACACCAGCGTCGCAACATTTGATTGCGCTCGCTACCGGCGACACTGGCGATACGGATTCGGGATAATCCCTCGGCCTCAGGCATTGCATTCAAAATGCTAACTGACTCACTTGCGTGCAGCTCGCTATCGTACAACATCGCTCCCGATGAACCCAGCTTACCAGCCGTTCTCAGTCGCCATTTGATACGGGTATTGCCCATATCCAGATCGAGTATCCAGCCCCGACTCATCAGGGTGCGGCCCTGAGAGAAATTTCCCCGCCGCTGAACACCCGCTCATGGCCGTCCACCCGCACTCTAATTGCGCCGCTGTCGTTCACTCCCAGCGCTACGCCACAGTGGGCAGCTTTAGGCGTGAGCAACTCTACTACGCAATTGCGATAGGCATCGAGTTGCTCCCACTCAGGGCGTAGAGCCGAAAAACCGCCCGCTTGAAACTCCTTAAACATAGGCAGCAAATGATTGAGAATATGGATCATCAGTTGATTGCGGGAACAGTCGCCAATGATGGATTGCACATCGACCCACTGCTGGTCGATGGTCGCTCCCGACGCCGGAGGCATGCTTACATTGACTCCGAGGCCCACCACCACCTGGCAATAGCCATCCACATCCCCAGTCATTTCAAGGAGTATTCCCGCCAGCTTGCGCCCATTCCACAGTACATCATTGGGCCATTTCAGCCGCAACCCCTCGAGCCCCGCGGCCTGCAATGCGCGCACGACCGCCACGCCCACCGCCAGACTTAAGCCTTCCAAAACCGCAATACCGCCGTCGAATCCCCAAACAGCGGATAAATATATATTTTTCCCAAAAGGGCTTACCCATGGACGACCGCGACGCCCTTTTCCAGCCGTCTGCTGTTCAGCACTGCACACGTAGCCATGAGCATTCCCCCGCGCCACTCGCTCAGCTGCGCGCACATTGGTGGAGTCCACTATTGTCTGCACATCTAACTCCAGCAACAGCGCACGGGCGTTGTCATTCAATCCGGACACGATGGTTTCCGGCCGCAGCAGCTCCAAACCACCTTCCAGACAATACCCTTTACCTTTCACCGAGTGCAGCGGCAACCCTAAAGGCTCTAGCTTTTTCAGTTGCTTCCACACTGCGGTCCGGCTGACACCCAGACAGTCTCCCAGCTCTTCTCCAGAGTGGAAACGTCCGTCGGCAAGTAACTTCAGTACCTCTTCAATATCCATACCTGCATTCATGTTCATAACATCCCAGGTTCGATCACCCCTGTCAGCTCTGTACAGTCAATTTTCCGCAACCACCCTCTGCGGTTATTAATTAATAGACTATAGCTACGGGTAAATACCACTAATCTGCAACGCTATTAATATAGCGATGTTGATAGCGGTCACCAAGACTGGTTAGGACTTCATAACCAAGGGTTCCCCCCGCCGCTCCCACGTCATCCACGGTGAGCTGATCGCCAAGCAGTTGGATACTACCCCGCCCTTCCTCGGGCACCTGCTCTGAGGGAACTTCGGTGATATCAAAGGAAGTTGAATCCATGGAGATCCTGCCCGCGACAGGCACCTGGATACCGGCCAGCAACCCCAGCCTGCGATTCCCCAGGGTTCTGTGGATACCGTCGGCATAGCCTCCCATCACTACCGCCAGTCGCGATGGCCGTGCCACCTTGTAGGTGGCCCCGTACCCGACACTGGCTCCGGGCCGAATATCGCGAACCTGAATAATCGGCAGATGCAGTTGCACCACGTGCTCCACAATATTTGCCTTCCCCGGCTGTGGATTAACCCCATAAATAGCGGCGCCCGGCCGCACCAGATCAAAATGCCAGTCCGTGCCCAGACAAATACCGGAGGAGTTTGCCAGGCTCAAGCGTATTCCGGGAATCAGCGAACGTATAAGTTTTGCTGCACGCTGAAAACACTGCAGCTGACTCATATTCTGGGGATGAGATGAGTCATCGGCGCAGGCTAGATGACTCATGAACAGGGTAGGGTGACACTCCAATAATAACTGCCGCTCCTGGCAGAGGTGGTAAAACATCTCCACGTCCAGACCGAGACGGGTCATTCCGGTATCAATTTTAATTGCGCACGGTGCTTGATTTCGGCTGCTGACAGAACGCCAGCAGTGCATTTGTTCGAGGGTAAACAACACAGGTATCAGACGGTGAGTGACACAGTCAATTTCACCACCCGGACGAAAGCCGCCCAGAACATAGATTTCGGCACTGGCTTCCAGGTGCCTGCGTGCGGTAATACCTTCGTCAACAGTGGCAACAAAATAACTGCGACACCCCCCGGCATAGAGCACCCGACTGACAGGGCCCGCTCCCAGGCCATAAGCATTGGCCTTAATGACGGCACCGCATTCAGTGTCCGAGTTCAACGTACGGCGCAGGGACTGCCAGTTTCGTTGAATTGCCCCCAAATCAACGGTAACAGTTCCGTAACGTGCACTGCTGTCACCTTCACCATAACACCCACTAGCGCAATTACTTTGCCCCTCGGCTACCGCTTTGCCCGGAATTCGCCGATCAGTCTGTAATCGCTCTATCTTCGACTCACTTGCCTCTGACATAGACGCCTGCGCCCAAACTCAATAAAACCTAAAAGAGTGACATCTAACCAAAGAAAGGCGCTAAAATCCAGCCCGATGGGAACTGCCGCCGCCGGGGCGTTCAGGTTTCAGGCACTGGGTAACTCCTCGCTCGACGCTAGCGGGAAAATTCCCTTTAACCCGAACAGGAGATTTGTTAGGGGCGTACACAAAACAACTTCCGGCCCCTTAACGGCCGACGATTCTTAGGGGAGTTACAGTGCCAGCCCCCCTTTGATCCCGGGATAACTCAGAGGAGGTTGAATCACCATCAGCACCTTTTACCTCACTGGCAGTGGTTGTATGCGTCGATGAGTGCTCTGCGGATATTGTCTCTGCCTCTACGGGCGCAGTTGTCGTTACTTGATTTTTACACGTTGTCGGATTTTCGGGCGTTGTCGGGTTGTTAGGCGTAATTTGATTCCTGAAAATAGCCGACATGGCTCTAGCAAAATAGTCAGCATCCAGCCCTTTCTGCTTCTGACGTGGCGCATCGCCTTGTGAATTCTCGGGCCGAGCCAACCGTTTTTCTATCCCAGGGTAGGACTCCTGGCTACCACGGGCCAACGAATCGTCGGGAAGAAGATCCTCGAAAATCCCCCCAAACTCTCCTTTCCTGGCATCATTATCAACATCGGCGCTAAGTGCCATCAAACGCCCTAAAGCGATACTATTTACACGCAACACCTGACAGCGGGATTTAGCCCGAATCACATCGGCATCAAACAGCAGGTCGTTCAACGGTTGCTGACATTCGACAGAGTTCTGATTCAGGTATTCTCTTTCATTAAACGAATGCCACACTTCGATTTCGCCCTGAACCAAATAGCATTGCACCAGGTCCTGCTCTTTCTTACGCAGTATCACCCCGCCTGCAGCAACATCTTTCACATAACAGTGTTGCTGCAACTCCTCCTGATACTCGTCAGCGATACAAGATAATTGGGCAAGACTTTTAATTAAGTCGCGAGAAACATTTTTAAACATATAGGCGCCACAAGCTTTAAACAAACCCGTCCACAACGATGCAGTAGAGTAATGAACCGGTGAAATTAGTTCCGATAACCAGTTCACGCTGAAAACAGTAACAGATACCCGGGGCTTATTATGTCATTTAATTCTGACACAACCCTCAAAACCCTAGAGCTGCCGCAGAAATTAATTTCTACGACAGCTCTAGGCCTGCGTCAGGCACAAAGAATAGGTGGTCACATTTTATTTTCAGTTGCAAAACCATTTATCCTGGCTGCTAAACTAACACTTGTTTCAGAGCAAACTTGGCATCAGACGCCATTGAAAACCCGATTCGAATGAGCAAGTGGCAATATTAGCCGAGCGGAACAGTTTGTCGGGAAACGTAGCCTGGTCCGATGGACACCGATAAACATTGCCCCTGCCTATAGAGGTTTAGCTATATCTGAGCGGAGGGTTAAATTAAATAAGGACTAAATTTATATGGGTAATCTATTAATTATTTTAGGGGTACTTTTAGTAGCGCTGGTTATTGTCGTTCCCTTGGTGGAAAAGTTCGGGCACACCCGGTCCCCGGAACAATTGCAAAAGTTATCGCGTTTTATTTTTCCGTTGATAGCGCTTTTAATTATTGTGCAATTGATAGCCTATTTTTTTCGGTAGACTCTACCCTATCGTTGCATAAATTATAGAAGGAGCGAAGCGGTCCTGGGCCGAAAATTTATGCAACGACAGGGCCTATAGCCAAAGCGTTTGAAATTTAGAAAAGCAGGGCACAAAAAAACCCGGCTTTAAAGAAAGCCGGGTTTTATCAATGAAAAGCCTGACGATGACCTACTCTCGCATGGGGAGACCCCACACTACCATCGGCGCTGAGCCGTTTCACTTCTGAGTTCGGCATGGGATCAGGTGGTTCCAACTCGCTATGGTCGTCAGGCAAAGCTGTATGAATCGATCGAAGTCTTAACCTGTCAGTGCACCCTGAGGCCAACGGCCGGTGCCGGCTTCAATCGTTTCAAATAAGGTGATGGAAAGTAAAGTTCTGCTAACTGTCTTGGCTCTGTGTGCAGCTCTAAACACGCTGACCAACCCTGTCCCTTCGGCGATTCATTCAATCGCTTCAGTTATATGGTCAAGCCTCACGGGCAATTAGTACTGGTTAGCTCAACGCCTCACAACGCTTCCACACCCAGCCTATCAACGTCTTGGTCTTAAACGGCCCTTTAGGGGACTCGAAGTCCCAGGGAAATCTCATCTTGAAGGAGGCTTCCCGCTTAGATGCTTTCAGCGGTTATCCCGTCCGAACATAGCTACCGGGCAGTGCCACTGGCGTGACAACCCGAACACCAGAGGTTCGTTCACTCCGGTCCTCTCGTACTAGGAGCAACTCTTCTCAAATTTCCAACGCCCACGGCAGATAGGGACCGAACTGTCTCACGACGTTCTAAACCCAGCTCGCGTACCACTTTAAATGGCGAACAGCCATACCCTTGGGACCGGCTTCAGCCCCAGGATGTGATGAGCCGA
>JARROD010000165.1:0-12682 GCA_037384225.1 Exilibacterium sp.
AAAACGCCGCTTAATAGAATTGCGTTGCCAAATTTTGGCTGTCGTCAAGGTTAGAGAATTATCTGTGCGGGCGCTTAAATCCGCCAGGGAAACCGGGTCGGCGCCAAACAACTCCACCGCGCGCACGGCGCCGACGACAACAAAATTCGCCGCGCCGTTGCTGACACTGTGAGGCGTCGTGGCGATGGTAGCGACAGCGGCGGCGCCATTTTGTGTATCCGGCAGCGGGTTTAAATAGTTGCCGCCGCTGACGATGGGTAAAAACATCAGGCAGTCACCGCCGTTGGTCAGGCGCAGACTGTTGGGCAGGGCTCCGCGCAGCTGCCGGCTGATTCGCTCCAACGCCTGGCGACTGGTATCGATCAGTCTGGCGCGCTGTTCGGCGCGATTGTACGCTGCTGCTGACATCACCATAAAACGACTGCCGATCACCACCACGATAGACAGGATGACCATCACGGTCACTAACTCGATTAGCGTAAAACCTTGTCTTGAGTGTAGGCGTGAGTAATTACGTATGCGCATCGTTAGTGATTGAAGGTTGTCAGCAATTCAAAGTTATCAGCAATTCAAAAATTTGCTCGGTAAACCGACAGTTGCAGACTTTCCCCACCCGGTGAAACAACCGTTACCGTAATTCGCTTGGCCTGCGCCGCCGCCACACCCCAGTCGCCGCCGGCGGCCACCACCTCCACCGAGCGGCTGTAACCGGCGTAGGGCGTATCACTGTAACCGTTAAAATCGTCGACGTCGTCCAGCGAACCGGCGTCGCTGATATCCTCCCCATCCAGACCAATACCCGCGCACGCCGGGCCGTTCGCGGTGCCGCAGGCGGGCACGCCGCCGGTGGGTGTATTTTCATCGTATTTGCGCGCCAGGACTTCGTCGAGTTGGGACTGCGCCAGTTCCAGCAAACGCACGCGCACCAGCGGGTCAATACTGTTGCTGAGCGAATAGTTAACCACCGACAGCAATGCCACCAAAGCCACGCTTACCACGACAATAAAAACCACAAGTTCAATTAGGGTGACACCACCCTGGCGGCGTTTAGTACGCATAGCCACTTGGATCCACCGTAATCGTCGCCGAAGCGTCTGCTGCGCCGAGTACAATTAAAATATCGGTAGCCGTATTGACACGGCCGAGCTTATCGTAATTCAGCGTGGCGTCACCGGATGTAATGGCAACGCCGTTGGGAAGCTTTAGCGGATAATTGGAAAGACTGACGCCGTTCTCTCTGATATCGATACTGTCGGCAGCGGCGATAAACTGTACCGGGTTGTCGATGGAGTCCCGGGCCATCGCGATCTGCTGGGCGTAAAACAAAGCCGCAACCACATCGTCGCGGCCCGCCTGAACTGTAAATGTAAAACCGGTAAAGCGATTCCCCAGTGCAATGAATAGCACCGAGGAAATTACGATTACCGCAATCAGTTCTATGAGAGTGAAACCTTTTTGAGAACAGAAATCAGCTCTCAACGCTGGATGACCGCCGTTACGAAGCAACCGCATAGGCTGTAAAAGTTGCACTTTTACCGTTCACATGTGTCACAGTGCACTCAACGGCGTCCCCCTCTGCCACACTAGCAAACTCACCGTTATCAGGTATTGTATAGACAGTGGTATCTAATGATTGCATTAAGTTTGCAACATCAGAGCAACTCGCGACGGCGGTAACGGTTGAAGTAGTCAAGCCCGCATCAGCCGCAATATTATTGGCGTGGTTTAACGCCGCCGCCGCACTGAGATTTCCAGCGACACCGGAAACTGCCGCCGATTCCGCCGCATCGGATAAATCCACAAAACGCGGCACCGCTGTAGCCGCCAAAATCCCTAAGATAACAATGACTGCAATTAATTCGATTAATGTAAAACCCGATTGTTGGTGTTTCATAATTATTTCCTCTCCATTTTATTTAGGAGTGCATTTAAGCAAATTAAAAAGCAAATTAATACTGTCCTCTATTTAAAAATGTGTATTTTTAAAATTATTATCATTACTTAATTTCGTTTCAATATAGCTTTCGTTAAATTTATTCCAATGATGGGACATTGATAAAAACCTGCCCACTCTCTAACGCGTAATCAAAATAATGGGTTACCCCCGAGGCAGCAACCAGTTCATAGCGGCAGCGACCGTTTTCCATAGACGATATATGATAAGGCCGCCGCCCTCGTTTTTCGATTCCCTCCACTGTCGCGGGAGTGGGGTTCTGCAACAGCGCCTGCCAGAGTTGATAACAGTTTAAAGCCGGATTTGCACTTGCTTTATCTGCATATCGATAGTGCGCCCGCCGCTTTTTTTCCCGGCGATCAACCACTGCGCGTGTATACCGGCGGCGGCGGCGGTAAAGTTTCTCGCCAGCGCTTCTATCCCCACGCGGCGGGAGTCGTCGATGGCCTGACCGTAGTATTTCAATCCCTTCGCCGCCACCAAGCCAATCAATACAACGACCACGATAAATTCGAGCAGGCTATAACCTTTAGCGCGGTCGATTGTGTTCATCGATCAACGGTTCGACAAACCGACACCGACACAGCGGCGTAAAAACGCCCGACCAATTGCCCCAATGGCGCAATAAAATTGGTTAAAATATCGACACTAAACACTTTAGCTTTTCTGCACATTGTACATTTCCCACATCGGTAGAAAAATACCGAGCGCCATGACCAACACAAAACCCGCCATCAAGATAATGATCAAAGGTTCGATTTTTTGCCCCAGACTTTTCAATTCGTATTCGACTTCCCGCTCGTAAAATTCCGCCACTTCACTCAACAACGTTTCCACCTGCCCGCTCTCCTCTCCCACGGCGATCATCTGCAGTATCAGAGGCGTAAACATATCACTGTGGGTATGGGTACGCAGCAGACTTTCACCGCGCTCGATCCCCTGGCGAATGTGCTGAATCTTGCCACCCAGATACGGATTGTCTATCGCCCTCGAACACAACTCCAACGACTGAGTCAGGGGCACGCCCGACTTCAACATCAGGGAAAAGGAGCGTGCATAACGGGCCATCGTACCGCGCTCAATAATACTGCCCACAACCGGCAACTTCAGTTTCCACCGCCCCCAGCGCAATTTTCCGGCAGTGGTTTGCAGATAGCGTTTACAGCCGTAATAACTCAGGACCATACACACCAACAAATAACCCCAATAGTTTACGAAAAAATCCGACACGCCTATCAGGACACGGGTCAGCAGCGGCAGTTCGGCACCAAATCTGGCGAACATACGGGCAAATTCCGGTATCACCCATATATTCAACACCGCCACCGCCAGTGCCAACGCGACTAATACAAAAGAGGGGTAGCGCAATGCGGATGTAACCCTCTTGCGGGTCGCCTGATCCCGTTCCAGATACTGGCTAAGCTGATCAAAGACTTCTTCCAGACGGCCGCTGTTTTCACCAACATGAATCATGCTGATGAACAGGTTATCGAAAATATCGCCGCGATAGCGCAACGCCGAGGAGAGATCCATTCCGGTTTCCAAACGATCGGCCACATCCTCCAGCGCCCGCTTGAGCCGATAATGACTTAACGTCTGGGACAGACCGCGAAATCCGCGGATCAGCGGGATCCCGGCCTTGGTAATAGTGTACATTTGACGGGTAAACATGATCAGGTCTTGCGCCGTAACCTTGTCCAACCCCAACCAGCGGTTAATTCGCACGTCCAATGGCAAGGCGTCGGCCACTTCAACAATCTTGACCGGTGTTATGCCCCGATTTAACAACTGCCCCACCACCGCGTCGGTGGAGGCCGCCTCCAGGCGGCCATTAATCGCCTGCCCCTGGGTATTTCTGCCGCTAAATTCGTAAACCGCCATGGACATTTTTTCCGTAAAATTATGGCCCAATTACATTACGATGTTGACACCAGACTTTCATCTTCCACCAGTGCCGACACCCTTAGCACCTCTTCCAGGGTCGTCACGCCATTGAGTGCATATTCCAGCGCAGCCGCATTGAGGGGTCGGTAACCCGAACAGTCAACCGCGGCATGGTTAAAATCACGCACGCTGTTATCGCGCAGCGCTTCGGCCATGGCACGGTTGATTTCCAGCAGTTCGAACACGCCGATACGGCCCCGGTACCCCGTGTTAAAACAATGGGGGCAGCCCGCGCCTTTGCGCAATTTCAACGCCGCTTCGGGGTCAGACAAGCGGTGCTGAATCAGCAGCCGCTCTTCATTGGAATCAGGGTGGTAAGGTTCCGAGCAACTCAGGCAAACCCGTCGCACCAGCCGCTGAGCGATAACCGCTTTCAGCGACGATGCCACCAAGTAGGGATCCACCCCCATATCCACCAGTCGCAGTGCCGAGGTGACAGCGTCGTTGGTGTGCAGCGTCGATAGCACCATATGGCCGGTCATGGCGGCGCGCAGGGCGATTTCCGCTGAGTCTTTGTCGCGGATTTCCCCCACAAGTAAAATATCCGGGTCCTGTCGCAACGCCGCGCGCAACACAGCGGCAAAGCTGAGACCGATTTTTTCGTGTACCTGCACCTGGCTGATACGCGGCAACCGGTATTCGACCGGATCTTCCACGGTAATGATTTTTTTATCCGCGGTATTGAGTTCCGATAGCGCGCCGTACAGAGTGGTGGTTTTGCCGCTGCCGGTGGGCCCGGTGACAAGCATCAGACCATGTGGGCGACTGGTCAAAAAGCGAAACCGCTTCACCAGAAGCGCCGGCATTCCCACTTTAGTCAGTGGTAACACCCCCTCGGTGTGATCCAACAGCCGCATCACAACAGATTCGCCAAACTGCACCGGCATGGTGGATATGCGCACATCGATATTGCGGTTTTTAACCTTGAGATTGAAACGCCCGTCCTGGGGCAGGCGTTTTTCCGAAATATTCAAACCCGACATCAGTTTTAAGCGCACCACCAGGGCAGCGGCAATCCGCTTTTCATGCATTACCTGCTCATTGAGCACACCGTCGATACGCTGGCGGATACGCAATACGTTTTCGTCCGGTTCAATATGAATATCCGATGCCTTGGTATTGATCGATTCTTCAAAAATTTTCTGCAGCAACCGCACCACCGGCGCATCGGTGTCGGTAGCGTCGATGACGATATCGCCCAGATCCACCGCCGAGTCCTGCAGTTGTTCATCGAGCTGTTCGGCCAGCGAGGCAATTTCTTCGGCGCGGTTGTAGGCGATATCGAGAATTTCCAGCAATTCCGATTCCCGCACCACCACCGGTTTAAGCGGTTTTTTCACAATCCGTAACAGCTCATCGTGGCTCAATATATCCGTCGGATCGGCCATACCCAGCAACACACCGTCCGGATCTTCGCGCAACAGCATCACCCGAAACCGCCGCGCCAGCGTTTCCGGCAGGCGCTTGACCAGTTCACCGTCGAAACGAAACTGCTTTAATTCGATAAAAGGGATATCGAGCTGTTTCGACAGTGCAGTCAGCAGCGTATTCTCATCGACATATCCCAGGCCGACCAAGGTCCGCCCCAGTTTGCGGCCAGTGCGTTTTTGTTCCACCAGCGCCCGCTCCAGTTGCTGTGGGGTAATCCGCTGCTGGGCAACGAGAATATCACCGATGCGAGCGCGACTGGGGACCCTGGATACTATTGCCAACGCTTGCTTCTCCTATTTATAGGAAGAGCGATATTCATCGCCCAGGGAATGGATCCACTCCCGACTGGTATCGACCTGCCGGCTCCAGGTCTGTTCGTCGACGACCATCGGGCGCAGCAAAATCACCAGCTCTGTTTTCACCTTGCGTTTTTCCTTGCTGCGAAACAAGGTATTGATCAGGGGAATATCGCCGATCAGCGGCCGCTTGCCCCGGTTGTCCACCAGGGTTTCCTGCATCAAGCCGCCCAGCACCACAACCTGACCATTGCGGGCTCGGACAATGCTGTCGGACTCGCGAATGTCGCGCAACGCCAGCGGCAGGGAAAACTGTTCATCGCCGACGGTAATGTCCTTCAGTTGGTCCTTCACATCGCTGACCACGGGGTGGATATGTAGAATCACCTCGCCGCTCTCGGCAATCTGCGGCGTGACATCCAGCGCTATGCCGCTGAAAAAGGAAGACAGCTCAATGTTGGGCGTGCTTATGATCGCCGAGGCGTTGGACGTGGTTTGACTGGATATTCCGGTAACAAAAAACTCATCCGACCCCACCCGGATAATCGCCTTCTGATTATTGACGGTGGAGACCCGCGGGCTCGACAGTACCTGCACACTACCTTGCATTTCCAGCAGACTTAAGAGTTCGGAAATGTCCGTGACCTTGATCAAGGAGGCAAATACCTCTCCCACCGACTCCGAAGCAAGGGTAATGCTGCTGGGAGATTGGAACTCCCCCACATTTTTGCTCAACAATATTTGTCCGCCAATGGCCCCCCAATTGATACCCGCGTCAAATTCGTCGTTGAGCCGCACTTCGAGAATTTTTGTCTCCAATACCACCTGGCGCTTGACACTCAGCTCCGAGCGCTCGAGAAAGTTCCTGACAGAGCGCTGTTCGTCGGGCATCGCCTTGACCACAACCATACCCGCCTGGGGATTGACCATCACCATCCGTTCTCCCTCGCCGCCATCAATAATGGCGAGAATGGTTTCGCGCAACGAACTCCAAAAATCGGTCTTTGTCAAGGTCTGCACCCGGCTTCCCGGTGTGATACCACTGACTTGGCGCGCGCCGCCGCCGTTGCCCTGCCCGCGTTCCGGCATCACACTCAACAAGTTGGGACTCTGCTGCTCAACATCGACGGAACTGCCGCCGCGGCGACGGTTGTTGTCACCGGTGGAGGAGATTTTCCCCACCAGCACACTGGTTTCCGATATCCCCACCCGCTGCACATCAATATAATTTATCGGATAGATCTGTGTGCTCAGCTTGCGCGGGTAGAGGGTGTAGATACCCTGGGAAAAACGGTAATCGTAACCATAGATATCCCGGGTTACGTCCAGTACTTCTGCGATGGTTACATTGCTCAATTCCAGTGAAATGGTACCGGTTAAATCGGGGTGGACGACAATATTGGTACCCGTACCGGATACCAGTCCCAGAAAAAAACTTTTCGCCGGCACCTTCTCAACGGAAACATCAAACCGCTCAGCGGCTGGCGCTGCCGACGCAGTGGCAACGGGTGCTTCAACCTCGCGCGGTGGTGCCGGCAACGACTCGTTGACTGCGCCCGTCCCTCTGACAGTTCGAGATTGCTGCGCCGACTGGTCGATAGCCTGCTCGGCGGGAGTGTTTGACTGAATGCTGACGGGACTGCAACCGCCGAGGGCAAATGCCAGAAAAGTAAATTGTGCACAGCGACGAAACGAGCAGGTGCGAAAAAAGCAGATCCCCAAAAAGTTGATAATACCTCGCATTCGATCGAACGTATTTTTTAACATCATAATATTGCAAACACCATAAGGTACTTTCTCAATAATCCGGGGTAGGCACAGCGTCAGGCGGACGTCCGGATCGAAGATAACCTCATCCTGAGCTCAGTTTCTTAACGGATCGATGCAGAATCAGGGACTTTTTCACACCATTTTGCCGCACTACCACTTTCCCAGGTAAAATTTTCATTACTTCTACACCGTGAATGCGGTCGTTTTCTTTGACAAATCTTCCGTTTATGATCGCCCCGCGTCGCGTGTCCCCGATCAAAATAGAATGTAAGTGCAGACTCGGTGCGTTTTTTTCCTCCGCCATTTGCATCAGCGGACGGGTTGGATCGCGAAGCTTATCACTCGCCTGTGCCGCTGCGGTTGAATTCGCCAGCCACAACCATCCCCCCAGCGATAAACAGCACAAATACAGCGCGCTTACCCCGTTAACGCCGGGGATTTTATGCCACACCACGTTAAACACCCAATAACCCCACTTCGGAAGAAAGCGTATATACCCGCAGCTCAACGGTCCCCTCCGGGTAGCTCTCCACCGTATAATTCATTTGTTCCCAGTAAAATCGCCAGGGAAGATTTTCCAGCGCCGCCAGATAGTCCTGCACATCGAAATACTCCCCTTTGAGCAGCACCACCACCGTGTGTTTGAACACACCGGTCGAAAGCGCTTTGTCCCGGGTTTCTTCCAGGCTGTCAGGCTGGTATTGAAATGAGTCACTCAACCGCAGCTCTTGCACCGGCAGGGTTTCCATCCCCAATAAAGTCAACCCGTCTCTGCGCTGCAACAGGTCGCGCAGAATTTGCGGCAGCTCAGCCACCGGCACCAGTCCCACCGAGAGCGTCGATAACTCCTTACTCAATGCTTTCTGTTGGGTTTTTAGCGTTGCAATTTCCCGCTTTTGTCCGGCATCGGGATCACTGTTTAAGGATTGCAGCAAAACCTGCCGCTCCTGTTGCAGGGAACCTAGCTGCTGTCGCAGATTGTCAATGTTAACGCTGATCTGTTTTTTATCTGCCAGAAGCGGCCTCAGCAAAGTCAAATCCCATACCACATAAAAAACAGTTATTGTAGCAAATAGTACCAAGAGCCTCTCGCGCGGCTGCATAGCATCGATTTTTTCCAGCCATACACGCCAGCGCTTTTTCATCGACTGCTCTCCACGGCTGACTTTGCGTTGGTTAGTATTTTAGTTGACCCCGCTTTCACTTTGTCGCTCAGTGAAGCACTATCGGTTGCTGCCCGCCCCAGGGAAAAATACAAAAGGTTTTTCTGATTTTCATCCTGTTCTATTGACATAACGCCAAATTTTACTTTTTCAAAACTGTTTTCGCGCCGCAACTGCTGAATAAACTGTGGCACAGTTGCCGCCTGGCGGGTCCAGCCGGCCAATTCCACATACTCTCCGCCCGAGAAAAAACGAAACTCGGTTAACGCAATATTGTCGGGCGATTGTCTCGCCATTGATTGCAGATATCCGGAAAAACCCGTGGTATTGCCCAATTGATCGCCGATAACACCGCTTATCCGACGACTGCGCTCAAGCTTTCGCTTTAACTGGTCAATACGCCCGGCCAGCAGCGCGCTTTGCGATTGCGGCCTGCGCGCTCGCAACTGAACAACCTGCTGTTGCAGCACCTGCTGTTGCGCCTTCAGTTCCGTCAATGTATGGCGCAGCTTGCCCTGGTTCCACCACAAAGACAACTGAATTAATCCCAGCGAAACCACAAAAACAGCGAATGCATTTAGCATGTGTCGCACCGCAAGCGGTTGCCGGCGCCGGCGTAACTCGGGTCGATAGAGATTTATTTCCTGACGCATAGCGCTTACGGTACCCCCTCGCGCCGCCTCGTCGCATCTTTCATTAAATAATTTTTGCGCAATGCGCCGCCGATCGCCCCCAGACACAATGACAATACCGACCCATCCACTTTCGCGCTGCAACCGAGATACACCCCGGGATTCAGTACTTCAAGCGTAGCTGCCAGATTGATACGCATGGTTTCCGTAATCTTATCAGCGGAAACATTTTCTCCACACAAATATATTTTTGGCGGCGGCACTTGTCCCATCTGTCGTTCGTAATAATCCAGTGATCGCTGCAATTCCAATACAAGCTGGTTCTCGGGCAACTCGTCAAACAGGCCGGCATTATAAGCAAGATCAAACTCGCGCGACAAATAAAGATTCCCACCGCGAATCAACACCAGGCTGCCCGCGCCCGGACGCAGCTTCACCAGCGCCACGCCGCGACTGTCGTCAGCGCACAATTCGGCCAGATTGCGCAATGCCAGCTCTGTAATATCGATGCTCGCGATACGCATACCGGCCGCGGCCACCAACGCTACACTCTGCTGAACAATATCACGTCGCGCGGCAACGACATAAATCATTGAGGCGCCAGCGCGGCTGACATCGGCAGGCAGGGGAAAAACATCAATAACGGCTTCTTCCAACGGAAAATGTATCAACTCCTTGATTCGCCAACGCACAGCATCGCGCAATTCTTCAGCGGACACCTTGGGTGCCTCAATTAACAACAGCTGGTAAGCGCCTGCCGGCAACACAATATTGCACTTTGCGTTCAATAACTGCTGCGCCTGAATACACTCGCGTAGTAACTCCGCGCGGCCGCTGTCCACCGTATTGCAGCTGAGAAACTCGCATTGAAGGAGGTGGCTGGTTTTTTTATTTATTGATTCGGAATTGATATAAGCCAGGGCGATGCCCTCGGCGCAGAACTCAACCCCAACCAACCCTGGTTTTTGGCGGTGTCCAAACCACCGAGTTAATGTGTTTTCTCGCATAAAATATTCATTTTGCAACGTTGTGTTTTCAATGTCGCTCAGCCCACGCAACGTAATATTAACTGCTCAAAGAGCAATCGCAGCCGCATAGCCTTTACAAAGAAAGATAATCCGAATGGGAACCGTAACAAGGCGATATACATCTGTACCGGATCGAACCCGAGCAACACCATATTAATTACTAAAGTGTTTGGTTGAAAGCTATAATATACCCAAAGCGTCGGCGAGGTGTTCGCAGCCGATAGCCCCAAGGCTGGAAAAACTCCGGCTAAACGTGTGGCCACAGAAGAATTGACACTGAAAAAAATGTTCCATATCGCTCTATACGAACCCCGCATAGCGCCAAATACCGGCAATATTATCAGACTTATTGCCAACAACGGCTGCCACTTGCACTTAATCGAACCCCTGGGCTTCGACCTCGAAGAAAAAGGTCACCCGCCATGCTGACTACCAGGCCTTTTTAAAAGCAGTCGAAAAGCATCGCCTCTTCGCCTGTACCACAAAAGGCTGCCAGGCGCACGACCGGGTTCAGTACAGGGCCGGCGATGTACTTCTGTTCGGCTCCGAAACCGCCGGCCTGCCTCCCCAAACCCTCAAAAGTTTCCCCCCCGAACACAGACTGCGCATTCCGATGTTAAAAACCAGCCGTAGTCTGAACCTTTCCAATGCTGTGGCCATCGTCAGCTATGAGGCCTGGCGACAACTGAGTTTCAAAGGTGGAACATGATCAAGCAGCCCTGTAACTTCTCAAGAGACAAAACCCGCCATCTTCAATACAATCCCCCCTTAGACCGTGCACCACAGTTGCAACAACACGTAATCGACAGCGAGGCACTTTAATGGATCGCGCCCCCATCGGCCTGTTTTACGGCAGTTCCACCTGCTACACAGAAATGGCCGCGGAAAAAATCCGCCAGCAAATCGGTGAAGACAAAGTCGACCTTTTCAACATCATCGACGAGCCGATCATCAGCGCCGGATTTTACCCATTGCTGATCCTCGGCATCCCCACCTGGGACTACGGCGAACTGCAGGAAGATTGGGAAGATATCTGGAGCGATATAGACACGGTGAACTTTCACGGAAAAAAAGTCGCCCTCTACGGTCTCGGCGATCAGATCGGCTATCCGGAATGGTTTCTCGACGCCCTCGGTTACCTGCACGACAAAGTCGTCAGCCTCGGTGCCACAGCGGTAGGATACTGGCCCGCGGCAGGCTACGAATACGAAGCCTCCCAAGCACTCACACAAGATCAACAACACTTTGTCGGCCTGGCACTGGACGACGAAAATGAATTTGAATTAACCGATCAGCGTATTCAAACCTGGTGCCGGCAAATTATTGAGGAATTCGGGCTGTAACCCTGCAAATGGCGGACAACTCCAACGACCCCATCGATATCAGATGTGCACAAATCACCTGGGACGAACAGGGACTTCCTGTAAGCTCCCGCTTTGGTGATATCTACTTTTCCAACGCCAGTGGCCTGGAAGAATCACGCTACGTGTTTCTGGCGCAAAATCACCTGGCGCAACGCTGGCAACGGCTGGCGCCGGAAGCCGGCGGCGAATTCACCATCGGCGAGACCGGGTTCGGCACCGGGCTGAACTTTCTCGCCGCCTGGGAACTGTGGTGCAAACTGGCCCCCGACAACTGGCACCTGCACTTTATTTCAGTGGAAAAATACCCACTTTCCCGGCGCGATTTATCCCGAGCGCTTCACCTCTGGCCACAGCTACAACCACTGGCACAACAGCTTCTCGACGCCTGGCCTCTGGCCACTACCGAGGGCTTTCACCGCCTGCACTTCAACCGCTCCAGCCGCGCGGGGGTCACCCTGACACTGATCGTGAACAATGCCGACAGTGGCCTGTCGCAATTGCTGCGAAGCCCGCACCCACAGTTCGAACGACCTGACAGGGGAGTACAAGCCTGGTTTCTGGACGGATTCGCACCGGCGAAAAATCCCGACATGTGGAGTGAAAAACTGTTTTCCACCATGGCCAAACTCAGCGATAAAAACGCCACAGTGGCGACTTTCACCGCCGCCGGCTCAGTTAAACGGGGCCTGGAAGCAGCGGGTTTTGCCGTCAAAAAAGTACCCGGATTCGGTCGCAAGCGCGATATGATCCAGGCCGTCGCACGCCCCCTGCCGAGCCCCCCCGATAGCGGTCAATTCGATCCCGGCAGAGGCCCCGTCCAACACCCAACGCCCTGGGCCGTGCCCAGGAGTAAAACCGGAGGGGGCAAAAAAGCCCACGAAAAAACCGCTATAGTGATCGGCGCCGGTCTGGCCGGTTGCCACAGCGCCAACAACCTGGCCGGACGCGGCTGGCGGGTAACCCTGTTGGAACGTGGTGAAACCCTGGCCGCTGCCGCATCCGGCAACCCCCAGGGCGTGCTCTACGCCAAGCTGTCGAGCAAACGCGAAGCCCTGAGCGAATTCAACCTGCACAGCCTGCTTTACGCTCAGCACCGCTAT
>JARROD010000166.1:0-8341 GCA_037384225.1 Exilibacterium sp.
TACCCTTTATCCAGCAATGAACCCGTTGCAATCAGTCTTGCCAGCATTGCTAACTTTCGTAGTCCTTCCGCCACAAGGGGCATTTCCATATTGCCTTGGCCGGGAAGAGAAAGATAAAAGCGGCCATTAGTATCAAGAACTACGCGTCCCCCATTGCCTCTTCCAGAGGTTTAAGAAGTTCTGCCGCTTTTTTCTCTCTTGGCCCCTTTAATGCTGGGGCGCCGAGTAGCACACAGGTATCACGATACGTTTCGTCAAATTCCAGGTAATGGTTGTCGTAGACGGATACAAAGCCTGTGTAGAGGGTGAGTAGTTCACGGGTTGGCAAAAAAACAGGGGCTTGCTGCTCCCAGGCTTTAGGGACTTTATCGATTTGCACTTCTGTTTTGCTGGATGTGGCGAATCCGAAGCTACAGTCAAACGAGTATTGATCAAATTCAAGCTTCAATTCACAGCGTTCACGTCCCTGCTTTCTACGCGCTAATCTGCCCACTGTTTCAGGGTGCATTACATTTACCAGTTTATTTGCCCAGCTTTTCAGCAGAATAGTCTTGGTTGGGTCGCCAGCATTACGTTTTTTCCTTCTTCAGCACTTGCAGCTATTACTGAATAGGCAACTTTCAAGAGGTGAGACTTTCCGCAACCATTTTCACCGATAATGACGTTTAAACCATTTGAGAAGGAAAGCTCCGCCTCCGGGAACACTGTTAGGTTCTCTATTTTGAACTTTTTTAGCATCATTATTCCCCTTAAATATCAATTCCTACTTGCTCGCCACTGTGCCCAATCTCGTGCGATGCGGCGACAATGGCATACCAGGAACCGATTAATTCGTTATAGGCGCGGGCTTCTTCAGCCCATTTTTTGCGTTCGCAGAGGGTGTAAAGGTGATTGGCGAGCTGACGGATGGATTCGCCTTTTTCCGGCATCTTGGCTAGCAGCTCACCGGCGGAGGACTCCCTCTAATTGTTCAGGCTGCGAATTATCTGGTGTGGCAGCGGATCCACATTGGAAGTGTGGACAGCCATCATCGGGTCAAACAATGCCGCTTGGGATATGCGGAAGGCTTCGAGTCCGAGCTTGAATTCGGCTCCGGGGGCGTCGAAGGCCCAGGGGCGGCCGGCCTGAGCCAAGTCGAGGCGGGCTTCATTGGAGCGGAACAGCATCTGCTCGGCCAGGCGACCATGGCTGTCTTTGTAGTAGACAGTGATGGCGCTATCGCCCACAGGTTCAACCTGGACGATGCGTACAACCTCGTCGCCCTGTATGCCTCGGACTTGAGCGTCCTTTTTGATGTCTTCGAGTTTAATCATGCGCCTTCCTTGGTGATCTGGTTGTTCTGGCTGTATCCGGGCGCGATCACGAGGTTTTCAACGCCATACAGGGCTTGCCTGTTTTTTAGCCAGAGGTGGTATTCGGGGCCATCCATGCCGTGTTTTTCTGAGCAGTCGACGTTCCAGCGCCGGAGGACGTAACCGGCCACGGCGGCTCTAACATTGACACTGTTGATCAGCTAGCAACGGCGGGGCGCCGTAAAACGCTGTACATGGACAGCCTGCTGGGTGAACCACAGTCGATCGGTATGGCGATGATTGCGGTTGCAGGGATAGGAAATGCCGGGGTGATTATTTCCGGCGCTATTTGGGTATATGTTTGAACTTTTGGTGAAATCAGGTATCTTTCGAATGTCAACTCAATAATATACAGCGTATGCGGCTCAGCGGATTCAAATTCTACATGGCAATGATTGCGTTACTGGCTTTTATCAGCCAGTCGTTTGCTGTTGTGAATATTCCCTGTGCTGGCATGGGTAACCACGCAACCTCTGCAGCGATGACTGACGGGATGGCAATGGGTTCGACGATGGCTCATGCCAGCCACGACAAGCCTGGTGATTCCGGCGCCAATGTTGATGCTGACTGCTGCAATCAAAAGCAGTGCTCTCAGGCAAATTGCATCTCCGTGGGCGTTGCGGCGGTCGGCGCCGACTCGTCATTGCCTGTATTGTTTTCTCAAATCCTCCATTCAGACTATTTCGTTTCTTATCTGAACGCGGAAAGATCCTCACTGTTTCGTCCTCCCATTTCCCGCTGATACAGGGTTATTACGCCTGAAATTCAGGCGTTTTATCACCTTGTGAGCGGGAGTTTATTGCTCCTATCACAAACGCTTTAAACGCGCCAACGCTGTGGCATGTGTTACTTGCAATCGGTGGCGTGTGTTACTTGCAATCGTCACTTGCCATCGTTGATTGGGAGTCATCATGAAATCGTTAATACGCTCTCCAATGCTGCTTAGGAAGGAAAGACACTAATGAATATTCAATGGGTATTTTTAGTGCTCTTGCTGGTGGGAGTTCCTGTATTCGCTCAGGATCAGTCAGGAACTCTGGCTCTGGAAGATGCTGTTGCACTCGCTATTTCCTCCGATCCCTGGTTGAGCGGCAGCCGTCACCGGGAAGAGGCCTTGCATAGCGAATCAATTTCGGCCGCTACCTTGCCGGACCCCAAGGTCAGCCTGACGGCGGCTAACTTTCCGACCGACAGTTTCGCTATCAATCAAGAGGCCATGACACAGCTTACCGTTGGCGTTAGTCAGATGTTTCCGCGCGGCGACAGTTTGGATCTGTCCAGTCGTCAGAAGCGAGAACTGGCAGCGCAGGAGCCACTGCTTAGACAAGATCGCGAGGCTAAGGTGGTTGCCGCAGTGACGAAGTTATGGCTGGACGCTTTCAAGGCTCAGGAGAGCATCCGCCTGATCGACCAGGACCGCTCTCTGTTTGAACATCTGGTGGATGCCACCCGTGCCGGCTATTCATCGGCAGTGGGGCGCGCACGCCAGCAGGACATTATCCGTGCCCAGCTGGAGCTGACCCGCCTCGATGATCGCCTTATGGTGCTGCGGCAGCAGCGGGAGACTGCCCAGCAACGCTTGTCGGAGTGGATTGGTGGCAAGGCCCGTTTGCCATTATCCGATGCATTACCCAAACAGAGTGAGTCTGATCTGGCGCTGACGATTCAGCCGGGTAATGATCGATGGCTTTATGAGCGTATCAATCGGCACCCCGTGTTGCAGGCCTTTGAGCGACGCATTAACGCCATGCAGACCGGTGTCGAACTGGCGCGTCAGAAGTACAAGCCCGAGTGGGGTCTCTCTGCCCAATATGGTTATCGGGATGACGATCCGCTGGGGCGCGATCGCGCCGACTTGTTTTCGGTCGGCGTGACTTTTGATTTGCCACTTTTCACGGGTAATCGGCAGGATAAAGATGTCAGTGCCGCCACCTCCAGAGCCGAAGCGCTCAAGACCGACAAACTCCTCATGGCGCGGCAGCTGATGGCGGAGCTGGATACAGCCATTGTCCAGCTACAGCGCCTGAATGAGCGCCGCGCGCTCTACGACCAGCAGCTGTTACCGCAAATGTCCGAGCAGGCTGACGCTGCCTTGGCCGCCTACAACAACGATGACGGCGATTTTGCCGAAGCCGTGCGCGCCCGTATTGCGGAGTTGAATGCCAAGATCGACTTTTTAAACATCAGGATGGATCGGCTGAAAACGATTGCCGAGCTGCACTACCTCTTACCCGCAAACGGCTCGGGGCTGTTTATCCCAGCAAACCGCTCAGGGCTGTTTACCCCAGCTAACGGCGATAATGCGGAAGGATTAGCCCCATGACCACACCTAAAAGAACGCAACTGAATAAATCATTCTTCATTACCCTGGTTTTGTTGATCGTTGCAGCCATGCTCGGCCACTATTCTGCGCTGTGGCGCATGAATAAAAAGGGAAACACGGGTGAAGTGGCCGGCAATAAAGAGCCGCTCTACTGGGTAGCGCCAATGGACCCTGATTACAAACGCGACAAACCGGGTAAATCCCCCATGGGTATGGAACTGATTCCGGTCTACAAAGATGCGGGGGGAGCCAACGAGGTGGGCACAGTCACCATCTCGCCAAATGTCGTTAACAATCTGGGGGTACGTACGGCGCCTGTTACCCGGGGTCGCCTGGATCTCACCATTAGTACGGTGGGCTATGTGCAATACGATGAAGATCACCTTGTCCACATTCACCCACGGGTGGAGGGCTGGATTGAAAAACTCCACGTCAAAGCCGCCGGTGACCCGGTCACACAGGGTGAGCCGCTCTATGCACTCTATTCACCGACCCTGGTCAATGCCCAGGAAGAACTGTTGCTGGCGTTAAAGCGCAATAACGCTACATTAATCACGGCTGCAATGGAGCGTTTATCGGCCTTGCAGGTGCCGCAAGCAGAAATCATTCGGCTAAAAAATTCCGGCAAGGTAAGTCAAACCATCACTATCAAAGCGCCACAGTCCGGCGTGCTGGACAATCTCAACGTCCGGGAGGGTATGTTCGTTAAACCCGGTATGGAGATGATGTCCATCGGCCAACTCGAGCATATCTGGGTGATCGGCGAAGTTTTTGAGCGGCAGGCGGCCAGTGTGCGAGTGGGTGATGCGGTGCGCATGCGGCTGGACTATTTGCCCGGTCGCGAGTGGTCAGGCCGAGTCGACTATATCTATCCTTCACTAAATAATAAAACCCGTACTGCGCAGGTGCGGGTGCATTTTGCCAACCCGGACAGTTATCTAAAGCCCGGCATGTTTGCCCAAATAGTGATTGAGACAAAGCCGTCAGAGCAAGCCTTGCTGATTCCTCGTGAAGCACTGATTCGCACCGGCAGTCAGTCCAGAGTGGTATTGGCAACAGGTGAGGGACGCTTTAAGTCCATTGCCGTCAAGGTAGGGAGAATCGGTGAGAACCAGGTAGAGATACTGTCGGGACTGGAGGAGGGGGAACGAATCGTTACCTCTGCGCAGTTCCTGATTGATTCTGAATCCAGCAAAACCTCGGATTTCCGACGCATGAATCATGACGATGATCAGGGGATGAATGACAAGGCGATGGATCATAGCCAGCCTCAACAGGAGGCGGGGCAATGATTGAAGCTATCATTCGCTGGTCCGTCCACAATCGCTTTTTTGTGCTGCTCGCTACCCTGATTCTAGTGGGTATTGGCGGCTGGTCCCTGAAAAATACCCCGGTGGATGCCATACCTGATCTTTCGGATGTGCAGGTGATTATCAAAACCAATTACCCGGGGCAGGCACCCCAGGTGGTTGAGGATCAGGTCACCTATCCGCTGACTACGGCCATGTTGTCGGTACCGGGAGCGGTCACCGTACGCGGCTACTCGTTTTTTGGTGATTCCTATGTCTATGTCATTTTTGATGAAGATACCGATACTTACTGGGCGCGCTCGAGGGTACTGGAATATCTATCGCAGGTGGCGCCAACGTTACCGCCCAGTGCCAGACCGCAACTGGGCCCGGATGCCACTGGCGTGGGTTGGGTCTATCTCTACGCCTTGGTGGATCGTACCGGCCAGCACAATCTCAGCCAGCTGCGCAGTCTGCAGGACTGGTTCTTGAAATACGAACTGCAAACGGTGCCCGGAGTATCTGAAGTCTCTGCGCTTGGAGGTATGGTCAAGCAGTACCAGGTCAAGGTGAATCCGGACAAACTGCGCGCATTTAGCATCCCGCTCTCTCATATCCAGATGGCAATCCAGCGGGGCAACCAGGAAGTCGGCGCCTCTGTCGTGGAGATGAGTGAGGCGGAATATATGGTGCGCGCCAGTGGCTATATCCAGGGTATTGATGATCTGAGAACCATCCCTCTGGGCCTGGACATGAACGGCACACCGCTACTGCTGAAGGATGTCGCGGATATTGAACTGGGCCCGCAGATGCGCCGCGGAATTGCTGAACTCAATGGCGAGGGCGAAGCCGTCGGCGGCATCGTGGTCATGCGCTTTGGAGAAAACGCTCAGAAAACCATCGATGGTGTTAAATCCAAACTGGAAACCCTTAAGGCCGGTCTCCCTGAAGGAGTTGAAATCGTGACGGTCTATGATCGCTCCGGCCTGATTGAGCGCGCGGTGGATAACCTGTGGCACAAGTTGCTGGAGGAATTCATCGTGGTGGCACTGGTCTGCGTGGTGTTTCTGTTCCATGTGCGGTCCAGTCTGGTGGCCATTGTCAGTCTGCCAGTAGGTATTCTTGCGGCATTTATTGTCATGCATGCACAAGGGCTCAACGCCAACATCATGTCCCTGGGCGGTATTGCCATTGCCATCGGCGCGATGATAGACGGCGCCATTGTCATGATCGAGAACATGCACAAGCATATGGAACGCACGCCACTCACCAGCGAAAACCGCTGGCAGATCGTGGCGGAATCCGCCGCAGAAGTTGGCCCTGCGCTGTTTTTCAGTCTACTCGTTATTACCGTGAGCTTCGTTCCGGTGTTTACCCTGGAAGCGCAAGAAGGGCGGATGTTCTCGCCACTGGCTTTCACAAAAACCTACGCTATGGCCGCCAGTGCAGCACTGGCAGTAACACTGGTACCGGTTCTGATGGGGTATTTCATTCGCGGCAGGGTTTTAGCCGAGCATAAAAATCCCCTCAATCGCGCACTCGTCGCGGTGTATATGCCGACCTTAAACACCGTATTGAACTACCCCAAAACCACCTTGGTCATAGCGGCGCTCATTACAGTCGTTGGCTTTTTACCCGTGACAAAAATAGGCAGTGAATTTATTCCGCCCCTGGATGAGGGCGACCTGATGTACATGCCGACGACCTACCCGGGATTGTCCATCGGCAAGGCGCGGGAAATTCTGCAACAAACGGATAAGCTGATCGCCACCGTTGCGGAGGTGAAGCGTGTGTTTGGCAAAATCGGTCGAGCGGAAACGGCCACTGACCCGGCGCCGCTGACCATGATCGAAACCTTTATCCAGTTAAAGCCGAGAGAGGAGTGGCGCGATGGCATAACCAGCGAAACACTCAAAAAGGAGCTGGATGCCCTGGTGAAATTTCCCGGCCTGACCAACGCCTGGGTGATGCCCATCAAAACCCGCATCGATATGCTGGCCACCGGTATTAAAACCCCGGTAGGTATTAAGGTGGCAGGCCCCGACCTCAAGGAAATCGAAAAGATTGGCAAGCGCCTGGAGCAAGTCCTCGAGGATGTGCCAGGCACAGCCTCGGTCTACTCCGAGCGGGTGGCGGGTGGTCGCTATATCAAGGTGGATATCCAACGTGAAAAGGCCGCGCGCTATGGCCTCAATATCGCCGATGTGCAGCAGGTAGTCGCCACCGCTATCGGGGGAATGAATGTGGCACAGACCATTGAGGGATTGGAGCGTTACCCCGTTAATTTACGTTATCCGCAGGACTACCGAAATTCCCCGGAACAAATGGCCCTGTTGCCCATTGTAACAACCAACGGCCAGCGCATTGCATTGGGAGATGTCGCTCGTGTTTATGTTGAAGATGGTCCGCCTGCCATCAAGAGCGAGAATGCCCGCCTCAATGGTTGGACTTTTGTGGATATCGACGGTGTGGACATCGGCAGCTATGTGCAGGAAGCCATGCGCGTAGTCGCCGAACAGGTCGAGTTGCCGGCGGGATACTCCCTGAACTGGTCCGGACAATACGAATACATGCTGCGGGCCAAGGAAAAACTTACTTACGTAGTCCCGCTCACGCTGGGCATCATCATCGTATTGCTGTACCTCAATTTCCGCAGCTTTGCCGAAGTCGCCATCATTATGGGCACCTTACCTCTGGCGATGGTGGGTTCGATCTGGTTGATGTACCTGCTCGGCTACAACTTCTCTGTCGCTGTCGGCGTGGGTTTCATCGCGCTGGCAGGCGTGGCGGTAGAAATCGGCGTTATCATGCTGGTGTATCTCAATCAGGCCCATAACCAATTACTGGAACAGTGTCGGCACAAGGGCGTTCCGCCAAGGCAGGACATACTGCGCCATGCCGTGTTGCACGGTGCCGGTCTCAGGGTGCGGCCGGTAATGATGACTGCCGCCGCCATCATTGTCGGATTGCTGCCCATCATGTACGGCAGCGGCACCGGCTCGGAGGTGATGAGCCGTATTGCGGCGCCTATGGTTGGGGGGATGTTGAGCGCAGTCGTTTTGACCTTGCTGGTACTTCCTGCGATTTACCTGTTGTGGAAGCAAGGAACCTTGAACAGGGAAAATGAAATGAAGTAAGACAGCACTACCGGGCTTTCTCCGACACGGTTTTCATACTTTCCGGGAAGGTTACATACGCATTAGCGGGATGTAATTCCAGTCAGGGTTAACTGACCATCTGCCGCATACTGGCCGTTCGCCAAAACACGGAAACCTTGCGTACGAAAATGTGCCTTGGCAAACAGTGTCGTGTGGAACCATTCTTCACCCGGCAGGGACATGTCGCGCTCCTCACTGGTAACTTCTCAATAACCCGAG
>JARROD010000167.1:0-8294 GCA_037384225.1 Exilibacterium sp.
TCTCTCATTTTTCTCAAACACAGTTTTTACGCCCCGGTATTGTACTTTCTGTGATTATTCTTACTGCGTAATTCGCTAGCTTACGGCAGTTTATGGCCCCCAGTGCTTGTTATACCCTATCGCTGCATAAATTTTCGGCCCAGGACCGCTTCGCTCCTTCTATTGCAGTACTTTCAGGGTCGTGCTCAATTTTTCTAATCCTCACATAGGGTGAGCTATGCTCCGGTTAGAAAAATCTGCGCGCGCCCCTGAAAATACCGCTCTAAAAGGTCCTGGGCTCGAAAATATATGCAACGATAGGGTATAGAAAACCATGCAAACAGCGACATTCACTATGCCAACAGCTTTTTATTTGTACCGAACCCACGGATAATGCTACAAAAGCATTTGATTTTTCAATAGGTTAGCAGAAAAATCACTTTACCCTAAACTGTATACCGGTAATATAGCCAAAATATACGCAAAACGATTGAAATTTAAGTCCATATCGCTCAACGGCAAGCAGTGTCTAGCTTAACCGGACCATCCCGTGAGCGACACACCTACCGATGTGGACTATAGACAGAAAAAGCGCAAATAACGTGCAACCAGGGGACGGAAATATTTTTATGGCCTCATTACTCGGTTCCTCACCATCCCGGCCTTCACTCAATTACAGTTCCGTCACCGATAAGGGGCTGAACAGGGATAATAATGAAGACTGCCTGCTGAGTATTCCCGAACGAGGTGTCTGGCTGGTGGCCGACGGCATGGGGGGCCACGAAGCCGGTGAAGTTGCCAGTGCCATTGTCCGCGATACAGTGCAGGCAAAATTGGACAAGCCCGGTCTCAACGGCGCCAGTCTCCCCGAGGCCATCCAACAAGCCCACACAGCGGTGCTCGACGCGGCGCGAAACGGTATCGGCGCCACCGGCATGGGGTCGACGGTGGTGGCACTGCAGAATCGCGACCAGGAATACGAAATCGCCTGGGTCGGCGACAGCCGCGCCTATCTGTGGACCCACGAGCCCGGCAGTGGCCGTCTGGAACAACTCACTACCGATCATTCCTATGTACAGCTACTGCTGGCCTCGGGCGCCATCACCAAGAAGGAAGTTGACAATCACCCCGATAAAAACGTGATTACCCAATGTATCGGCTCGACGGATTTAGCGGAAGTTAACATCGACACGGTCTGCGGTCGCTGGCAGCAGCACCAGTGGATTTTACTCTGCAGCGATGGCCTGACCGATGAAGTCGACGACAAAACCATCGCTCGGATTCTGTACAATGCCAGTTCGCCAAAGGATGCCGTCAACCATTTGTTGCAAGCGGCATTGGACGGCGGCGGTCGCGACAACATCACTCTGCAGGTGATTGAATCGCCGCTCGATTTCCGCAATCCGCTGACATCCCTGGACGACTGGCTGCCCGCTATCAGCGGCCACAGGCGGCTCGATAACCTGCTATATGGCGTGGCATTAGTCAGTTTTTTGCTGTTGTGTTATTGGCTATTCATAGGAGCTTGCTGAACATATTCGTCTATATACCCAAAGCGTTTGAGATTTAAGTCTTCAGAGTGCGTCAATTTTTGTTCCCCCTTTTCTTTTAAGGACAGGGGGAGCGACGACGCCGCGTGGCAGGCCCCACGGTAGGAGGAGCGACGCTGCCAGGGGCAAAAAGGGGCGTGCTCTGGAGGCCTAAATCTCAAACGCTTTGGGTATAGATCAGCAAAGACGAAATAAGGGCAGTCACGTAACATGCAGATTCCTGGCTATCGCATCATCCGTAAAATCAATCAGGGCGGTATGTCCACGGTTTATCTCGCGATTCAGCAGAGTGTGCGTCGCGAGGTTGCGCTGAAAGTGATGTCCCCCGTGCTCAATGCCAACCCCATATTCAGTGAAAGATTTCAGCGCGAAGCCAGTATCATCGGCCAGCTTTCACACCCTAATATCGTTTCTATTTACGATATTGGGCGTTATAAAAACCTCAATTATATCGCCATGGATTATCTCCCGGGTGGCACGGTGCACGATAAAATGGTCACTGGACTAAGCCCGGCAGAAGCGTTGCGCATTACCCGGGAGATCGCGCTGGCGCTCGATCACGCCCACGATAAAGGTTATATTCACCGCGACATCAAGCCGGAAAATATTCTTTTCAGAGAAGATGATTCCGCAGTACTTTCCGATTTCGGCGTCGCCAAAACGGTTATCACCGCCTCGAGAATGACAAATGCCGGCATTGTGGTGGGCACGCCACACTATATGAGCCCGGAACAGGCCCGCGGCAAAGCCATTGACGGGCGCGCCGATATTTACAGCCTGGGCGTGGTTTTTTACGAGATGTTGACCGGCAGTGTGCCCTATAACGCCGAAGAGGCGGTCGCCATTGCGATCAAGCATTTAACAGCGCCGACACCGCGGCTGCCTCCTCAGCACGCAATCTTTCAAAAAGTGCTCAACCGCCTACTGGCCAAAGAAGCCGACGAGCGTTTTCGTCGCGGTAAAGAAGTGCTTGCAGCCCTCGATGAGGTAGAAAAAAACCTGTTCGGTGTACAGCCCAACTACCTGAACACAATCGATTCCACCAACGTTCAGCTGGTAGCATTATTTAAAGCGCTGCTGTCAGCCGGCTACGCTGCACTGATGCTGAACATCAGAGAATTGATGGGTTATCTGCTGAGTTGGCGCTGGACACCCAAACGCAGTCTATACCGCAGTCGCAACAGACTTGTAACGGAAATACGCAGGCTCCCGAACACACTGAACAACCGGAAAACCACCCAGATCTCCACGCGGATTCAAAAAGCAGCCCACTATCAGAAAACCTCGAAAAAATACCTGTATTTTTCCCGCTCCCTGGCTTTCGCGACCGTGATGTCGGTTATCTGGTGTGCTCTAAGCGTTGCCCTCAAACGCTTTGATCTGCCCGGGGAAAGTCTGCTGCCCGCGTCGATAACAGAACTCTCGACGTTCACTGCCGATTTTATTGAAAGGCACTCGGCGCGTTTATTTGCCGCTGAGACATCGTTTGCCAAGACATCGTTTGCCAAGACATCGTTTGCCAAGACAACGTTTGCCATTTCAAACACGCCCGGCGCTAACCGCATTATTTCCACTGCCGAACAACTGGATGAGAAGCTTCACCTTGCAGAACCCCTCAGCGACGCCGACTCAATACCAAAGTCGCTTTCGCCGTCCCCAACATCGACGCCATCGGTGGCGAAACGCTATGGGTTTACCGTGCAACCACGGCCTCAGGACGCCCGGGTGCGGATTCTCAATATCAAGGAAAAATATTACCCCGGCATTGCCCTCTTCCCCGGCGCTTACCATATCGAAGTTACGCGTCGGGGCTACGAGCGCCAGCGCAAATGGATTACGCTGTCGCACCAGGACCTCGCTGTGCCGGTGCAACTCGACAAAACCCTGGTGCCCGGAGACAGCCTGTTTCACACGCTCGGCGACGGCACCCCGGGGCCGGAAATACACCAGCGCCACCAAGCGCCCGCTGCCGGACGATAACCACTGGGGCCGGGGGAATCGCGCGGGGAAAACTGCCGGCAGCCGTGAAGATGATGTCGGATTTCGGGTTTTGGTGGATCTGAGGCGTTGATTGTCAGCGGGTATTTTATACCCGATCCTTCAACCGCCCAATCTCATCCCGCAATCTGGCCGCCTCTTCAAATTCCAGATTTTTCGCACTCTGAAACATCTTCTCCTCCAGCTCAGCGATGGTTTTCCAAATGTCGCCACCTTCGCGCAGTTTCTCAATGTCGTAACGGCCGGTTTTTTCCGCCACTGCCTGGCGTTTTTTACCCGTGCGCGCACCCGTAGCATAGACACCTTCGAGAATATCGGCGACACGTTTTTTGATGCCTTTGGGCGTAATGCCATTGGCTTTGTTGAAATCCATTTGTTTCTGTCGCCGGCGCTCCGTTTCATCTATGGCGCGACGCATGGAGCCGGTGATCTTGTCAGCGTACAAAATCGCCTTGCCGTTAACGTTGCGCGCGGCGCGGCCGATGGTCTGAATCAGCGAGCGGTCAGAGCGCAAAAAGCCCTCTTTATCCGCATCCAGAATGGCCACCAGGGCAACCTCCGGCATATCCAATCCCTCCCGCAGCAGGTTGATTCCCACCAGCACGTCGAATGTGCCCAGGCGTAGATCGCGGATAATTTCCACCCGCTCGACAGTATCGATATCCGAGTGCAGATAGCGCACCCGCACGCCGTGATCGGCCAGATACTCGGTCAGATCTTCGGCCATGCGCTTGGTCAGAACCGTAATCAATACCCGCTCGTCTCCGGCTACCCGCAGGCGTATTTCCGACAGCACATCGTCCACCTGGGCGCTGGCCGGGCGCACCTCCACCTGTGGATCCACCAGACCGGTGGGACGCACCACCTGCTCCACCACCTGGCCGGCATGTTCCTGTTCGTAGGGACCGGGGGTGGCGGAAACAAATATCATCTGCGGTGCCAGCCGCTCCCACTCATCAAAACGCAGAGGGCGGTTGTCCAGCGCTGACGGCAGCCGAAAACCGTATTCCACCAGGGTCTCCTTGCGCGAGCGGTCCCCTTTGTACATGCCGCCGATCTGGGGCACACCGACATGGGATTCATCCATCACCAACAGTGCATTTTCCGGCAAATAATCAAACAGCGTCGGTGGCGGCTCGCCCGCATCGCGCCCGGAGAGAAACCGTGAATAGTTTTCAATGCCGGTGCAGTACCCCAGTTCGCGCATCATTTCCAGATCGTAGCGGGTGCGCTGCTCGAGACGCTGCGCTTCCACCAGTTTGCCCGCATCACGCAGCTGTTGCAGACGCTGCCCCAGTTCTTCGGTGATCTGCTCTATCGCATCCAGCACCCGCTCGCGGGGGGTAACGTAGTGGGACTTGGGATAAATGGTAAACCGCGGCACCCGCTGCAGGATTTCTCCGGTGAGCGGATCGAATACCGACAATTGTTCGATCTCATCATCGAATAATTCCACCCGTAGCGCCTCACTGTCGGAGTCGGCCGGATAGATGTCGATCACATCGCCGCGCACGCGGTAGGTGGCTCGGTGAAACTCCATATCATTGCGGCTGTACTGCAGTTCCGCCAACCGGCGCAAAATGTGGCGCTGATCGATCTGGTCCCCGCGCACCAGGTGCAACATCATTTTCAGGTAGGCATCGGGATCACCCAAACCGTAGATAGCGGACACCGTGGCCACCACAATGGAATCCTTGCGCTCCATCAGCGCCTTGGTGGCGGACAGCCGCATCTGCTCAATATGTTCGTTGACCGAGGCGTCTTTATCGATAAAGGTATCGGATGACGGCACATAGGCTTCGGGCTGGTAATAATCGTAATAGGACACAAAGTACTCTACGGAGTTGTCGGGGAAAAACTCTTTGAATTCTCCGTATAGCTGGGCCGCCAGGGTTTTGTTGGGGGCCATCACCATGGTCGGTCGCTGCAACCGTTCTATAACATTGGCAATGGTAAATGTCTTTCCCGAGCCGGTCACCCCCAACAGCGTTTGGTGGGCCAGGCCGGACTCGATGCCGTCGACCAGCTGCTCGATGGCGCCGGGCTGGTCACCGGCGGGTTGAAATCGGCGCTTGACTTTAAAAGGCTTGGACATAGGATTTAGGCACTTTTTGACTTGATTACCCCGGCTTTGGATCAGGGATGATGACGCTGACCCCAGCAATTCTGACGAGCCCCATTATATACCCAAAGCGTTTGAGATTTAGGTATAGCGAATGGTGAAACACTGATGTATTTTGCGGTTGCGCTGGAAATCAGGATCCAGAGTGGCGTCGGTGATATCTTCAATGGCGTAGCGGCTCAGGGCTTCCCGCTCCAGCTTAAAACTGCGCAGATTGGTGGAAAACAGTAACAACCCACCGGGTTTGAGCAACTCCATACAACGGTTGATCAAGCCCACATGGTCGCGCTGAATATCCAGTACCCCTTCCATGCGTTTGGAATTGGAAAAACTCGGCGGATCCAGCATTATCAGGTCGAACGGCTCGCGGCAGTTTCGCAGCCAGTCAAAACAGTCGCTCTGAACCAGTTGGTGACGCTTTTCACTGATATTGTTGAGGGCGTAATTTTTCCGCGCCCAGTCCAGATAGGTTCTCGACATATCCACACTGACACTGCCCGCCGCTCCCGCCAGCGCCGCCTGCACACTGGCCGAAGCCGTGTAACAGAAGAGGTTTAAAAAGCGTCGCCCCTGAGCCTGCCGGGCAATCCAACGCCGCACCGGGCGGTGGTCCAGAAACAGACCGGTATCGAGGTAACGCCAGAGGTCGACGGAGAAATTCGCCCCGCACTCACAAACCGTAATCCTATCCTGGTCGTCGTATTCCCGTCCCCGCATCCCCTGCCCCTGAATCCCGCGCCCATTGCGCTTTTCATATTGCCGGGTACCGCGATTGCGCCGGCGCTGTTTGAGACTGATGCGGGAAGGGTCGATATCCAGTGCGGCGGGCAATGCCGTCAACAATTCCTCCAGGCGCACGTTGGCTTTGTCGGCGTCCACGGTTTTCGGTGCCGCGTACTCCTGCACGTGGGCGTAAAGGTCACCCCCACGATCCCTGTAAATATCCACGGCGGCGGCGTATTCCGGCATATCGGCGTCGTACAGCCGGTAGCAGTCGATAGCTTCACGGCTGAGCCATTTGACCAGCGACTTCTGGTTTTTGCGCAGGCGGTTGGCCACCATATTCGCGCCCGGCGTCAGCTCTGCGGCTGCCGCCGAGGGTGAGTCGGTATGTGGAGATGTCCCGGAATCGGGCCAGGGTGAGCCGGTATGTGGGGATGTCCCGGTTTCGGCCCAGGGTTGGGTGCGTACAACGGCGTGTTCGTCAACGTTAAAGAGCAGTAATTCGCTCGGCAGCGTGCCGTTGAACAGTTTGTATTTCTTGTGCGCCCGCAGCCCCATCTGTTTCCCCAGCTCCGGGTTACCGGTCAGGATGGCCGCGCGCCAGCCGCTGAATTCTGCCCCTAACCGCTGCCCCAGTTGCCGATAGAGCCCTTTCAGTTGTTCCTTTTCACCCAGGCGTTCACCGTAGGGAGGAGTGCAGATAACCAGCCCCGTGGCGATAGCAGTGTGGGTGGGCTTTTTCAATTCACGCAGGGATTTGTGGATTATCCGCACCCTGTCGCCGAGACCCGCCTGCAAAATGTTGGACTCCGCCGCGCGAATCACCCGCACATCGGCATCGTAGCCGCGGATCTCGTTTTGCAGCGTCGCCAGTCCCCGCTCGCGCCGCGCAATGGCTTCCTCACGCAATTGCAGCCAGGTATCGTCGCGGTGATTGAGCCAGCGTTCAAACCCAAACCGCGGCCGCAGCAGACCCGGGGCTATATCCGCCGCCATCAGCGCGCCCTCGATCAGCAGCGTGCCGGAACCGCACATGGGATCCAGCAACGCGCCCCCCTCCGCCGCCAACGGCGGCCAGCCGGCGCGCAACAGCACCGCCGCGGCGAGGTTTTCCTTCAGCGGAGCCGCCCCCTGCCGGGTGCGGTAGCCGCGTCTGTGCAAGCTGTCGCCGGACAAATCCAGACCCAGGATCAGCTTGCCTTTGGCCAGGTGGGCGTTGATACGCAGGTCCGGGTCGCGCTTCGCCACAGAAGGGCGTTGGCCGCAGTAATCCCGCAGGCAATCGACAATCGCGTCCTTGACCTTTAGCGCGCCGAACTGGCTATTGCGAATCGCCGCACTGGTGCCGATAAAATCCACCGCCAGCGTGCCGTGGGGATTGAGGTGTTCCTGCCAGGGAATCGCTCGGGCACCCTGATAGAGATCTTCCGCCGAACCGGCCTCGAAACGGGACAGCGGCAAGAGTACTTTGTTGGCCAGACGCGACCACAGGCACACACTGTAAGCCAGCGTTAAATCGCCTTGAAAATACACCCCGGCGACGGTTTCGCGCACCGCCTCGCCAGCGCACCCGAACGCTTCCCCAAGTTGCCTGATTTCCGCGGCCAACAAGCCCTCCAGCCCCTTGGGGCAGGTGGCAAAATACTCTGATACATGGGACATATAAATCTTGATACCTGCAGGCATAACATCAGGGCGACACAGTACACTACCCGGGACTATTCGGAAAATACTTTACCCGTAACTTCCCAATATCCCGGGATACGGTGCTCTCAAACGCTTTGGGTATAGGAAAGGTAACTTCTCAATAAGTCGGGGCAGGCACAGTGTCGGGCGGCCGTCCGGAGGTAGTTGGCCCAGACTGTCGGAGGCATGGATGCCGACGCCAAGCCTACACGGACGTACTTGCCGGCGTGTCTGGG
>JARROD010000168.1:0-12732 GCA_037384225.1 Exilibacterium sp.
CATAGTACACAGTGCCACAATAAAATTGCGCTGCTTTTATCAGAAAAAAATAACCATTGGTCACATTAAATTGGCGACAATTCCCAATTTAGTAAGAATTGAGAGGGGGTTCTGTTTCTAATATCCTATTGAAATAATAGCGTAACAATATCAGCTGAAGTAATGGATTATTGTTTTCAGGCACTGAATATTAGTGTGTTAATAAAATCGACACCAGGAAGAACATAAGGAACGGGCACGGAATAACTGCAACAAATGGTTCCATCGGCTCCGGCTGTAATTGTTGTTAGCTAAAAAGAGTTAGCAAAAAGCGTTTGCAAAAAGCATTGCCTGGGCTCATTGGCCTGTATAGCATGTACGCCTCGACTAGAAGCGTGTGCGCCCTGACAAGGTATTCGAGATATGCAAGTATCCAATCGCAAGCCCTGCATGAAATACGCCTTCTGTGGCATTTCCTCCGCTTTGGTAATGGCTTGTGGGGGCGGTTCCAGCGGTGATCAGGAGCCGGACCCGGTCGCGGTGGATCTGCCTATTGCCTATGTCAAGCGCCCCTTGCCCAGTGACGACCAGGGCGCGCGCAGCGCCGATAACGTGCTCACCCCCGCCGTCTTCAACCCCGGCGCGGAGCTGATTCTCAGGGACAGGGCCTCCGCCGGCGCCGGTGCGGTGACGGTTACCGCCGGCGTTTTCGAGGCGGGAGAGCTTTACGATGTTAAAGATCTGGAAGCTTCCAGTGACGGCGATAAAATTTTGTTTGCCATGCGCGCCCCCGAAATTGAAGGCCTCGATGAGGATGAGCAACCGAAATGGAATATCTGGGAATATGAACTCAGCAGCGACACCCTGCGGCGGATTATTGAATCCGATATTGTCGCCGAGGCCGGCCAAGACTTGGCCCCGCACTACCTTCCCGATGGCCGCATTGTATTTTCGTCAACCCGCCAGCGCCGAAGCCGCGCGATTCTATTGGACGAAGGCAAACCGCAATACTCCGGCCTGGATGAAAACAGAAATACTGAAGCCTTTGTGCTCCACGTGATGGACGACGACGGCGGCAATATCGAACAGATTACCTACAACCAGAGCCACGACCTGGACCCCACCGTACTGCAAAGCGGTGAAGTGCTTTTTACCCGCTGGGACAATATCGCCAACCGCAACAGCCTGAGTTTGTACAAAGTCGATCCCAACGGCCACAATCTCAGTTTTCACTACGGCTACCACTGCCAGGATACTGGCACCGACGCCAGCACCGCGGTTTTTTTACAACCGCGGGAAATGCCCGACGGTAAAATTCTGGCGTCCCTGCGGGCGACGTCCAGCCTCAACCTCGGCGGCGATATAGTGGCCATAGACAGCGCCAATTACACCGAAATCGATCAGCCGGTGGTGTTTAATTCCGGCGCCACAGGGCCGGGCCAGGAGCCCCTGTCCACAGATACCGTGGTTACCACCGACATCGCCCCTTCCCCACACGGCCATTTCAGTTCTGCGTACCCGCTCTACGACGGCACCAACCGGCTGCTGGTAAGCTGGAGCCAGTGCCGCCTCACAGACCCGGACACTGAAGAGATAATCCCCTGCACTGAGGAAAATCTGGCTATTGAAAATGTACAACAGGCTGCGCCTTTCTACGGCATCTGGATTTACAACCTCGACGATGGGACTCAACGGCCGGTGATAACGGCCACCGAGGGTACCCTGTTTACCGATGCCATTACCCTGGAACCCAGAACAGCGCCGACGTATATCGCTCCCAAAGAAGCGGTTCCGCGCACCGCGCTCAACGACGGCAACAACGATGAAAACGAAGTGGACGAAGACCTAGTGGCCGAGGGGGTAGGGGTTATTCATATCCGCAGTGTTTACGACTTCGATGGCACAGATACATCACCGAACGGCATCGCCGACACCGCCGACCCGGCGTTGACAAGCGCCGATGAACGCCCGGCGCGGTTTCTGCGCATCGTCAAGGCAGTGCCGATTCCCGACCGGGATGTGCGCAATTTCGACAACAGTGCCTTTGGTGTCAACGCCAGCCAGTCGATGCGGGACATTATCGGTTATGCGCCGATCGAACCGGACGGCTCGGTAAAAATCAAGGTGCCGGCAGACATTCCCTTTGCCATCTCGGTACTGGATGGGCAAGGCAAACGTCTGCCGGGTTACGCCCGCCATCAGAACTGGCTGCAGCTGCGCCCCGGCGAAGTGCGCGAGTGTAACGGCTGTCACACGGCCGATAGTGAAATCCCCCACGGGCGCCCCGGCGCCGGCCCAGCATCAATCAACAGTGGCGCTGTCGTCGTCGGTGAGGCTTTCCCAAACACCAATCCCCGATATTTTGCCGGCGATCCAGGGGAAACTATGGCAGAGATCTATGCCCGGGTGGAGGGTATTCGCACCCCGAGTCTGGATATCGAATTTGTCGACGAATGGGTGGACCCGGACAATGCCGCCACACCCGCGGCCGACAGCTTCGCGCTTGCCTACAACGACCTCGACACCCCCAAACCCACCAGCGATCAATGTATCACCACCTGGACCCCCCTCTGCCGTACCACACTGCATTACCCGACTCATATTCAGCCATTATGGGAAAAGGACCGCGGCGACAACACCTGTATCAATTGCCACAGCGACCAGGATGCCATGGGGAATCTGCGCGAGCCGGCGGGACACCTCGATTTGAGCGGCGCCACCTCCAACGCCAACACCGCCTACCTTGTCTCCTACCTGGAGCTACTGCGCACCGATGTGGAGCGCGAAGAAGTGGACGGCCAACTACAACCGCGCCTCGAACTGGTCACCGATGCCAACGGCAACCCGGTTTACGAAACCAACCCGGACGACAGTCTGGTGACCGACGCCGACGGTAACCCGGTGCAGGCGACAACAACGATTCCTGTGACCCCAGCAATGTCGGCTGCCGGCGCCGCCGCGAGCTCCAACTTTTTTTCACCCGTGTTTGAAACCGTTGACCATAACGGCTTTTTGGAACCGGCCGAGGTTAAACTGATCTCAGAATGGCTCGACATCGGCGCCCAGTACTATAATAATCCGTTCGATGCGCCTGAGAATTGACAAACCAGCCATACGGATGCCCATGATCGACACAAAACCGCAGTACCCGTGGGCATTGCCAGCCGCTTTGCTCTTCGTGTTACTGATTACCCTGCCGGTCCTTTGCGCCTGGGCCGATGAGACAGCTGAAAGTGGTGATGAGCTGTTTGTGGTCGTTATCGCCGACCCCTATATTGAATTACACAGCGGCCCCGGGCGGGGTTATCCCATTGTCCATGTCAGCGAAAAAGGTGAAACGGTTACCATCCTCAAGCAGCGCACCGACTGGTTTAAAATCATGACCGCGCGCGGCAAAACCGGTTGGGTGAAACGCGAGCAGATGCAGGGGACGCTGGGACTGGATGGCCAGAACGTTGAACTCGGCGACCCCACACAGTTGGATTATGTCGATCGGCGCTGGGAGATGGGGGTGCTCTGGGGCGATTTTGACGGCGCCAACGCGCTGACAGCATACGGCAGTTACCGTTTTACGCCCAACCTTTCCGCCGAACTGAAACTGGAGCAGGCGACCGGCAGTGTTTCCAACAGTAAAATGGCTAATCTGAACCTTGTCCACCAACCCTTTCCAGAATGGCGCTTTTCCCCGTTTTTTACCCTCGGCGTTGGCGTCATAAACACCGATCCGAGCGCGACCCTGGTGGAAACAGAGGACCGCACCGACAATGCCTTGTTGGTCGGCCTCGGCGCTTACTACTATTTTACCAGCCACTTTATGCTGCGGCTGGAATACAGCAACCATTTAATTTTAACCAGCCGCAACGAAAACGAGGAAGTACACGAATGGAAGGCCGGATTCAGCGTATTTTTCTAGAGCTGGCGCTCACCGCAACCCTCGCCCTGTGCTTGCCGGCGTCGTTGCAAGCACAGCAAGTCGGGGAAGAACGCCCCCCCGACACTCAGTCCGACGGCGACTCCACGGCCCGATCTGATACTCAATCCCACAACGAGAGCAACTCGGTGCTGGATAAAATTATCACCCCGGAGATGAAACGCCGGCGGGTGCGGGAAGAGAAAATCGACAGCGAAGATATCGAGGTGGGGATTTTCTACGGCATCATGAGTATCGAGGATTTCGGCAGCAACAGGGTCAGCGGCCTGCGCTTTGCCTACCACGTATCGGAGGATTTCTTTTTTGAAGCCAATTACGGGGAAAGCACGGCCGAAGAATCCAGCTTTGAAGTACTGAGCGGTACCGCGCAATTGCTGACGGATGAAGAAAGGGAACTCAGCTACTACAATCTTACTATCGGCTATAACCTGTTGCCGGGCGAAGTGTTTATCGGCGAAAAGTGGGCCTTTAATTCCAATTTTTACCTGATCGCCGGCGCCGGTAATACGGACTTCGCCGGCGATGAAGTGTTTACCTATACCCTCGGCGGCGGCCTGCGTCTGTTCGCCACTGATTGGGTGGCACTGCATCTGGATATGCGCGACCATATCTTCGATCTGGATATTTTCGGCGAAGAAAAAACCAGTAACAATCTGGAAGCCCTCTGAAAAGCCGCGCCGGTAAAAACCTGCGCCTGAAGGAACTGCGCGGGCAAGTGGTGATGTTGAATTTCTGGGCTTCCTGGTGCGGCCCCTGTCGCCAGGAAATGCCGCTGCTGGATCAACTTTATCAGCGCTACAGTCGCGCCGGCTTTACTATTCTCGGTGTCAACCTGGATGCAAGCCCGGCCGATGCCAATCGCTATCTGAAAAAAACCGATGTCAGTTTTCCCATTCTTTACGATACCGAGAGCAGCGTCGGCGAGACTTTCCATGTCAGCGCCATGCCGACAACGATTTTGATAGATCGCAACGGCAATTTGCGTTATCAGCACAAAAGTTATAAATCCGGGGATGAGGAGAAATACCGCCAGTACATTCGGGAGTTGATTAGAGAATGAATAGATACAAACGGGCTCTCAACTGTATTTTCAAGTACATTTTCAAGTACAGCGCGGCACTGTGTCTTATTCTGCTGGGTGGCTGCAGCTCTCTGCCCAGCGGCATAGAGCCCTGGGTCAAACCCTATGAAAGACAACACCTGGCCGATCCGATTATGAGTTTCGAGCGCGATGCCGTCGCCACCCGTTATATCAACCACGTCTATGAAGCACGCGAAGCCGCCCGCGGCGCCGAAGGCAGCGCGGGAGGTGGTTGTGGCTGCAACTGAGATAACGCCAGCGGCCTGGCTGCGGCTGGCGCTGGCTTTGGTCATTGCCGCCGTGGTGGCACTGCTGGCAAAAATGAGCCTGGCCACGGTGCTGCCGGAGGATCGCCTGGATATTCTCTACCACAGCTTCGACGGCGGCGGCGTAACAATTGACGGCCCTTCGGTTTTGGTGCGCAAGGAGTTCGCCGACGCGGTATCTGTTTACGCCAACTACTACGCGGATTATGTCAGCAGTGCTTCGATCGATGTTGAGGTTTCCGGCGCCAGCCGTTATGCGGAAGAGCGCACGGAGTACTCCGTCGGCGCCGAATATCTGCACGACCGCACCATCATGAACGTCAGCTACACCAACAGCAGTGAAAATGACTATGACGCCGAAACCTTTGCCGTGGGAGTCAGTCAGGATTTTTTCGGCGATCTAACCACACTATCCATGGGCTTTAGCCTGGGTCAGGATGACGTCGGAAACAATACCGATGAGACATTTGCCGAGGAAGCCGAACACCGCCGTTACAGCATCGGCCTGTCCCAGGTGCTAACAAAAAACTGGATTGCCAGTATTGGTCTTGAAACCGTCGCCGACGAGGGTTTTTTACAAAATCCCTACCGTTTTGTACGCTTTCTCGTTCCATTCAGTGCCACGCCTTTCGGCACCGAAGCGGAAAATTACCCCGAAACCCGCAACAGCGATGCCGTGGCGCTACGCACTATCTATTATCTACCCTATCGGGCCGCCCTGCGGGGGGAATATCGCAACTACAATGACAACTGGGGCATTGAAGCTGACAACTTCGAGATCCGCTACACGCATCCGCTGAAAAGCAACTGGATGCTGGAAGCCAAACTGCGTTTCTATAAACAGACCAAGGCCGACTTTTACAGCGACCTGTTCGAGTTTCGTAACGCACAAGAATTCAGAGCCAGAGACAAAGAGCTGAGTACTTACACCAACCGCACATTCGGCCTCGGTGTCACTTACCAACTGAAAGCGGACTTTTTATCTGCCTTCGAAAAAAGCACTGTCAATCTCTATTGGGATCATATGCAGTTCGATTACGACGATTTCCGCGATGCCAGAGTCAGCCTCAATGATCCGACCGTAAACGCCGGCGAGGAACCTCTGTACAGCTTCGATGCAGATGTGATTCGGCTGTACTTTTCTTTTTGGTATTAGTGCTAAGGAACGTGCACGAAATAACTCCCGGTTTCACACGTAGCTTCTCAATAACCCGGGGTATTTGTGCTTTCTATCCGGCGGCCATCCGCCTGACACTGTGCCGACCCCGGGTTATTGAGAAGCTACTTTCACACTACTGCCCCTTAAAAAAATTTCACTGTAATGTTCTGCTACCATTTCAACATCAATGTCTACATCCTGTTTTGAGCGATACCAGGAGGAAATTGAAGTCAGCAAACCGGTAAAAGCGCGCACCGAAATATAAACATCCAGATGTGGATTCATCTCACCACGCTGTTGAGCCCGTGCAAATAACTGCTCCAGCCGCTTGTGGTAAAAATGAGATTGGCTGCGAATATTACCGCGCCGCTCAATGGGAATAAATTGGCGTTCGTCGTTGAACACAATCATATAGGCCGCACGATCTTGCAGGGATATCAGCGTGTGGTTAAAAATCGCCCGGATCCGATCGGCAAATGACTGGTCTGTTTCCAATAGTGACTCCAGATACGCCGTCTGGTACTTAATCCCTTCCAGACACACCGCCTCCAGCGCCGCCTCTTTGGAAGGAAAATAATAATAAAGGCTACCCTGCTTGATATCGAGCCTATTAGCGATGTCAATAGTAGAGGCACCGTGATAGCCCTTGTCCGCAAACACAGCTGCAGCCGCGTCGACAGCCGCTATATAGCGCTTGTCATATTTGGATTTCTTATCCACCACAAAAAGCTCCCGCCTTCCGTATCATTTGAAAATTCTAAAGAATTCTGTGTCATCGAGGAAGCAGCATCTCGCAAGTTCTCGTTGCACCGAAAGCGACATAGCGAAAATTTATAAATAGAGCTATAGAAAAACTTGCCATTCTATAAATTGACCTATAGAATTTCTATAAATTTATAGAAACCTGCCGATGCACACCCACTGTGGTTAGCCGCTAACAGGGCTGTGGAATATAGAGCAAAAAAACAAGAGGGGTATTTTTGATGTCCCAAGAACCCGAGTTGATTTCCGACCAGGTGGTACATCTGGATCGCGCCACCAATGTCCACTGGCATGCACTCGAAGTGGATAAAGCCGCCCGCTCAGCCGCCAAACAGCAAAAACCGGTGGTGCTGTGGTTTACCGGCCTTTCCGGTTCCGGCAAGTCCACAATTGCCAACTTGGTTGAGAAGAGGCTGTTCGCGCGCGGCAACCACACTTACATCCTGGACGGCGACAATGTCCGCCACGGTCTCAATAAGGACCTCGGCTTTACTGAAGGCGACCGCCAGGAGAATATTCGCCGTATCAGTGAAGTCGCCAACCTGATGACCGATGCCGGCCTGATTGTCTTGAGCTGTTTTATCTCACCGTTCAAGCAGGATCGGGAACAGGCGCGCAAACTGTGTGGCGCCAACAATTTTATCGAGATCTTTATCGACACACCGTTTGAGGACTGCGAAGCACGCGACCCGAAGGGGCTGTATAAAAAAGCCCGACGCGGTGAAATCAAACACTTCACCGGTTTGGATAGCCCTTACGAAGCCCCGGAAAACCCCCAGATCCATATCCAAACGTCTGAGCAATCGCCTGAAAAGATAGCCAGTGATATTGTCGATTACCTGGATCGAGAGAGTTTTCTTACCACTCGGGATGTATCTACTCAATGACCCGGGCACGGGACCCTGCAGGCCCCGGGCCCGTGGTATTTCTGCTTTCAATCCAGTTGCGACTATCAGATCTAAAGGTTGTCTTCCGCAAACTCCGCCAGGCGACTGCGTTCAATACCGTTGACATGCATAATGCTGGCGTAAGAATAACTTTTCACTTTTTCAACCAGATAAGTCAAGCCTGAAGTTAACGGTGTAATGTATTTATTATCGATTTGTGCGAGGTTGCCCAGCACTATAATCTTAGAATTTTTACCCACCCGCGTAATAATCGATTTCAGTTGAAATTGCGTCAATCCCTGGCTTTCATCAATAATGATATATGCATTATTGAACGAGCGGCCACGCATAAAGTTCAGCGATTTGAATTGAATATTGGCGCGCTCTTTTACGTAATCAATACTACTGAAACTGTGTTCATCACCGCCGTGCAGAATTTCGAGATTATCGTCAAAAGCCGCCAGCCAGGGAGTCATCTTTTCTTCTTCAGTACCCGGCAGAAAGCCGATATCTTCCGCGATAGACGGTGTATTACGTGCCACAATCAATTTGTTGTAACGCTTTTCCTCCATAATAACGTGCAGCCCGTAGGCTAGGGCCAGCAGGGTTTTTCCCGATCCCGCCGGGCCGGTCATCACGGTCATATCGGAATCCTCGTACTGCAAAACGAAAAACGCCATCGCCTGCTCCAGATTGCGCGGTCGGATTCCCCAGAACTCCTGGTGCATCAGGCTGGAGCGGTTTAAGTCGATCAGACGGATAAAGTGTTCGTCCACTTCGCTGACAAAGCCGATGAATTCGGAGTCATCCAAAATGAACATATGCGGATAGGCATTCGGCAAGGTTTCCCGGGCGATAGTATGGATGGTCTCCCGGCCACGGCTTATGGTTTTCACTTTTTCCACCCGCTGCCAGAAGATACCGGGGGTGTATTCATAACCTCTTGCCAGCAGATCGATATCATCCAGTACCCGGTCCTTGCGGTATTCTTCCACATGTTCCAGCCCCGATCCCCGGGCTTTGAGACGCATATTGATATCTTTTGTTACCAGGCACACCAGAGCCTCGGGGCGGCTCGCCTGCAGACTCAAGGCCACGTTGATAATGCGGTTGTCGTTGGCCTGTAGCCGCGTGCCGTTTAAAAACGGAATATTGTCATCATTTTTAATCAATTGATCCGGAAAGATCGCCAGGGTCCCACTCGGCATGTTCAGGCCGGCACCGGGAAATTTTACGCCTTCCTGAATTTCCCGGGGTTTGGCATCACTGAGGATATTGTCTATTGACTGAATGGCGATGCGGGCTTCACGGCTTACATCCTTATCCGGCCGGTCTTTAATTACATCCAACTCCTCCAGCACGGTCATCGGCAACACCACATGGTGATCGGCAAAAGCACTGATAGCGAGAGGATCGTGCAGCAAGACATTGGTATCAAGTACAAATATTTTTTCCATAAAGACGTACACCTGCTAAAAGTAGACGAGCATTAAAAGCGGGAAGTATTCGCTGGACGCAGCGACAAATTAATAACTGCCTAAATACGCGATAGATTAAGGTCGAGGTGAAGGTTGGACGGGAAAGGTGTAAATATTTGTTTTGAAAATTACTGATTAAGGATATGCGTGAAATCTTTTCGGCCGCTTTTCCTGGTTCATGGCCCCGAATCCGCCTGATCGGGATTTGATATGAGACCGAAGTAGTAGCTGTTACTCCGGCCGCTGCCATTGCAGCGGGAAAACGATCTAACAATGGATGTTTCAATACAAACAAGCCCCTAGAGGTTAGATACTCCTTGAATATCATACCAGTTTGAAATATGTCAACAGGGGAAGCCGTCCCTATTGTGGCACACCTATCGCGCACTGGCACCTTTTCCAGCGCTCCCAAAAACCGTGGATGCCGCGCCAGCCGCGGCTTACAGGCTTTTTTTAGAACGCCATTGGCAGACGTGCCCGGATCTAATTACTGAAAATATAGCGTTATATCGCGACCACCAAGCCGCCCCAAAAACCATGATCAATCGATCTAACCAGTGTGACACAGTTGGCAGAATAGGAAATATCCAGTTGGCATACTGTCTCACGTAGGCAGTTAGAGACCCGCAAGATGATTCCCACATCAGCAGTAAAGACATTACACACGACAAACCTGGTGCAGGAATGTCGTCAAACGCTACAAAGGCAGCGCTATATCCGCTCCACAGTGTCAGCGGTTTTCGCCTTTGCCGCCCTGCCGTTGGCACAAGCTGGGAGTCTCTCCAAGTCAGCCTCGGACACCCCCCTGAGTGACGCTTTAATCCAAAACCAATCTATTCACTTTGCAGCGATTCAACGGCGCCCAGTTCAGAGTGGGAACACAGTCATTTATTCGCCTTATTATGATGCCCATACGTCCCTCCCCAGTATGGGCGCTGAAAGTATATCTGGCGCGCAGGAAATATCCGCCGACAATCTGATTGAGGTTCTGGAAAAACGCTTCAATTCTCCAGTATTGATGCTGCTCAACGGCAAATACGAGGGAGGTGTGGATTCCTTTTCGGAAGGCGTCCGCTATAAAGCCAAATGGTCTAAAAAAGGCTTTCATTTCGAGCTTAAGTACCAATTTTGAGACAATTTTTAGACACATCAGGCTAAATCAGGACTGGGAACCGAAACCCGAAACGCTTGAGCGTGTCGAATTAGATTTCTTTTTCCCGCCAACAACCCGGTAGACATCGCTAATTTGTCACGAAAACATCAAATTTCTCTAAACAATTTAATCTACCGGAACCCTCGGCGCAGATACCATTCATAATGTTTAGGGCCGTGCACGACCCACTACCCATAAATTTTTATGCTGGCCCTTATCTACTGTAACGCAATTGATTTAATGTCCGTCAATTGATTTACTAGAACCCGCCAGCCACACTTGAGGAATCTGTAGTGCTGATCAAGACTAAAGCGCCGCACCAACTGACTGAAAATGATGTCACCGACCCCAAGCTTTACTGCAATCGTCGCCGGTTTTTAAAAACAGGTCTCTACGGCGGCACGGCTCTTTCTCTGGCCAGTTACCTGCCCAATCTGGCTTGGGCTTCAATAGCGGAGTTCAGCGATAAAATCGCCAGCGCACCCAACACCGTAAAGGTTGATGAGAAATTGAACAACTTCGAGGATATCACCCATTACAACAACTTTTACGAACTGGGCACTGACAAGGGGGATCCGGTGGAGAATGCCGATGCGTTAGTCACCGCTCCCTGGTCTGTCACCGTGGAGGGGGAATGCGCCAAACCCGGCTCCTACACACTGGAGGACATTCTTAAACCCCACGATTTTGAGGAACGCATATACCGATTTCGCTGTGTCGAAGCCTGGTCCATGGTTATTCCGTGGGTCGGCTTTCCACTGGCGGATCTACTGCAGCGTTTCCAACCCAACAATGACGCTAAATTTGTCGCTTTCGAAACACTTTACGACCGCAAGAATCCACTGCCGGGGCAGCAGCGTAAGGTCCTGCGCTGGCCCTATCGCGAGGGCCTGCGCATGGATGAAGCCATGCACCCATTGACACTGGTGGCCGTTGGCTTATACGGCAAACCACTGCCCAACCAAAACGGCGCCCCGCTGCGACTTGTCGTACCCTGGAAATACGGTTTTAAAAGCATCAAATCGATTGTGAAGATTCGCTTCACCAGAGAGCAGCCCGATACCAGTTGGAATATGTCTGCGCCGTCCGAGTACGGGTTTTATTCCAACGTAAACCCCAAGGTGAGTCATCCCCGCTGGAGCCAGAGCCGAGAGCGGCGCATTGGCGAGTTGTTTAAACGCGACACCTTGATGTTTAACGGCTACGAGGAGCAGGTGGCCGGCATGTATCAAGGCATGGATCTGAAACGCTTTTACTAAGGCATGAGTCGTTGACCGATGCGAGTGACAACCAAAGTAATAAAAACCCGTATAAAACCTCTTGTGCACCTGTTTGCACTATTGCCGTTTTTGCTGCTGCTTTACAGGCTGCTGAACCAGTCGCTGGGAGCAAACCCAATTGAAAGCCTCACCCACAGCACCGGACAATGGGGACTGAGATTTTTGTTGCTGACACTTGGTGTCAGTCCCCTGGTAAAAATCACCGGACTCAAATGGCTTATGCAACTGCGTCGCATGCTGGGACTATACAGTGCGTTTTATGTTTTGTTGCATTTCCTTATCTACCTGGTGTTTGACCAGTCGTTGTCACTGGACTATGTTTTAGAAGATATTGGGGAGCACCCCTACATTACCGCCGGTTTTTTTGGCTTCTTGCTGTTAATACCTCTTGCCGCCACATCGCCTCTGGCCGTGCGACGGCGTATGGGCCGCCGTTGGAACCAGCTCCACCGCCTGACCTACGCCGTAGGAGTGCTGGGTATTATTCACCTGTTGTGGCTTACAAAAGCGGATTTCGGTCAGGTTTGGATTTACAGTATTATTTTTTTAATCCTTATGCTTTTCCGCCTGCCTGTAAGAGCGGGGAAACGATTTTTAAATGCGGTAACTTCTCAATAACCCGGGGTAAGCACAGTGGCAGGCGGACGTCCGGAGGTAGTTGGCCCAGACTGTCGGAGGCATGGATGCCGACGCCAAGCCTACATGGACGTACTTGCCGGCGTGTCTGGGCCAACTACCTCCGGATGGCCGCCGAAT
>JARROD010000169.1:0-8291 GCA_037384225.1 Exilibacterium sp.
CAAAGGCTTTCCCGAACTTACTCGTAACAAAATAATGGGTTGGGAAGGGCTTTGGTGCGCGATGCGGGGCTACGAATCATTCAAGCAGCCGATTCAATAGGTGTACGGGGAATGATAGTTCATGCCCTCTCAGTAGAGGCCAAAACCTTTTATGAACGGATTAGCTTCACCGTTTCTCCTCTGGATCCAATGACCTTGATGATTACGCTCAGTGACCTGAAAGCTAGCGTTTAACAATTTTTCTCAACCCTGTAACTGGAAATTACAATGCTGTCGGCTATTTTTGGCTTCCAATGGCCGCCTGATTTAGCAATTCGCACAAGTCAGGCCTTCCTCGCTGGGACCGCGTTTTTGGCGAGAACTTTCGTGGCCTGCTCAGCAACCAGGGGCGAGTATGGTGGTAGAAACCCTGGATGGAGCTTCTGATCAGTATGAATTCCCTGGCGGCAGGGCCTTGTTCCGCATGCTGGATCGTGCAGACATCGAACTGGATTAGGCTGACACTGGTCGAGTTCAATTTCATTTTGGTGAGTTAAACGCTACCTACGAGATCAAATCCGCCAATGCCTATCAGCTCCGTGCGCTGAAGTCCTTGTCGGACTATCTGTGCCCTGAAGGTATGTCAACAGACCCTACGTATTTCTCAAAGGAATGGAATCTATTAAATTTATTCCTTTTACTTTTGGATCCCCTCGGGTGATGCTGCCATTTAGTCACCCAGAAGGAATTCTTCCATGTGGATTAGCTTTACTTTGCTGGCAGCGCTGTTTCAATCCATGCGGACAGCCCACCAGAATACCCTTTCGAAGGAATCAGGGACGCTTCATGCCACGCTGGCGCGTTCGTTGTTCGGGTTGCCGTTTGTTTTTCTGTATTGCTGGATTTGTTCCCAATGGTTCGGATCGTTGGAAGCGGGTGGCGACTGGTCGTTCTATTTGCCCGCCACTTTGGGGGCACTGACCCAAATTGCCGCCACCTATTTTATGCTGCGGTTGTTTAAGACCCGCAGTTATGCCAGCGGTACTCTGTTTGCCAAAACCGAAGCGCTGATGACGGCCCTGTTAGGGCTCGCTTTTTTTGCCCATCCCCTGACCTGGTTGTCCTGGCTGGGCATATTCATTGGCGTCATAGGCATTTTGATTTTGAGTCAGAAAAATACTCGGCCCGGTTGGCGTGATCTGCTGCAGGCTAACACTTTACTGGGGGTGGCCAGTGGTTTCTGCTTTGCCGTCACTTCAGTGTGTGTCGCCTACGCCAGCAATCAACTGCACGGGCATTTTGCAGTCCGCGCCGGGGTCACTCTGGCCTATGTGTTACTGGTTCAGACGCTGGTGCTCTGGTTGATACAAACCCGGCACACGGGCAATCCCCTGCATGCGTTTCGCACCGATCCGTCGCTCAGTGGCAAAGTGGGGTTGTACAGTGCTTTGGGTTCCATCGGTTGGTTTACCGCGTTTTCCCTGGTGCATCCCGCTTTAGTGAAAACCCTTGGGCAAATCGAGGTAATGGGGACTTTATACTACTCGAAATTTCGCTTTGCCGAGCCCCTTCAAAAACAGGAATGGCTTGGTGGCGGACTGATTCTATTGAGCGTGATGAGTGTGGCGATGGCCGCTTATTCTGGATGATTGGAAGATGTTCTGTCCTTGGATATTTACTATTTCCAGTCTGTTCAGCTTGAACTGCACTCAAAAACTTTTTTAACGAGCAAGGCACCGACGCCATGGGCATCGCATGGCGGAAAAATGTTTTTAAACCTCCTTCAGCCCCATAGCAATGACTGATCGGTCGAGACACCACCCTTTTTGGCTCCCCTAACTGAGTGATAAATAACTGGATGCATACATGCAAGCCCGACTTTTGATGCGCCAGATTCAAGGGTAACCGATAAATTTTTAGTGGCATTTTGGATTCACTGTCGTCCAAAGCCGCAGGCAAAATCGGTCTCCCAAGTTGACAGTGACGGATAGTTTTCTACTGGGGTTTTTATCACTGTTCCTACGTCACTCTCAGTTGATTAGAGCGACTATTATTTTGAAATTCTCTACGCTGATCAATTTTCACAAGGCTTTGATACAGCGTAAATATTAAGTTCAGATAACGATCCATTATTTCGATATCATCGCTGGAAAGCCAATCTGCGAATATTGGATATTGAAGAAATCAAAACGGTACCCTACCAGCCTTTATCCCTTTCGTGAAGAGGTTGATAGGAAGCACCCACCGGGATCTGTTCGATCAATTTTTTTCTGGAACGCTACCGATCTACAAAAGAAACTCACTGCCTTTCAACATTACTATAACGAACATCGTATGCACGCTGGCATTGAAGCTCAAGTACCTGCAAAATTTGGCGAAAAATCGCGCTTTACCGGCGCCAATTTACACCATTTTCAATGGCAGTCTTTTTGTCGAGTCCTTCCTGGCTCTCGCTGCTGAGCCACACAAAAGACAGCCTGTGGAGTATCGATTTATTCAGGTGTGAGTCGATTATACTCAATAGCCACTGGGCTCTCATTGTGATGGACCCATTCACGCGAAGAATTATCGTGTGTGTTGCGAATCACTATTGCCGGACAAAATATTGTTGAGCAGGAAGATTATTCACTGCGAGCGGAGAAGACAACCGATGACGAAATTGGTTATCTCGTCAAGGCATTAAATACAATGCTGGATACTGTTGAACAGCGCAATGCACAATTGGAAGAATCGAATCAACGCTTTGGGTATAGATGAGCGCAAGGGCATTGAAACGGCGCTCCGACATTCTGAGCATCATGTCAATACCTGTACAATAAGCCATAATTCCAATTGCTGGCACGTGGCTTTGCGTACCACTTTCATTTAAATATACAATTTATGAAGAAATATCTATTGTTTGCAGCCTTAGTAATATTGTTCCTCTTATCTCCTTACATAATAACATCCTTCTTTTACTGGTATTTTGCGGACGAGTTCCCGCTTGCAGTAGAAACGAGTATTGAAAAAGAGGTTGATGGTCGTGAATATTGTATCATTGCGCCAGTCCTCGAAAGAGGTAGTAGAGATTGGCAGGTTGTTAATTCAGTTTCCAGTATAAATCTTCATCATATCGTAGATCATGTAGTACGGGAGAAATTAGTTTATTTTGCAAAAGAAGGTCGATCACTCAGGCAGAGAGCAAAATATGGAAGGGAAATGCATTTTGGCGTATTGTTTGAAAAGCAGCTTTATATTTGGAGTTTTAAGCAATCCAAATTGATTGCTCTACCTTTTGTACCACACCGCTTATCATTGAGTCTTAAAGAGCGTTATATAGCTCTCTCCAAATCAAAAGAGGAAGGCTTGTTACCTGATTATATTGACCCTAAAAAATACTTTTGCCCCTACCTGCATAATTAATCCCAATAATTTAATTTTCACAAGAGCGTCGAATTAAAAAGCTAACTTCTATGCCGAAGGATATTTCATTAGTTGGATACATCTTCTTTTCACATAAACCCACTTGCTATTTCCATCGAAGGAAGCGTTAATGTGGTCGCCCCTTTTGTCGACACGAGGAAAAAAGATTAACGCATTGATCACAAAACATTGAGTTGAAACAGGCGCCCGCCTGGCGAGTAGCAGCTCACCAGACGAGCTAATCATGACAGCACTGAATATATTTTTCCCCAATTAATCGATGAAGCTCTTGCTCGTGCGAGCAATATTTCCACCGTATCAAAAATATTATCCTCATCCCTGAATTGGATAAAATTAAATTTGAAAATATAGAAATATGTCATGAAAATTGATATGGCAATCGTCCTGATTGAGGGTATTTATATAAAGTTCAAGTATCTCTAAATGTATAAATAGATCTTAGAATACCCAATGAATATATACGCAATATATGAGAGTGGGACTGGCTCAGTTACGTGCCTTTGTTGGCGTCGGCGTCCGCCTCTGACGGTGCGTCCAGCAGACCGACCTGGCGCAGCGCGGCGATAAGCCTCTGGCGAAATTCGGGTTCGCCCGACCGCCAGCCGGAAAAGCGATCCACCTCTCGACCGTCGCGCACCACGATAAAGGTTGGCATGATCCATTGGTCGATCAGCGTCCATTCGTCGAGGTCGTATAGCATTTCCATGCGTTGCGGCGCATGGCTGTGATTCCACTGGGAAACTGCGTCAAAGTCTCCTGAACCTGGTGGAAGCGACAGCCAGCGTGCATGTTTGGCGAAGACGGGGCCAAGTATGGGATCGGCGGCGATGTCGAGGGCGGCATCTTCGGAAAAGTGGCAGCCGTGCAGTACTAAGACCTGCGTCTTGTTGAGATCGACAGGTTCGCGCCGCCAGTTGTTTCCGTCCTGGCGCAACAATGTCGGTCCTGTCCAGGCCGGGCCTGCGTCGTCGATAATTTGCGGGATCGCCGCCAGCCCCGCTTCCGTGTGGACGGAATTGAATGCGCGTGCGTCCGCATAGAGGTGCGCCGCCAGCAGCCGCCGTTGTATGTACGTATGATCCATGCGGGTGGCGAGTTTGCGCGCGTGGAGGGTATCGAACACGCGCTGCAGGATGCGTACGTGTGTGGCCGTCGGAGTGTCGCCGTAGTTGGCGGCGCGGAACAGGAGCCACAGGTCGTGGTCGCCCAGAGCGGCAATGCTCTGCGCCGATTGCGCTTCCGGAAACAGACGCACGAAGACTTTTTCCCGGCCCTCGTCGGATTTGCTGTGCGCGGCAGCGATAAACGTGTCGAAGCGGTTCTCGAGCTCTGAAGGCAGGCTCGGTGCCGCCGCAATCCGCCGCCGCGCCTCCGGTTCGCCACCGTAGCAAGGCGGGGTATATTCCTCCAGTCCGAATGCCGATAGAAAAGCCTTGCAGCCTGGCCCATCGAGCTCGGCCTCCAGATCGAACGTGCTAAAGCCCCTGAAGACGCCATTGTGGAATCTCACGCCCTGCAGGAAGCGCGCGCGCGCACCGGGACTGAGGCGGTCCAATGCCGTCATCGCGGCGGGGTGATCGCGCAGCCACTGCGTCAGTTCCGGCGCCAGCTCCGGTTCGGCAATGACGGTTGTCGCGAAAAGAGTGGAAAAAAGGACGATTACCAGGAGTTTGTAGCTTGATTTCATTTTTTCTCCCTGGGTGAGTATTCAGGTTGAAGCCGAACACGAAATTAACAGAGCCAGTCCAGGCTGGCGCTGCGATTCTGTTCAGCGAAACGAAGGTGTCATTATACTGAAAACCGCAGTTGAATCCACTGCGGAGTAACTTCTCAATAACCCGGGGTATTTGTGCCTTCGATCCGGCGGCCATCCGATGATAACCTACCAGTCAATAGGGTGGTTAGAATACCACTCCTTGAAGGAGCAAAAAAGCGCTCTTACAGTCGACCTATCTCGACGCAAGATAGCTGAGTGGATTAACGTTCGCAATGAACGCGATTCGGTGTAGTATAGCTTGGGTTTAACTCACTTAGGATGATGATATGGCTGCTTTAAAATTGATCTATTTTGACATTCCGGGCGGACGCGCCGAACCAGCACGACTGGCATTTAAATTAGGAAGTATTGAGTTCGAAGACTTCCGATTTCCGTTCAGTGATTTTCCCGAAATTCGCAAGAAGACACCGCTGAACCAGGTTCCTGTATTAGAAGTTGATGGAAAAGCCGTGACTCAGAGCAACGGTATTTGTCGCTACGCGGCTCGGCTAGCGAATTTGTATCCTGAAGATGTGTATACCGCGTTACTGTGTGATGAAATCATGGAGGCTACGGAGGATGTCACCCATAAGTTGGTCGCGACTTTTGGTTTAGAAGGCGATGCTTTATTAACGGCAAGAAATGAACTTGTGACGGGGCCAATTATGCGGTTACTGCGCTGGGCAGAGTCTAAGTTGAGCGACGGTGGTGGCGAGTTCTTTATTGAGAATCGATTGACTATTGCTGATTTAAAAATAGTGGTCTGGGTGAACAGTTTGTGCCAGGGAAATCTGGATCATATTCCGACATCGCTGGTTCAGGACACCGCTCCAAAACTTATGGAGCACCGAGAGCGAATTTTGAACATACCGGAAATTAAAAAACACTATCAGTCCTGTTGAATGAAAGCTTTCTTATAATGAACCAATCGATTCGCTATTGAGTAGTGAACTCGGTGTTTGTCTTATCGGTTAAGTGTGTATTAATAAAGGGCACTGCAATCAGTGCCCTTCGATTAAATAAGACGGGCTAGGCAGGTACGAGCGGAATAAAGTACAGCGAATTGTTGGCCTTTCCACTGGTATGTTGAATTTTACAAATGTAAAACTCGCCTTTTTGTACCGGAACCATGACCGAATTCTTCGGCACCCAGGTATCATTTCCCGTGTAATAATGAATTGATGTCATCGCGCGAGCCGGTGTATTTGTCAGTAGATCGGCATCGGTGTTTACAAAGACGGCGAGCTGTGAGCGATCATCATTATTAGCCGCGTCAAGGTAACCTATCAAAAAGCCATCTTGCTCTGCTTTCATCACTATGCCTTCAATAACGGATAAGGTCGAACCAAATTTAACAATATCAATTAAGGGTGTGAAAAAGGCGGTACACCTGGGTTGACCGGAAGTTGATTTCTATTTTGATAGCTGGCATTACGAATGGGTGTGAAATGTTGCCTGACTTTTCTTGTAGATACCTATCTTTTGGGAAAAGTTTTGGCAATTCATTCAAAAAAAGTGACGACCTTACAAGCTCATGTGGATAAATCACCCAAAGTGGGAGGATGGGAGATTAATGGCGGCACCTCTTGGCATGTGAAGACCAAAGGGAAATATGCAATGGCAGGCAGAACTTTTGAGTATGATATGAGGTCGGATATTTGTGTTATTGGCAAAAAATCGAGCTTTACCGGCGCCAAGAAAGTGTTTTTCGGATCAGAAGCATAGAGGCGAGTACTACCCGAACAATGCCTACCTGTAGCCGAAAAGCTTAGGCAGTCAACTTTGTAGCACCTTACAAAGTTATACGAATGGTACCATCGTCGTTCCATTCCACCCTCAGGAGAGGGGTCAATGAAAAATCCACAAAGCCATCTGTTCTCTCGCAGTTCGATGGCAGGAAAAATCCGCGCGCACCATACTTGTTCGGTGCGTCGGGTTGTTGAAATACCCTGATTCCATAGACACCTTGAGGAGAATCAATCAAACCGCCTCTATCGTTCATAGGCACCCACTTACTAAAATTGGGCTCAAATACATAGCCATATAGCCTCCTCTTATCCGGCTCTATACCAATGCTTTTCGCAAAGTGGACGTCGGTGGAAGCCCGACCGTCAATACAGTGGTCCTGCACACTAAAGAACAGATACACGCGGTCGTTTTTCATTACAAGGTATGGGAGTTCCATATCACTAAAAATCCCCAAGTTAAGGATCGGCTCCTGCAATATGAAAGGGCCCTCGGGTGAGTATGCCCATGCGACGCCTACGCAACCCCTGTAATGCAGGTTAGTGATACCTGTCGGTTCATTCTCTGAATTCACTCGCGCGGTAAAGAGCATATAGTACTTACCCTTCGCAATTTCACTGGCATCGTCGGCAAACAGATTATTTGCCTCGGTAGCCCTGTAAACAAAAGGGTCTCTACACGCAGAATTTACTGAAACAATTCCAGCGACGGCGTTATCTTGTGCGCTGCGTTCATACCAAAGATTATCAGGTGAATCCAAGTCGACGAGCGGCGCTTTAGGCAATCGCTTCCATTGCTTCCCTCCATCACTCGAAACCGCGCCAAACATGCGTTGTGGAACAACGCCCAGTGACCTCGGGTCGCTCGGATTTTCTGCCTCTGCCAGATCACTTTTAGCGATCCCGGTATAATAAAGGTACTCACGTTCATCCACCCGCGTGCCGCTTCCACTCCACACAGAGAGATTATCCAGTGCATCTGGATCTGTGGACGGTTCGAACACGCTGGTCGCCGTCAGCTGACCAGACTCCTGATCCGCTATGGAAAAATTACTGTCAACCATGATTCTTACCCCATGCTGCATCTTGTCAGGAAAATCCCTGGGGTTTATTCGGTTGAATAATTCGTAAGTCAATCCTAAAGGTCGAAAGGAATCAGCGTCGTGTGCAATAAACACATCCCAGCGATATTCCTGAAGTTCCAGCGGATTGCATCCTGTCTTTTTGTGCGTCATTTCTAATCCTATTCCAGGTCTGTTTGCACAGTAGTTGTCAATTGGTGGAAATCTGCCTGGGTTCATCGTCATCTATCTCGATATCAGCCACCGGATCCACGGCTACATGAGCACTATCGCTAAATAATAATTTCGTCGAAATTAACAAAAAAA
>JARROD010000170.1:0-31304 GCA_037384225.1 Exilibacterium sp.
CCCAAAAATGACTCGACGCTCCTCTCTTCTAACTCGGTCAAGACCGCCTAGCTATAGGTCAGCTATCGGTCCTCAGAATCAGGCTAGGAACCGCAGCGAAAATATGGAACGGGCTCGCTTGCGGCAGAGCCTGCCCCGCGAAGCGCTTTGGGCATCCCTGCCGCAAACGGTCTCTGGAGGGACTGCATCTCCTCTGACCTAACACCGGGCGAAACGATGAACGAGGCCGAAAAAACCATCACCATGGATTACTACATGGAATAATTTGCCGGTGGTTGGGGCGTGACAAAAAAAGATATAAACCATGGTTAATATTCTACTTTTTTGGAAACACAAAAAGAAACTTCGGGGTAGTATTCTGCCAAAAATATCCCCTGCGCATCCGCTAAACAAACTGCTCCGGCTGTTTTTACTCCTCTTTATTATCATCTTGTTACACACCGTCGCCATGCATTATTTCGAAGGTATGTCCTTCCAGGATGCACTATGGCTGAGCTTTACCACCATGACCACCGTCGGTTATGGGGATATGTCCGCATCGACACCGCAAGGGCGAGTTGCCACTATCCTGTTAATGTATATTTTAGGGATCTGGCTGTTGGCGCAATTGGCCGGTGATTTTTTGGATCTCAGAGCGGACCGAAGGGATAAAATGACTCGAGGCCTTTGGAGATGGATTAAGATGGCAAATCATATTCTCATTATAAATACTCCCTCTGCGGACAGAGACAGATACCTGATTCGCCTGATACGGCAAATCAAGCAGACACCGGGAATCGACTCCCTGCCCATTGAAATCGTAACCAGGGATTATCCCGATGGTTTGCCAAACGAATTAAAGCAAATGGGGGTGGTGCATTATCAGTTTGACATCAGCAGTAGGGTGCATTTGCAAGATCTCAATGTGGAAAAAGCCAAATATGTTATTTTGCTGTGCCCGGATGCGTTTGACGCGGCGTCGGACAGTTTGACTCTGGACATGCTCGACCGACTTAAGCAGTATCAGTGCAATCCACACATAGTTGCAGAGTGTGTGCTCGATGAAAACAGGAAACGATTTCAACGTCTGGGCGCCGATGCGGTAATTCGCCCGGTTCGCGGTTATCCTGAACTCATTGTCAGAGCGCTGTCGGCGCCGGGCACAGAAAGGATTCTCGAAAATCTGTTTACCCACGACGGCGCTTCGACAAAGCGTTTTGATATAGAGGTTAGCGGAAAAAAATGGAAGGATATTGCTTGTAAACTTATCAACGCGGGGTTGGGGACGCCGCTGGGATTCGTAACACACGACGGACAGGTTGTTACCAACCCGCCCGGTGAAGAGTCCATCGAGGCCATTGCTCTGCTGGTCATGGTGGGCGAAGAGATTATCTCCACAGATGCAATGCGCGAAGTCATTTCGTGCACAACCCTTACAGTGACAAAGCCGTAGATGTATGGGAGATGAGGCAGCCCCAACGATCAGGCCGGTTGGGGGTAAATGCTTCCGCAGCAAGCAGTACAATGCAACCGTCAGTATCTATAACCGCGCCAGTGGTGGGCAGATTTCCCGCCGTTTTATTGCCAAGTCCCATAACCTGCTTTGCGCGTTAGCCTGAGTGTCTGGCGGACCTGTTCGTCTACACTACTGGACAATAAGCAATAGGTTAACATGATGAAATTATCAACAAATCGGACAGTACTGGCGGTGATATTGAGTTTGGCGTTAATGGGATGTGAGAGCGGTGCGCCGGGGGGCAAATCCGGCGGCGCGGCGGCTCAACCCGCTCAACCGGTGATTCGCCAGGCAACGGCGGAATTGAGCCAGACCTACGCCGCCGTGCGTAAATCGCAAATAAGTGAAGTTGACTATAAGCTCTCAGTGAGCTTAAATCGCGACAGCGAGTTTTTCAGCGCCAAGGTGGACGCCGGCTTTAAACTGGCGCTGGCGCCTGTTTCCCCTATCACTCTGGATTTTAACCAGGGCGAGGTCGATTCGATACAGGTCAATGGCAAGTCCGCAACCTGGGATTACGATAAGTGGTTTATTTCCCTGGCACCGGAGTTGTTTACCCAGGGGGAAAATACACTGGTCGTCACTTATCGGCGCAAGTACTCAACCGATGGCTCCGGTCTACATCGCATTAAGGATCCCGAAACCGGTGACATCTATATGTACACGGATTTCGAACCCCATGATGCCAATCGATTGTTTCCCCATTTCGATCAACCCAATTTGAAGGCGAGTTTTACACTGGATGTGGTTGCGCCGGCTCACTGGCAGGTGATCTCCACCATGCGCGAGGAGAAAACAGTGGAAAATACAGCCGACGGCACCAGGCACTGGTATTTTCCGGCGAGCCCGAAAATCTCCTCCTATGTATTTTCTCTGCACGCAGGACCCTTTCAGGTCTGGGAAGATCGGGCCGGCGATATACCGCTGCGCTTGTTTGCCCGTAAGAGCATGGCCGGATATATCAAAACCGAGGATTGGTTTAAACCAACAAAGCAAAGTTTTGCCTTCTACAACCAGTATTTTGGTTTGAAATACCCCTTCGGAAAATACGATCAGGTCATTGTGCCTGACTTCAATGCCGGGGCTATGGAAAACGTTGGCGCGGTTACTTTTAGTGAATACTATGTAAGCCGCGGAGAAAAGTCTCTGGCCATGCGCCGCCGGTTGGCCAATACCATAGCGCACGAAATGGCGCATATGTGGTTTGGGGATCTGGTAACCATGGACTGGTGGAACGGTCTGTGGTTAAACGAAAGCTTCGCCACCTATATGGCTTTTCTGGAACTGGACAAAGCCAGTGAGTTTAAAGATATCTGGGATGTATTTTACGCCGGCACCAAGCAGTGGGCTTATTATACGGATCAACTGGTAACCACTCATCCGATTGAATTGCCCGTCCCCACCACTGGCGATGCGTTTACCAATTTTGACGGCATCACCTACGGCAAGGGCGCATCGGTATTGAAGCAGTTGGGCCATTTGTTGGGAGAAGATGCCTTTCGCCAGGGAGTGAGTAATTATCTGAAAAAATACGCCTATCAAAATACCTCCCTGGAAGACTTTATAACAGAGCTGGGGCTGGCGGCAAATAAAAACCTGGATCAATGGACAAGGCAGTGGTTGTACGAAGCGGGGTTGAATACCATTGCTGTCAATTTTGAGTGTGACAGCCAACAAAAAATTACCAAGATGACCCTGAACCAGACCGCACCTGAAACCTATCCGACGCTGCGGGAACAACGTGTACAATTGGGTTTGTTCCGGCAAGTCGGGGACACGATGCAACGGCAGCAACTGATTCCCGTCACCTATAGTGGCGCAGTGACGTCAATAGATGCTGCTGTGGGCGGCGCCTGCCCGGACTTTGTGTACCCCAATGTGGACGACTGGGGCTATGTGAAGATTACCTTCGACCCTCGCTCACTGGCGACGCTGAAGCAATCCATCAACAGCTTTTCCCGGCCGGGCATGCGTTTGATGTTATGGCAAAATCTCTGGGACGGCGTTACCGACATTCAGTTGCCTTTGACGGAATTTACCGAATTTGCGCTGGCCAACCTCAGCGGCGAGAGCGATTATAATGTGGTACGTCAGGTGGTGAGGCATTTGCGGAATGCTTATGATTATTATGCCGAGTTAAATGCCGGTGCTTTAAAGACTGGTAAGGATTACAGTGAAAATATGCGGGCCATTGAAGCGTTTATATGGTCGAATCTGGAACAGGCGAAGGCCGGCAGCGAATTGCAGAAAACCTGGTTCGATGGTTTCAATGCAGTGGCGCATACCCCGGATGCCCTGAACAAAGCTGTCCAGCTATTGTCCGGTAAATTACAACTCAAAGGGTTGGAAATAGATCAGGACAAACGCTGGAATCTGATTATCAGTCTCAACCGTTTTCAATACGGATCTTACGCGCAATTGCTGAAGGCGGAACAAGCGCGGGACAATTCCGATCTGGGGCAAAAAATGGCGATCGTGGCCGAAGCCGTGCGCCCGCAAAAGGCGGTCAAGGAAAAGTGGCTGAATACAATCATCGACACTCCCCAGGCCTATAAACTTTCTACTTTGCGCAATGTTATGAACAGTCTGTTTCCCAGTGAGCAGCGGTATATGATGGCTGACTACAGCAAACGGATACTAGACGGGGTGCCCGCGCTCAACAAGGGTGTCAGTCCGGAATTTTCCTCGGTCTATGCCAGTTCGCTTGCTCCGGCCAGTTGCAGTGAGAGCAGTGTTTCGCTGCTGGAAAAAGCGCAAACCGATTTCAAAGATTTTCACCCCACGATTGCCAAAGCCTTCAAGGTAGCGCATCAGGAAGATCAACGTTGTGTCGATATCGGGCGGTTTATGTAGGGTAAAGGTAATGTGTTGAGCGGTTTTCGCCACGCATTTTCCTAACCAATATTCGCAGCGGTCAACGCACGTGAAAAACGCCGGTTGAAACCGCTACATTTTTGCCAGCCGACGGGAAAAGTCATTCATCACCTCCACCTTTACAGGCCCTAAGCGAGGGCTGAAGAGGTGGACACCGCAAGCGGTTGGCGCAGTCACTGATTGCACAATTCAGTGTTCGGTTGGCGGGCGGCGGTAGTGATCCCCAGCGGGGGGTGATACAGTGGTAGTCCAGACAACGGCAAAACCACAAATACCCTATGAATCAAAGCGTTAAAATTCCCTTCGACAACCGCTATATACAAGTTGCGGATACACTGTTCAGCCGCCAGTTACCGACACCGGTTCAGCAGCCGGGCCTGATACGTATTAATGAGGCTCTGGCGCAAACCCTGGGCATCGACCCGGCACAGCTGCGCGATCCCCAAGGGCTTGACGTGCTGGCGGGAAACGCTATTCCCGAGGGGGCGGAGCCTATTGCCACCGTTTACGCCGGGCATCAATTCGGCAGTTGGAATCCCCGACTCGGCGATGGCCGTGCGATTTTGCTGGGTGAGGTTGTCGGTGTGGATGGCCGCCGTTATGACCTGCAACTAAAAGGCGCCGGTGTCACACCCTATTCGCGCATGGGGGATGGTCGCTCGCCTCTGGGACCGGTACTGCGAGAGTATATTGTCAGCGAAGCCATGGCCGCGCTTGGCGTGCCGACCACACGGGCCCTGGCTGCGGTGACCACCGGTGAGACGGTGGTGCGCGATACCCTGTTGCCTGGCGCCATTCTCACGCGGGTGGCGCGCAGCCATATTCGGGTCGGTACCTTCCAGTATTTCGCCGCGCGCCAGGATTGGGATTCGCTGCGACAGCTGGCCGACCATGTGATCGAACGGCACTACCCCGCGGTGAGCGGCACGGATAATCCCTATCTGGCGCTGCTGCAGCAGGTAATCGAGCGCCAGGCACTGCTGGTCTCACAGTGGCAGTCCCTCGGTTTTATCCACGGGGTGATGAATACAGACAATATGCTGGTCAGCGGTGAAACCGTCGATTACGGCCCCTGCGCCTTTATGGAGAGTTATCACCCTGAGACAGTGTTCAGTTCCATCGACCGTGGCGGTCGCTACGCCTATGTCAACCAGCCCGCCATTGCCCAATGGAATCTGGCCTGGCTGGCACAATCATTGTTGACTTTGATCGACGCCAATGAAGAGGTTGCGGTTAAATGGGTACAGGATGCGCTGGATAGGTTTATCGACCTTTACCACGATGCCTATCGGCGTCGCATGAGCGCCAAGATCGGACTGCTGGAAATCAATGATAGCGGCGGCAGTGAACTGGTGCAGGAATTTCTGTCGTTGCTGTCCGCACATAAGGTGGATTTTACCCTCGGCTTTCGCGTCCTGGCGGACATGTTGGAGACTGACGAGCCCGGGGAGGATTCCGCAGCGGGCCTGTACCCGCTGCCCGCTGGGTTCACCCCCTGGTTACAACGCTGGCGGCAAACGCTCGCTGTTGGCGACATCCCCGCGGGTGATATCGAGGCAATTCGCCGGCGTATGCTGGGCAGCAACCCTGTGTTTATCCCTCGCAATCACCGGGTGGAGCAGGCCATCCAGGCGGGGAACGAGGGCGACTTTGCCCCCTTTCAACGGCTAGTGGATCTGCTGGCCAAACCTTTCTACTTTGACCCGGCCATGGCGGAATATGCACTGCCGGCGAAACCGGATGAGCGTGTGATTCGGACCTTTTGCGGTACCTGAATTCCCTAGCTGGAGGTGCCGGTGGCGGTGACCTCTTGCAGGGCCTTTCTTTCGACTTTGGTTAATTCTACTGTGGGCATGACAGCCCGTTCGGGTAGTGGGCATGGTTTCGAGGTCAGATGTTCTTTTACCTGATGTTCCAGGTTATCGAGCCGCGACCTCAAACGGCAATTTTCGGCAATGATAATGCCCACTTGGGCGCGCATAACGGGGTCTTTAATTTGCCGCAGGAATTGTGCTGTGTTTTCCGGTTGATGTTCAAATAATTGGCTTGGTCGCATATTTTGTTAGTTTCCCCAGGTTCAATTTATCAGAATAAGGTTGTACCACTGGCAAATGAGTTTTGAGCGTTGTCCCCTTTCTGCAAGTTCCTTTTTCTGCGATGTTTCTCCGGTTGGGGAGATATACCCAAAACGTTTGAGATTTAGGCCTCCAGAGCACGCCCCTTTTTGCCCCTGGCCGCGTCGCTCCTCCTACCGTGGGGCCCGCCACGCGGCGTCGTCGCTCCTTGCCAGGAACAAAAATTGACGCACTCTGTTGTGATATGTGTCGCTATTCACTGCCTTATTCACGGTTTTGAATAACGTCTTACCCGTTTCACGGATGATGAAATGAAAAGGTTCCCGCGGATTAAAGGGAAGGGTAACAAATGATAATTGCTTAACATTTTGCGGTCTCGTTCATCGTCTCGTCCAATCGATCCGGTCAGAGGAGATGCCGTCCCTCCAGAGACCGTTTGCGGCAGGGATGCCCAAAGCGCTTCGCGGGGCAGGCTCTGCCGCAAGCGAGCCCCCAGGGAAGGGTTTACGGCGTGTCTCTGGAGGGACGGCATCTCCTCTGACCTAACATCGGGCGAAGCGATGAACGAGGCCTATTTTGCGTTGTATATAGCCTCAATGTATACAAGTATACAAGTATACAAATCATCCTCTACAGCAAAGCAAGTTATTCCAGAAAGGCATCACTGTTGAGGAAAATAATATTACGGTCAGGTTAAATCGAAAGTCTAAAATTGAATGTCGAAGCCGCTTCAGGCATTCGCGGTGCTAGCCCCCACACATGGGGCCTGCTATGCAGCGCCGTCGTTGTGAAAACCTGACGCAGCCCCATCAAACAAGCGCCGGAAGTTATTTCGTGCGTGCCCCCTTAATTTCAAAACGAACCTTTGCACTTTCTTTCGATGTCGGTTGATATGCCTGATTAATCTAATTTAAGCGAGCCCTTTAGCTATAGTAATTTTAATTGTGTTTTGAATTCGTGATTTTTGAGAATTATTTTCCTGATTAAAATGAAGGAGGGAGGGCTTAAAAATTATGCGGTATTGAGGTGGAAAATAGGAATTGTTTTCTGAGGCGGTGGGGCAGTGCCTATGTCGTTGTACTGCGAGGCTGCATAACTGCTTTTTTTGACGTTATTTAAAGTTTAATCAAAAAATATGCCCAAAGCGTTGAGCAAAAAATTGACGCACTCTGAAAACCTGAATCTCAAGCGGTTTGCGTATAGTTAAATAATAACGAGGTAAAATCAATGAAAAAAATATACAATCGGGTGAACCTTGTTGCCGTATTGTTAGCTACATCCATTTCGCCGATTTCTTCGGCAAATTCTCAAGATAACCTTATCATCAACTGGAATCAGGTCGTATTGGAGGCGGTGCGAAGTGTTAACCCCTATCCTCCCGTAACGGCGAGAATGCTGGCTGTTATTCACACCTGTATGTATGACAGCTGGGCCGCTTACGATAAACGCGCGTTCGGAACTCAGCTTGGAGACACGCTGAGACGCCCCGCTTCCGAACGAACCCAGCAGAATAAGGAAGAGGCCATCAGTTACGCGGCTTACTTCGCCGCAGTTGATCTGTTTCCCGATGAGCAGGAAAGATTTGACACACTGATGCAGACGCTTGGCTATAACCCTCCCGACGGTGAAGATCTGGATCCCACCTCGGCCGCCGGTATTGCCGCTATCGCCTGTGGCGCAGTCCTCGAATATCGCCATAGCGATGGTTCTAATCAGCTGGGTGATCTGAACCCCGGTGCCTACAGTGATTATACGGATTATGAACCCGTAAATACCCCGGATGAGGTTATCGACCCCAATTACTGGCAGCCATTGCGGGTCGACGACGGTCAGGGGGGGACTCGTGTTCAGGAATTTCTTGTGCCGCACTGGGGCAGAGTAAAAGCGTTTTCATTCCGGCATCCACAGCGATTCAAAGTGAAAAGGCCTGCTGGCTTCGGCTCCAAAAGGTATCTGGAACAGGCCCGTGAAATCATCGCCTACAGTGCGCATCTTACCGACATACAAAAAATGATTGCCCAGTATTGGGCGGCCGAAGGGGAGGGTTTTCTATCGCCTTCAGGTCACTGGAATCAATTCGCACAATTAGTTTCGCAGCGGGACGAACACTGCCTGGATGAAGATGTGAAGATGTTTTTCGCCCTTAATAATGCCGTCATGGACGCCGGTATCTGGGCGTGGTGGGCGAAACGAAAATATGACTATGTGCGCCCGATAACGGCTATTCATTACCTGTTCAGCGGAAAATTGATTGAAGCCTGGGCTGGGCCGGGTCAGGGAACCGGTCTGATCGATGGTGGGGACTGGCTGCCTTATCAACTGGAAACTTTTGTTACACCGGATTTTGCCGAATATGTATCGGGGCATAGCACTTTCAGTGCAGCGGCGGCAGAAGTTCTGCGCCGTTTTACCGGGAGTGATGTATTTGGCTATTCGTATACCTTCGAAGCCGGCAGTTCTATGGTCGAGCCGGGGATAGTGCCGGCGAGCCCTTTGACTCTGTCATGGGCAACTTTCTCCGCCGCCGCCGACGAATCGGGAATTTCCCGAAGGTATGGCGGGATACATTTTCGCGACGGTGATTTGGAAGGGCGTCGTGTGGGCAAGAAAATTGGTCTGAAAGTCTGGAAGAAATCCATCCGCCTTTTTCACAGAAAACACGCGAGTGATAAGCGCAGGTCCAGATATTCATTTTAAGGTGCTAACCGAGCCGGTCCGAGGAGGCGAAGTCCCTCCAGAGACCGTTTGCGGCAGGGATGCCCAAAGCGCTTCGCGGGGCAGGCTATGGCGTTTATCCGGGGCTACGCTGAGAGTCGCTTGCAGCCTGCGGCGGTGGAGCAGACCATGGCGCTGCTCGAAAGCTATATCAATTATAAAAAAAGCGCGTTTGCGTTGAGCCAAGAGCGAAGCAGACTTCCGAATATTATATTGCGACACTGAAAGATTCCTTCAAGAAGCTCGGCCAGTTGCGGCGACAGTGGTTGACTCCGGATGCCGTGGACGCTTTTTTTGGGCTCGAGGAAGCCTATTCGGATTTTTCCCTGTCAAAAGCGGAGATTATACTGTCGCCCGCGCTGTCCGACGCTGAAAAACATCAACGGATCGAACAATTGCGACGGGAATTGCCGGCGCAGTTACGCGAGTCCATCGATGGTCGCGAAACTTTTTACGAGCGGAGCGAAGCTGTGAACAAAATCCTGGCGTCGTCAAAAAGCCTGGAAGAAAAAAGAGGTGAGCTCTACCAATATTACGATGTTGAGGTGGCCGACCGGATTATTACCGATCTTGAACGGGAACAGAGCCTCAAACAGCGACTGGCCGATTATGAGCGGGAAATGGATGAAATTTGCGCCAGTGGCAGGGAGAAGAAGGAATTGGAATATCAGATTAACGCCTTGACGCAACGGTATTTCCCCTCGCGTCAAGAGCGCGTTATTGCCGAAACCTATGCAACCGGGCGTCGACGCTCAGCGGGTTTATGTCAGTACTAGTGCCCTGCCCCGCCATTAAGGAACGGGCGTCTAATGGAGGGGCAGGGCGCTAGTGGAAGGTAGCGCTAACAGAATGTACCCGCGGGGTTACCTCCAGATCGAAACCGGTGGGACATTTAATCCTTCCACTTGATATTACAGCCAATACTGGGATGCTGAACTTCGCTGACCGCTTCGCCACTGAGGTAGGCGTCCAGCGCCTGGCGCAGGTCATGGCCGGTAACCGGAATCTGGTTTCCGGGCCGGGATTCGTCGAACTGGCCGCGGAAGATGCATTTGAGATCGGCATCGAACAAGAAAAAATCCGGTGTACAGGCGGCGTTGTAGCGCTTCGCTACCTGCTGTGTTTCGTCGTACAGATAGGGGAAGGGATAATGTTTACTTTTTGCCTGAAGAGCTATTTTTTCCGGGCTGTCTTCGGGAAAATTGACTGCGTCGTTAGAGCAGATAGCGGCCATGCCCAGCCCCTGCGGAAGGTAGTCTCTGGCAAAGGCGATAAGTCCCTCTTCCACATGTTTGACGTAGGGGCAGTGATTGCAGATAAACACGATCAGGGTAGCTCTGTTGCCCTGAATATCGGACAGCGAAATCTGCTTTTGCGTTAGCGGCTCCGGCAGAGTAAAGTCAGGAGCCGCAGTACCCAGCGGCATCATAGTCGATAGTGTCAGTGCCATAATAACTGTCTCCTTAATGAGGGTTAGTATAGTAGCATTATGTCATGACGCTGACCATAAAGTCGCAGTCTGTGATTGTTTGTATGCATAAGTTATTTTCGCGTATAAAAGTAATCAGCTGTGTACTAAAAAGTTATTGTCGGATTAAACAATAAAAAGTTAATAAACCTCAGTGCGTATAAATTTTTACGATTCGAATCGCTTCGCTAGAAGCTTCTAATTTATAAAATTTATGCTGCATTGGGGTAAAAAACGTAATGAAAAAATATTTTCTGTTGCCGTCAATTCTGGATCGTTGTATTTTTTGATTTTAATCTCGTTGAAGGACGTTTAGCGTGGAAGCTTGTGCAATTGACATTTTTTCAGACGGCTATGCTAGGGGGGCATTGCAGGATGCGGCGAATATGGGGTACTTTGAATTTGTCAATGTGACTATCTTAAATTCCGAAGTTGAATATATAGACGTCGATGAAGGCGCACGGATACTGGTAGCGGGAGCCCTTGCGGACGCGGTTTTGAATGGTACGGTTTATACCGGAGGGGAGGATTTCAATCGGATTGTCGCCAATTTACCGGGTCGGGATGTGTTGTCAATCACGACATTTGTGCGTGATGCTCTCAAAAAAGTTATCGCTGAGGGGTCGGCGTTAAATGAACTCCGGGGGCAAGACGCGATGGACTACACCGACTGGCTGTCCAATATCAAACTTATGATCGACAGGCTGCCTGAATAAAAAAGAAGCATAAAGATTCTCAGAACTCTATATCCATTCAACGAGAAGAGTTATTTTGTGCACGGTCCTTACAGCCAGTAATTCAAACCGGTTATTTTATTTGTGTTTTCATCGGGTCAGGATGTTGGCGTAAAATACACTTTATAATTTCATGTGTCGAACAGCGATTGTGTACATTGTGACAACATGGCGCCGTCACCCAGTAGCCGTGGGTTGATCAACCCTGGGGGCTGACAATGCCGTTGCCGGTAGTGTTAATTATTTAGTCGGTAGTGTTGATTATTTAACGGCGGCAGCGGATGTCGGCTCCCCCGGCGCCTCTGGGAACGAATTCCAGTCGGCTAAAACTGAGCGCCAGGCTAGCGTCGGACATGATCACCAGCGGTGAATTCACCTGAGTAAAATTCGTACCGGCGTTGGCGAAGCACTGGAGGTCGATTGAGAGCTGCGACCATTTGCCGATGGGCAAACGCTGTAACTGATTGTGAATGGAAACGGCCCCTGAGCAGGGGTAGATACAATCCATGCGCGCGGTAACCGCCGCTGCCGGTAATTGATCTAGACGCAGTTGCAGTTGCAGGGCGGTATCGTGTGCCAGCATTCCACTGAAATCCAGGGGCTCGCTGCTTTGCCAGAAGATCTGCCCGGGCTTAATACCCCGCCATACTATCTTGAGGGTGCTGTCGCCGGGCATTGTCGTCGAATCCCGGGCAATTTCAGTGATGGTGACATTGGTCGAACCCTGAGTCGTCACCACCGGATTGGCTGCGGATAGATTGTCGACGGGCACGTTCCAGTTGTTGCTGTCGCCAAGGAACAGCTTCCAGGGGGGCTGGGTATGCTGTTCGAAAAGCTTGACGATTTTATCGCCGCCAAATGTTGTTACCACCGGTGGCGGTATCTCTGGCAAATTGTCCGCCAGTGTATCCTTGTCGCCATAGGACAATCCAAAACCGTAGGGAAACAGTGGCGAATAGTCTTTATCGCCGAGGTTGAGTCGAGCCTGGGATGGATATCGTGGCCAGCTGAAACTCAGCTTTCCGACGAAATCGTAATTTATGTCACCGGCGGTATTTTTAAAAATCACATCGGCGATGCCGGCGCCTTCAGTGCCGGGTAACCAGGCGACGACGAAGGCATCGGAGGCGTTGAGTTCCTTGTTAACCAGCAGCGGGCGCCCGGATAAAAAGATGGATACCACGGCAATTCCCTGTGCCTTCAGGCGTTGCAGCATTTTCTGGTTATTTCTGTTGACATGCTGGTAAATGATATGTGGGCGGTCGCCGGCGCTTTCGGCGTAGGGTCCTTCACCGTAAATGGCGACAGCGACATCCGGCCGTTGGGTGAAACTGCCGTCCGGGCTTAACATCGCCTGGCCCCCCGCCGTTTCAACGACCTGGCGAATACCTTCGTAAATAGAGGTTGCTCCGGGAAAGTCGCTGTTGTTGTTACCGGTCCCCTGCCATGTCAGGCTCCAGCCTCCGCTCTGAGCGGCGATATTGTCGGCTCCTTGCCCCACTACCAGAACATTCTGCCGGCGCGACAATGGCAGAAGCCCGCCCTTATTTTTTAGCAAAACCAGGGATTCTCTCACCGCCCGGCGGGCTAATTGCCTGTGTCTGTCGGCGCCGAGCGCTGTCGCTGCTGGCAGATCGACGGTGTCTTCAAACAGGCCCGCTCGCATCTTCACCCGCAGTATTCGGGTAACGGCATCGTCGATGCGGGATTCGGGGATCTCGCCGGTACGGACTTGAGCAATGGTGTTATGGAGCAGGGATTTCCAGTCGTCCGGGGCCATCAGCATATCGAGGCCGGCGTTGATGGCCCGTGGACAACTACTGTTGGTACAGCCGGGCAGTTTTCCGTGGCCGTTCCAATCGCCGACCAGGATACCGTCGAACCCCAATTGCTGTTTCAATATTTCGGTCAGGAGGTAGTGGTTGCTGTGAATTTCTGCACCATTCCAACTGTTGAAGGAGGCCATGACGGTCTGCACTCCAGCTTTCAACGCGGCGTAATACCCAGGTGCGTGGAGTTTCTGCAATTGGGTTTCCGAGGCTCGGGTGTCGCCGCCGTCATGGCCCTGATAAGTTCCGCCGTCGGCAATAAAGTGCTTGGCTGTAGCAATCACGTTATGCTGTTTCTGCAGACCTGTCACGATGCGGCCGGCGTAGGCTTGTACACGCTGCGGGTCTTCGGAATAGGATTCATAAGTGCGGCCCCAGCGATCGTCCCGTGCCACTGCCACACTGGGGGCTAACACCCAGTTGATTCCCGTTGCCGCCACTTCCGCCGCGGTGGCCAGACCGATCTGTTCGAGTAGCTCAGGGTTGTTGGTGGCGCCGAGACCGATATTGTGTGGAAACAGTGTTGCCCCCATGGCGTTATTGTGACCGTGCACGGCATCGGTGGCCCATAACAAGGGAATGGGGGTATATCCCGGGGAGTTGTCCATTGATGCCCGGCGGTAGGCCGCCGCCAGTTGCGTCCAGTCGCTCACGCTGGCGTTTTTGTCGCCACCGGGAAATGAGCCTCCGCCGCTGACGACGGCGCCAAGGCGGTATTGTTTTATTTCTTCCGGTGTCATTGAGTGAATTTCTGCAACTAGCATCTGTGCAACCTTTTGTTCCAGTGTCAGTTGCGACACCGTGACTGCAATGGATTGCTCTATTTGTGGGTCGCGCGGGTAGGCGTGGATGGCGTCGGCCCAGGAGGTGGGTGGATGTCGCAACGGGCAGTCGCTAATCAGGGTGAAAAAGATTCCGAAAATGAAATAAAGAAAACAGTAGCGTAAAAGCGTTTGCATGTTAATCGGCATTCAACAGACATCATTTAGTTATAAACGTCCTTGATGATAAACCGTGATAGGATAAGTCTGCATTGACAACGTGAGCGGAACTGAGAACGCGATGCCACAGGCTGCGAACTTGATGTAACCGACATTGTCGCCACAGCGATATCCGGTGAAAACCCAGCACAATCCCGTGATACTCAATACCACAATTATCGCTCCCAAATAATGAGGGGTCAGATAGCCGTTGGCGATGATAAAACCGAGCCAATAAAACGTGTTGATGCCAACAGTCAGTATTGCGCCGAAAAGTCGGCGCTGAGCACGGCTGTAAAATCGGTCTGATAGCGCCAGCTTTGTGAGAGGCAGCTTTTTAATACGGGCTGTGATTTCTCTTTCTGTGATCATAAAAGGTAGTTTGGAGTACATGGTTTTGCTTCCTTTATAGCTTGCGCTGCTTCCCGTCAGCTTTTTTTACCAACAAGATCCCCGCCCATTCAGCGTTGAAAAGGCTCTTTTGTTGGGTGTGTTTCAGATTTACGTTGGGGTTGAAGAGCGTGAAATCGCTCTGTGCACGTTCCTTAAATACCCTCTGTGCCGGAAGAGTGTCTGTCTATCTGCTCATTGCCGGCATTAATATTTACGATAAAAAATACCAAAGTTTTATTGGTATAGATATAAGTTTAACTGTACAAATTCTGTTGTACCGGCCGAATTTATATGTATTTATTTAGGGGGGGTTAAAAAATATTCTGGTTTTCCGCCGTTTAAAATACAATTTTTATTTGGTTGTATTTTCGATGCTGGATTTTGTTACTTTAAACCTGTGGGTATTTACAGCAGGCTTAAGTTTTTTCTGTGACTACACTTTCGGTTTGAGACTTAAATCTGACTCGTTATAACTGAAATATGTATTTCTCTGTTTCTATGCTGTTAGAAAGATATAAATTATTCACAGTTTAGCGTCGATTGTTCCTGTGTCAGTCTGGAGGCAGGTTTTAAGTAGGGATCTCTACAGACAGCTTGCCCGATTTTCCTATCAATAGGAGTAATTGATGCAGTGTCGCCCGAAGAGTAGCGTCAAAAACTAAAAAATCGGTTTTCAATCAATACTGATGAGGGGAATTTATCCGCTTGCGTATTAATAAGGTGTACGGTTGAGAGTTTTTCATTCTAGCTTCCGGTGGAGCTGTAGTTTGAGTTACTAGTATTTATGTAACGCTGGTATCCATGTAAAGCCGGCAAGAGTGAGAAATAATGTTGGAGCACAGTAACGGGGAGTGATTTGGTGATTTTCGGGTATTTTTCTGCGGAGTTTTTCGATATGAATCACTTTTTTATTGAAGCGTTTTTTACTCAAAAAGGTGCCTCTGCAGATATGTAGGTGGTGATTGGGTTTGCTCTGAAGGAATCCTCCATTTACACCCTGGGCTCGTCACCCATAATCACTTAAGGTTTTTGGCGATCACTTTGTTATACCCAGAGCAATAAAGTAGGTGTAATAAAGTGGATGTAATAAACCAGCTGTATCTACGGATGTAATTGAAATATGTAGTTGCAGGTGAAGTAAGGTAATTAAGAGTGCTCCGCGGGTGTAAGTGTGTTTTAAACACCTCAACGATTTAGCGCCGATCGACTCCTCCGGCGTCGGCGCTCTTTTTTAGTAATCAGGTACTTTTAAACAATATGTAGGGTGGTTTGATGACAGATTCACGTTCAGGTTCTGCACAACAAGTGAGTTCCGCACAAAATATCAGGCCCGCTGAAGATGTTGTAAATAGCACGGGCACCTCTTTAAACACGGTTGAGACAATCGATGACGATAACTACACACTGCCGGATATCAGAATTTATTCTGAACTGGCAGTAGTTAAAACAGTGGAAGAACTTAAAAGGCGATTGCTTAAAGTTGTCAATCAGCTTGGCTTTTCCGATTTTTTCTTTACCGTATTGAACAAACGAAAAACGGGGATTTTGACCACTTTCCCAACGGAAATATACCGCAAGTATTTGACCGGTGATTTAAGTAAGTCCGACTTGATCATGCAGCACGCCGGCAAGAGCGATTCTCCGGTGTACCTTTCCACCGTAGCGGCCTATGTCTCCAGTTCACCGTTGCAAAACGAAGTGTTTGTGCAAAATAAAAAACTGCGCGAAGGGTTAAGAAGCTTTGGATTTCACGATACCTATAACATTCCTCAAAACTCGCCACTGGACGGTAAGCACGCCATTTTTATCGTCGCTGACAAGGGTGCGTCTCAGGAACGTTTCCGCCATAAAGTCGAACGCTGCAAGTCGCTGTTGTACCTGGTAAGCGAGGCGATTTCTATGATTGGAACGGCGTCGTTTCCGAATTTCTTTTTTGGCAACGGTACCGGTGAAAAGGTAGCGCTTAACCAAAAACCCATGCGCCTGTTAAATACACTGGCAAAAGAGAATGTGACCTTGAAACAGGCAGCGGTGAAGTTGTGTATCAGCCTCGATACGGCGAATAAACATATAGCGGCGGCGAAAACTGCCCTGGGGGCCAATACCCAGGCATCGGCCATATTCCGTGCTGTTCAGGAAGGGCTGATTCAGATAGACGACGAGTAAAAATGGGTTGACTCCCGTCAGCTCAAAATGAGGGTAGGGTCGCAGGGTGATTGATTGTTGATCAATTTCAACAAGTATGGTCCGCAGGTGATGCTTGGGATTCAAGGTGAAGAGCTGACAAGAGAAAGAGATGATAAATAAAATAGAATAATAAAATATAAAGCTAAATATTAATAAATCACATTATATACCCAAAGCGTTTGAGATTTAGGTGCACAGAGCACGCCCCTTTTTGTCCCTGGCCGCGTTGCTCCGTCCAGCGCTCCAGGCATTTGCGGCGCTAGCGCCCTCACATGGGGCCTGCCATGCAGCGTCGTCGCGCGCCCTACTATTAAAAGAGGGGGGAACAAAAATTGACGCACTCTGCACACCTAAATCTCAAACGCTTTGGGTATAGTTTGCTGTGCTCAAGGGGGGTAACATCCCCTTAGGGTGTGCGCGGGCTCTCCGCGCTTGACGTATAGTCTCACGATGGGGCTACCCCGCAGCAACTCAATGGGGGCTTTTGTAAGAACCCTTCTTGTTATTCGACTATTCAGCCACGAGCTCGGTGCTTTGTGACTGAATCTTCCACAAATGTTTACGTGACAAAGCTCACAATAGTAGTGGAACCAATTGTCTATTCGTCTAAAAAGCTACGGCAAAGTGTTACTGTTACATTGATCACTAATTAATAGTGACATAAAATTTCCACTCCACTCCACTCCACTCCACTGCAAAGGCTGAAATTGTATTCAATTTCGTAACGTCAAATTAACAGTGAAAACAGTGATGTTAAAAAACAACTACAAAGTGTTAGGGCTAGAACCTGGGGCATCCAGAGAAAGGGTTAAGACCGCTTTTCGGCGCCTAACGATGAAGTACCACCCTGACAGAATTCACGGGAATCGCCACGCGGAACAGCGTTTCAAGTTGATTTGCCGCGCTTACCGCCAACTGTTGCTGGAAAACTACATTGAAAAAAATGGAGCAGATTCAGAAGCAGTCAGTGAACTTATGGACCGGTGGTCGCAAGGTGTTGGCCCCGAGAGCGACGCAGAGGGACCGGCAACATCCTGGCCTCTGGCCGCTTCAGATCAACCGTTACACGGATAAGATCACCGTCAGCACCGGGATACCCGACCCGACGGTTACAATAGCCGGTTTTCCACCGGTTTTGATAAAGACAAAAACGTGGGTAAAATCCGCGCTTAAAACCAACCGCGCCGGTTTGTCTACACACCACCGGCGTGGTTGTTTCAGGCGGTCTGAGGCAGTGTTTTTCAGAACAATGCCAGTGTCGCTGCAACCCTACTCCTTACAATCCGCCGTGAGTGAGTTTGGCCGGGTCCAGCAGGCGTCGCAGTTCCGCTTCCGAAATATCGGTCTGCTCCGCCGCCACCTCGATAATCGGCCGCCCTTCCCGGTAAGCCTGCTTGGCGATTTCCGCTGCCTTGCGATAGCCGATAATCGGATTCAGTGCCGTTACCAATATCGGATTGCGCGCCAGCGTCTCGCTCAGTTTTTCCTCATTCACCCTGAAGCCGGCGATAGCTTTGTCGATGAGCAATTGGCTGACATTGGTCAGCAGATGAATACTGTTCAACAGATTACTGGCGATCAGCGGCAACATCACATTGAGTTCGAAGTTGCCGGATTGGCCGCCGACAGTGATCGCCGCGTCATTGCCGATCACCTGCGCGGCGGCCATGGCCGCCGCTTCCGGAATCACCGGATTGACCTTACCGGGCATAATTGAAGATCCGGGCTGCAGCGCCGGCAGTTTTATTTCGCCCAGACCCGCCAGCGGCCCGGAATTCATCCAACGCAGGTCGTTGGCGATTTTCATTATTGAAACCGCAGTGGTTTTCAGCTGCCCAGAGAGGGCCACAGCCGTGTCTTGGGAGCCAATCTGGTAAAAGAAATTTGTCGCGGGAGTGAATTCGATACCGGTCAGTTTATAGAGCTCCTTATTGAACTGATCGGCAAAATCCGGATGGGCGTTTATGCCGGTGCCCACGGCCGTGCCGCCCTGTGGCAAGGTCTGTAGCGCCGGGCGCAGACTGGTGAGATGATCGATATTCATTTCAATCTGCACCGCCCAGGCTTCTAGCGCCTGGCTCATGCGCACCGGCATGGCGTCCATTAAATGGGTGCGGCCGGTTTTCACATATTTGTCGAGACTGTTGGCTTTGTTGCGGATACCCAGTGCCAGATGGCGCAGCGCCGGTAAGAGTTTGGTATCCAACTCGAGGGTGGCGCTGATGTGAATGGCGGTGGGAATGACGTCGTTACTGCTCTGACCACAATTGACATGATCATTGGGGCTGACGGCGTTAGAAACATTGCCGCCCAGGATTTTTCCCGCCAGGGTTGCGAGCACCTCATTGGCGTTCATATTGGTACTGGTGCCGGAGCCGGTTTGAAAAACATCGACCGGAAAGTGGCGCATAAAATCCTCGCGGGCCAGCAAATTGTCGGCAGCCTGGACAATGGCGTCACCCATTTGCGGTGAGATCTGCTCCAGCGCCACATTGGCTTTGGCGGCAGCGGTTTTTACCAGCAGCAGGGCGCGGATAAATGCGTCGGGCATGGGGTTTCCGCTGACGGGAAAATTGTTGATGGCGCGCTGGGTCTGAGCGGCGTAAAGGGCATCGGCGGGTACTTCCAGTTCTCCCAGGCTGTCTTGCTCGATTCGGGTATTGGACATGGTATCTTCCATCAATTTGACCTCAGATGAGGTGCCTTTTTTTAAAATGGACAGTGATTTTAAAAAAACATCCACTTCAGTGTTTAAAAATAGACCCTGCGCATAATAAATGTGGAGTCCCAATCAGCCTGAATATACCTAAATCTCAAACGCTTTGGGTATATTGCCTTGATTCTGTGTTTGAAGTAAACGATTGATTAATTTAGAAGGATAATGATAATTATTATCAATTGTGGGTTTGCTAGACAAGCTTGCAAACGATACCCAAATCTCAAACTCTTTGGGTATCGATACACAGACAAATACACTAAAGGGTGGTGTGAGAACCTGTGAAATATGCGGCCCCGCGGTGGTTGGCGCCAGGACTGGCAGTACGAGAAAGCCGAGATATCGGTGTTCAAAGAAGATGAGTGAAGAGTCACTGTTTGTGCCTTTGTTTGCCATCACTCGGTTCACGTGCGTTTTTTTGAGGTAAATAATTCCCGGCGGCGGGGGAGTTATTAATCTATGTTAAACTCATGACCCAATAATATCCGACGTTTTTTCAGCCTTGGATATACAAAATAAAAAACAAATTGGGATTTGCTATGGCTAATCAAACTTCTATCGGTGATGTCGATTCGCCGGTGGTGGCGTCCGAGCGCCACCTAGCGGAAATCACGCTAAAAGGGCTTGTCCTTGGGGTAATCCTCGCTATGTTGCTGGCGGCGGCCAATGCCTATATCGGATTATTGGTCGGGCTTACGGTGTCGGCATCGATTCCCGCGGCGGCTGTCTCCATGGGTGTGCTACGAATGTTTCCCCGCTCCAACATTCTCGAAAACAATATGGTTCAGACCGGCGCTTCGGCGGGAGAGTCGCTGGTATCGGGAATTATATTTACCATTCCCGCATTGGTGATGATGAATGCCTGGCAGGGATATGAGTATGGACCCATGGTGGCGATCGCTGTGTTGGGCGGTATTCTCGGTGTCGCTTTCACCATTCCCCTGCGCAGAGCATTGATCGTTGAGGCGCGGCTGCGGTATCCGGAAGGTGTGGCCACTGCAGAAGTGCTGAAAACCGGTGGTGTGGAAACCGATAAAACCCGTGGAAAAATAGGTGCTGACGATGTCGGAGCCAGGGGGTTTCGAATTCTGCTCAAGGCCACTGGGTTGGGTGCCGGGTTTAAACTGCTGGAGTCCGGGCTGGGGTGGCTGGCGGGAAGTGTCTCCGGTGTGCAAAGCTGGTTCGCGGGCAAGTATCTGTTTATGGGGGGAATGAGTCTGAGCCCGGCGCTGATTGGTGTGGGCTATATTGTCGGATTGAATATTGCTCTGCTGATATTTCTCGGCGGCGCAATTGGCACGCTGCTCGGTGTGCCGATTAACTGGGCGTTAAACTACGAGGCGATTATGAGCGCTAAGGGGTTGGACCCTTCAATGCCCTGGGAACAGATCACCGCTGCGCAGTGGAATTCACTGGCGGTAGAGTCCTGGCAGAACTGCCGTCGCATTGGTGTGGGCGCGATGATCGTGGGCGGCGTCTGGTCCCTGATCAGCCTGGCAAAACCATTGCTGCAAGGGGTTAAAGCCAGCATGGAGGCTTATAAGTTGGTCAAGGAAGATGGCGGCAGCATCAACCGCACCGAGTTCGACACGCCATTCAATATTGTATTGATGGTGGTGGCGGTGGCGGTGGTTCCGGTTTTTCTGGTATTTTACAACGCCCTTGAAGACTATCCAGATAAGACTAGCATTGCCGCGGTGATGACGGTGCTGATGATTGTATTTGGATTTATTTTTTCCTCCGTCGCCGGTTATATGGCCGGGTTGGTGGGCAGCTCCAATAATCCGGTTTCCGGCGTCACCATTGCCACAGTCATCGTTTCGGCACTGATCCTTTTGCAAATGATGGGCAATCAGGGGTCGGCCGCGAGGCTCGGGCCCATAGCGGTGCTATTCCTCGCCGGTATGATTTGTTCCGCGGCGGCAATTGCCGCCGACAATATGCAGGATCTCAAGTGTGGCCACATAGTCGGGGCGACGCCCTGGCGCCAGCAGCTGTTTCAGGTGTGCGGCGTGATTGGTGCGGCATTGATAATTCCGTTTGTATTACAGGTACTGGATGCTGGCTACGGCATCGGTCGGCCGAGCCCGGTTTCCGGTTCGGAAAACTATCTCGCCGCACCCCAGGCCGGATTGATGCGCGATTTGGCCAGCGGCATTTTTGGCGCCGGTATCAAGTGGACATATATATACATCGGTTTCTTACTGGCGATCGTACTCATTGTTCTCGATGAAATACAAAAACACCGCGGTTCCAGTTTCCGTTTTCCGGTGCTGGCGGTCGCTGTGGGAGTCTATCTGCCGTTGGGATTGTCTGTGCCTATCTTTATCGGCGGCCTTATGGTGTACAGTATCAACCGCAAGTCGGCGCGCGAGAATGCTGCGGACAAACAAAAACGTGAAAACACCGGGTTGCTGCTGGCGTCGGGTCTGATTACCGGGGAGGCGTTGATGGGTGTGGTTTTGGCCATTCTTTCCGCGTTTGTCGTGTTGTTACCGGTGGCCCCCTTGTCGACAATGGTTGCTTATAGTCTGGGGATTGCCGCCATGGTGGGTGTGATTTTCTGGCTGTATCGGCAGACGTTGCGGGCGTAACCGTATTTATCAGGAAAAGGATAAAGGAGAAAACAATGTCTTGGCTGAGTAAACCCTATCGTTGCATAAATTTTCGGCCCAGGACCGCTTCGCTCCTTCTATAGCAGCATTTTCAGGGCCGTGCTCAATTTTTCTAATCCTCACATAGGGATAGCTATGCTCCGTAATCCTCACATAGGGTGAGCTATGCTCCGGTTAGAAAAATCTACGCGCGGCCCTGAAAATACCACTCTAAAAGGTCCTGAGCTCGAAAATTTATGCAACGATAGGGTAGAGATAAAAACTTAACTGGCAAAACCGGAACAACACCAGGCCGAGCAGGAACGGATTTTGGAGGCAGAGCTTACGGAACGCCTCAAGCTTGATATGAAGAGTGATTCCTTGCTGTCGAAAAATATCCGTCCTCTGGCGCTGGTTTTTTAACACTCACCATCTCGATTCTGGCTTTCTTTACCGTATTTGATGAAAATTTATCGAACCAATAGTTGCAGGCATTAAAAGAATGGATTCCATTTTTCTCTACACTGATGCTTACCGTTTACGCTTTCTATTTTGGCTCCCGCGGTATAAGAGAAAGTTCAGAAAATTCGCGCCGCCGGCAACGTTGACATGGAAAAAGTGAAATCCGGTACCCGCGATACCGGTCTGGGTCGATAGACGGGTGGGGGCACGGTCCTAAAGGAGTGACGGAACGGTCTCAATGCAATTGCGCCCCTGTTTTTTGGCGGCGTAAAGGGCGTCGTCGGCGGCCTTTACAACCTCCTGTGGAGAATTAAAGTCGGCGCCGCTCTGTGCGGTGCCGATGCTGATGGTTACCGAGACCGAAATTCGTTCCCCGGAGCCTCCCCGCAAGGCTTTTCCCTCTTCGTCTTGTTGCGGCCGGTTTTTCTTATCGCGCAGTTTGAGTTCGTAGTTGGCAATATTCTCGCGCAAGCGTTCAAGGCTGTCGATACAGTCTTCCACTCGGCGGTTGGGAAAGATAATCGAGAATTCCTCTCCGCCGTAGCGGTAGGCGATGCCGCCACTGCCGACACTGCCGATATGGGTGGCCACCATTTGGAGCACGTTGTCTCCTACATCGTGGCCGTAGCTATCGTTGAATCGCTTGAAGTGGTCCACGTCCAGCATCGCGATGGTGTAGAGCTTGCCGAGCCCTTGTAGGTGTTCGTTGAAAGCTCGTCTGCCGCGCAGCCCAGTGAGGTCGTCCCGGTAAGCCATTTGGTGGGAGGTGCGCACGACTTCAATCATCAGGGCCATAGCCGCGGTCGAAAACAGCACAGTGGAAATAAAGGGCTGATAAAACTTGATCAAAACAATTGCGGAAATCAGAAAGGAAAACAGCGATGCGCCTACCGATTTGCTTTGCAGAATAAAGGTCTGTGACGTGGCGGCAATAAAAAACAGCAGTATCCAGGTACTTGCTGCAATCGACAGGACGTATCCGGCGTAGGGTTTGGGTTGTAGCACCGCTACTCGCGCTACAGCATTACCCAGGTTATAGTGGTATCCGGACACAGCTAAAAACGTGATCGATACCACTGCTCCAACTGACCACATTCCATATCGGTTTCTGATACCGCGTTCTGGTGTTACGATCAATACAGTCAGACACAGAGGCAGCAGCAGGCTTATTGCTGAATAAATGTAAAGTGCTGGTGGCTCCGACAGAGGAGTTTGCAGATAGGTCTGAATAACCCAATAGGACAGCAGTAACGCTAAGGCAACGGAAAACGAGCGCGAGCGATTGAACTGATAAGACAACAGCATGGACAAGGGCAGCACTATATAGGGGATGTTTCTTGCAATTACCTGATATTCACTACTTAATACCGCAAGTTTTTTCAGAGTAAACCATGAAGCGATTAACAACAGCAAATAGAGACTGATGTCGGTTATCATTTTGGGTAAGACTGGCATGTTGCCAATTTTCCTAAAACCTGTTGTGCAATGCAAGGCAAAGTTCGGCGGAGTTTATGAAAAGTGAGGCAATATCAGGTCGATATGCAGGTGCGTTAGTGTTATTTGACCGGCTCGGTTAGCACCTTAGGTGGGCGAAACGATGAACAAAGCCCAGAAACAGGAGGCAGGTTTTGAAAAAGATACTACTTTTTGCAGTGTTGACGTTAGTTGCAAATATAGCTTATTCCCAGCATACGCTGATCTACGCAGGTAGACTGATTAACGGCATCGACGATAACGCAAAGCGGCAACAAACCCTGGTTATCGCAGGCGATAGAATTATCGATATCAAGGAAGGGTACACGATGCCCGCCGCCGATGAGCAGGTGGTCGACCTGAAAAACTATACGGTAATGCCGGGGTTGATGGATATGCATACGCATTTGAGTACCCAGTACAGCGAACACAGTTACACGGAACGTTTTACTATGAATGAAGCTGACTATGCCTATCGCTCGGTCGGTTATGCGAAAAAGACCCTGATGGCGGGATTTACGACGGTAAGGGATCTGGGGGACATTTATAACGTGACCGTGGCGTTGCGCAATGCCATTAACAGCGGGTTAGTCACCGGACCGCGGATTTTTACCGCGGCCAAAAGTATTGCCACCACGGGTGGGCACGCCGATCCCACCAACGGCTTCCGCAAAGACCTCATGCACAGTCCACAACCGGAGCAGGGCGTAATCAATGGCGTTGCCGAGGCTCGGGAAGCTGTGCGTCAGCGTTATAAGGATGGGGCCGATTTGATCAAAATTACAGCCACTGGCGGTGTTCTCAGTGTGGCTAAAAGCGGGCAGAACCCGCAGTTTATGCGTGATGAGTTAGAGGCGATCGTAAGCACGGCGAAGGACTATGGTTTCAGTGTCGCCGTGCACGCCCATGGGGCCGAAGGGATGAAGCGGGCGATTAAAGCCGGTGTCGATTCCATTGAGCACGGTACTTTCATGGATGATGAGGTGATTCGCTTGATGAAAAAACACGGTACTTTTTATGTGCCTACCATTCTGGCGGGAAACTGGGTGGCGGAAAAAGCGTTAGTAGAAGGTTTTTTCCCGGAACTGGTGCGACCGAAAGCCGCTAAGGTGGGCCCTCAGATTCAGAAAACCTTTGCCAAGGCTTATCGGAAAGGCGTGAAGATCGCATTTGGCACTGATTCTGGAGTTTCGGCCCATGGCGACAACGCCCGTGAATTCGAGCTGATGGTGGAGGCGGGTATGAAGCCAATGGAGGCCATTCAGGCCGCGACCTTCAATGCGGCGAGTCTGCTGAGGCGCGAAGAGGACTTGGGTTCTCTGCAAGCCGGCAAGGTTGCCGATGTGGTGGCAGTAGAGGGTGATCCACTGGAAAACATCGCGCTGATGAAGACAGTGAAATTTGTTATGAAAGCGGGTCAGGTCTATAAGAATGAAACGGTATCCGCCGGCAATACATGCGCGACCCCTTAATGTTGAAAATGAATGCCCCTGTGCTTCAGGGGCGAGCCCTGAAACGTTACGTGTACTTTATCACGGCCATCGTCAGCCGCGATATACAACTGAGTTTGCCCCGTTCATCCTCGATACGGATTTCCCAGACCTGGCTGGTGCGCCCCCTATAAGCAAGCCGCGCGGTTCCGGTGACCACACCCGAGGTGACGCCGCGAACATGGTTGGCATTGACTTCCTGGCCGACAGCGAAATACTCACGGGTATCCAGTAGCAGCATGGCGCCGGTACTGCCCAGGGTTTCTGCCAGATATTTCGGTGAAGGCTATACCCAGGTGGTCGGTAATGGTGCCTTTGCTTGCTTCGTTGAGTTGTTCTGGAGTAATGGTGTTCAGCCAGATGGGGCTATCCATAGTTCTTGTCTGCTACAAATGGGTTCGTTTTTCGTTCGTGTCCAAACGTTGACATGGGGCCGTGACCGGGGATAAAAGCAACATCATCGCCCAGTGGCCAGAGCTGCTCGCGTATGGAGGTGATCAAGGTATTGTAGTCGCCTTTGGGAAAGTCCGTTCGCCCTATGGAGCCCTGAAACAGTACGTCGCCGACCAGCGCCAAGTTTGAATCGCGGTGGAAAAAAATCACGTGCCCCGGCGTGTGTCCGGGGCAGTGCCGCACGTCCAGGGTCAGGTTTCCGACTTTGACGGTATCTCCCTGATGCAACCAGCGTTGGGGGGAAAACGTTTCTGGTGTGGGAAATCCCATCATCTGTGCCTGGGAGGGAAACAGGTCAATCCAGAACTGGTCGTCGGGGTGTGGTCCTTCAATCGGCAATTGCCGGCGCCGGGCCAACTCCCCGGTTCCGCCGGCGTGGTCCAGGTGGGCGTGTGTCAGAAGAATCTTTTCCAATTGCACATGCTTGGCTTCCACTACCTGTTCAATGCGCTCCAGGTCACCTCCCGGGTCGACTACAGCAGCTTTCATTGTTTCATCACACCACAGCAGAGTGCAGTTTTGTTGGAAGGGAGTCACAGGGATAATCTGGTATTTCAGCATGGTTGGTTCCGCCATTATTGAGCCAGGTTCGTTGAGCCGGGTGAGTCGCAGTGGACTATTATTACACAGCTATCCGATAAACTGGAGTGATGCTCTGAGGCTGCCCAGTCAAATAACGCTCGCCCGATTATTTCGTGGCCAGCTGACGATAAAGCGGGCACCGCCGAGTGTGGAGCCCGATGCAGAAACCTTGCCTCCGTGCCATTCGACGATGCGTTTGACGATTGCCAGACCGAGTCCAAATCCATCGTGGGCCTGCTTGGATTGCTCGATACGCACAAATGAATTAAAGATGCGTTCCCAGTCTTGCTGGGGTACGCCGGGACCATCGTCTTCCACACTCAGGCGGTAGATATCGCCGTTAACGGCGAAAGTAACCCGTATTTGTTTTTTGGCGTATTTGGCAGCATTGTACAACAGGTTTTTCACCACCCTTTCCATCAGATGTCCATCGCAGACTACATTGTCAACATCATCGGGCGCGCAGAGCGCGAATTGCAACTCCGGCCGGTTTTGCTGCCTACCGGTATAATCCATATGATCGATGATTGAGCGAATGACCTCGGTAAAGTTATGTGGGGTCAGGTTCAGAGCGAAGTCGGCTCGTTCCAGTACCGCGTAGTCCAGAGTAGCCGAGGCGAGCGCGTCCATTTCCGCAATATCTTCTTTAATATTGGCCATATTTCCCTGTAATCGTTCAAGGGAGTTGGCGTTTTCAGCCATTGCCAGTTCAAATTTCATGCGCGCGAGAGGGGTTTTTATTTCATGGGAGACTGCGTTTGACATGTCTTTGTGGGAATTGATCAACCCCTCAATGCGTTGTGCCATTTTTTGAAAGGCACTGGCCAGAGGGTAAATCTGCGCACCGGGTTTTATGCCGAGGTCAAATTGCCAGTTGTGATCGCCAAATCGGCGTGTTGCTTCTTCAAGTACTTTTAGATCTCTGGAAAGGGGCCAGACCCAAATCATGATCACCAGGGCGATGGCGGCATAAAACACCAGACGTAAAATCCATTCGAGTGTGCTGACGTCGGTGGGTTGATACTGTTTGAGCCCAATTACTTTTTCCGTTGCGCCGACTTTTTTCAGTACTATCCACTGGTTGTGTTCACCCTGCATGTGGGCTATCTCGCCTTCCCGGAGTTTGTCGGTAACACTGTCGCCGGATAGCTCTTTGAATTCGAAAACCAGGATTTCCAGTGGGGTGGCGTGGGATAATTCTTCGACGTAGCCGCTCCAGCGCTCGGGGGACAGGTTCACGAGCCGGTGCTCCAATACGAGCAGAGTATTATTGAGAGATGTTTCTTCGGCGGACTTATTGTCACCGTACAATTGCCATAATTTTTCCAGTCCCCAGCCGACGCCGATGAGCGTGGTCACTATAAGCAAGTAGAGCTGAAAAAACAGGCGAATCATAGAATACCAGCGCCTTGGAGACACTTCCCTTCCAGGTTATCGGGCTATTGTCGGGTGATTACCAAGCATCCGGCACAAATAGATAACCCCGTCCCCAAACGGTTTTAATGCGGTAAGGTTTGTCAGTATTGTCATCCAGCTTTTTCCGCAGATGGGAAATTCTCACGTCGACAATTCTATCAAGACCGTCATAGGGGCGATTGTAGAGACGTTGGTAGAGGGTTTCACGAGACTGAACCTCGCCGGCGCGAGCTGATAGCGCCAGTAGTAGGTCAAATTCGTGACTGGACAGAGGAACTGTTTTTTCTTCCAGTTTGACGACTCTTCCGCCTTTGTTAATGGACAGGTTGCCAAAGCGAAGCTCATCGGTCTCGCACAGTGCCGAGGGGTCACAGCGTCGCAACAGGGTGTTGATCCTCGCCAATAGTATGCGGGGTTCAACCGGTTTGATGACATAATCATCAGCGCCGAGCTCGAGCCCCAGAACCTGATCAAAATCACTGTTTCTGGCTGTCAGCATTAGGATCGGGCCGGTGAAAATCGGGCGCAGATCCTTACATATTTCAAAACCGTCCCGACCGGGCAGCATAAGATCGAGAATGATAAGGTCGGGATTATCTCGCTGTATGCGCCCGAGTACTCGGTCGCCATGGTTTTCAACGGCAATCTGAAATCCGTTCTCTGTTAAATAATTGCTTACCAATCCCGCCAGGCGAAAATCGTCCTCCACCAGCAAAATATTTGGTTTAATTGCCATATTCATATTGATGTACTCGTGTTTTACTTATTGGAACAGATCCCAGGGATGTCTGCGCCTGTGCCTGTACTCCCCTTCCCGCACTATACTTATCGTTTTGGATGCCACAAGTGACTGTGTTCTAGAATCCCGCAATTCAACGGTTAGATCATTTTTGAACGCCAATTGTATACCGAAGTTCCCTTGTGAGTTTTGCTTCCAGCAGTGGTTGACATCCGGTCTGTTCACGACTTTTAGGCAGAGGGATTGCTTGGCTTCAGATGTCCAGCTTATCCGAACCAGTGCTTTACAGCGAGGTTCATCTTTTGAGAGCGTGCAGAGCCGCGGATTTAACTTGAGTTGAACCCGGTCTTCGTGGACTTCACTTGCTACTGCTGCGGCGTTGAAATAAACGTACGATATTAAAATGATTGGGAAAAAATAATTGTATATAAAAAAACCGCAACGGCATTCCTTAAAAACTATATATCCCCCCGATGAACAGTGACAACACCTCATTTTTGCTTACAATGGGGCTGTTGACAATTTCATTATCCAGCCTTTCGTAGTGACCGAATATTTTAAGGCTCCATTTGTTATTTAGCTGTGTCTCATAACCCAGTTTTAAAAATGGATTTACTGCTGAGCTGGGGGAGTATATTCCTTTTTCACCGTAATAATAATCAACTGCTTCGGCGCTTTTCCAGGTAGCTCCGATAGTTGCCGATAATACCCACAAGTCTTGTACGAGAGGCACTGCGGTTGCGAATCTGAATTCATTGCCGTGGTGCTCTCCGGTAATTTCGTGTAGGTAGCTTAATTGCATGCTGAAGTGGTCCAAACCATAGGTCCAGTCGAGACCGGCAAGGTAAGTGATATTGCGGTCACGGCTGGAATGCGCACTGGGTTGTTCATCCATAATCAAGGACTCTTCAGTACCCTCCCGGGCTTTCAAAGTATTGCCCATAAAAATGTTCTGTAAACTGTTACGGTGAAAGTACACCCTGTCATAATCCGGAGTGGCGATTAGATTAATTGAGTGATTAACACTCTCGAATAATGTATAGCCTAGATCCAGGTTTTCCATGAAGAACCTTTCGCCATAATAACTGATTTGAGGCACAAAGATGAGCGGAATAGGATCACTATCTTCGATTGGATTAGTTTTGGCACCCAAGCCAACAGCCAGCTCCAGATTCAGTTGGCCAATTTCAATACAGCGGTCGTGGCTGGGGGCACAGTTTTCCGCAGCAGATGTCGTTTGGGTTGTGAAGCATGTCGCTAAAATTATGGTATAGGATATTGCTGTAATATATGAACGCATTGTTCAGGGTCCAAAAGATAAGTGATCAAAGTCTCTAAATCAGTTTGCTCTTTATATCATCTTACCCTTTATATTGCTCATTAACGCTTTTGTCTGTTGATGTCTAGTGAAAAAGTGTGAAAAACTGTAGGGTGATAAGCGTGGCTAGACGTCGCGTATAGCCACGTTACTGTTTTTTTGTTCTCCCTCCTCTCCCTCCTCCATCAAGCCGTGCAGCATGGCCAGGTAAACTGCGTTGGCCAACGTGGTTGCGCCGAGTGACTGTTTTGCGGCAGCCACATGTTTGTTGGCTGTATCTACGCTTATGCAAAGTTTGACCGCTGATTCTTTTAGTGTGAGACCGTCTTTTGCCAGAATTGTCAGCAGTTTTAGCGGCTTAGGGGTTATGCTGGGTTCAGCCGCGAAGCTTTTATCCAAAAAGTGCCCCGAAAACATACCGAAACCAAAGTAGGCGATAGCCTCGGCGAGAAAGGGTATGATAATTTCAAATTGTTCAATTTTTCGCCTGAATTCGTCTTTAGAAGATCCTCTGGAAAAAATACTCAATATCGCTTTGTGCGTATTGATGTGTGAAGTATGAGGTATGCAATAGCCATCGTGATAGCCCAGATTCGCGAGTAGCTTGAATTGTTTTTTGTTTCTTTCAAGGCGTTCGGAGGAAAATGGACAGAGGGTAATGTAGTTTTCGATCTCGGATTGAAATATAGGCGCACTGCTACCCTCGGCGTGCTCCAAAAAAAGGTCGCACTCGAAAAGGTTGTATTTTTGATATTGTTGCCGAACTCTATCCGGAAGCGTTGTGATACACCTTGTTGAAGGTGTGTTGAGCACGGTAAAAGTAAAATCTGAAAAGCCCAGTTGTGAAACCATAGCCAGTATTTTTTCTTTAAACTGTTTTACTGTTGTGCACTCCGAGAGCTGTGCGAGAAAGTTTCTCTCTCGGGACCCTTTCCGGTTTTCTTTTCTGGGAGGTGATTGATCCTGCATTTTTTAGTCCTTGTTGATTAGGAACGGGCACGGAATAACTTCCCGTTCCTTATAATGTTAATAACTTCCTGAAATAATTTGGCTCTGTTCATCGTTTTGTCCATTGTCAGATTCACCCCAAACTGAACGATGACCACTTTGACGGGGCGACGTTATGAGTAAAGGAAAAAAATTCAATTAGAATTTACGATCAAAATATTTCACTATTTATTAGCGAATGCCCTTGATTTTACGTTCAAACATAAAAAGTTTATTCGGTCTCAAGTAGAAAATGGTAGGTGTTATTCAATTGTTAGGCAACACCATGAATTGGCAGAAATAATCAATAAAAAAGCGGGATTC
>JARROD010000171.1:0-15719 GCA_037384225.1 Exilibacterium sp.
GTTTAAAGACCCCGAACGCTGTGCTCAGGCCCGAAAAAACCTGGCCACACTGCAACAATACGCCCGGGTGCGGTCCCTGGGGGAGGACGGTCAGCCCTATTACCTGACGCCCGAGCAGAAGCAAGAGCACATCGTGGAGGCACAACAAGCGATAAAAGAGAGTTGTTGAACTGGCTGCGCCGGCTCACTGGCTTCTCGCCACAGCAAAACCGACGTTGCCATCTTTACCCATAGTCGCCAGAATGCGGTCACCGGGGCTGAACTTGCCTCCCAAAACATCCTGAGCCAGAGGATTCTCGATTTTCTGCTGTATAGCGCGCTTTAAAGGCCGGGCACCGTATACCGGGTCAAATCCCACTTCCACCAACGTGCCCATTACAGCGTCATCAAGTTCCAGCTGCAGTTCCCGTTCGGCCAGTCGCTTGCGCAGCAGATCGAGTTGGATAGTGGCAATGCCGCGAATCTGCGCCTGCCCGAGTGGATGAAACACCACCACTTCATCGATACGGTTGATAAACTCTGGGCGAAAATGGGTACCAACCACCTCCATCACAGCGTTTTTCATCGCCGTATAGCGGTTTTCAGTATCCAGGGATTCCGTATCACTCTCCAATCCCTCAAACTTGATAGCGTCATAGGAGCGGTCTTCCGCCAGCTCCTGAATGCGATCGGACCCAAGGTTGGAAGTCATCACTATTACAGTATTGCGAAAATCCACCGTACGTCCCTGGCCATCGGTAAGCCGACCGTCCTCCAGCACCTGCAGTAGAATGTTGAATACATCCGGGTGCGCCTTTTCCACCTCATCCAACAACAACACCGAATAAGGCTTGCGGCGCACAGCCTCCGTCAGATAGCCACCCTCTTCGTAACCGACATAACCGGGAGGCGCTCCGATCAGGCGCGCCACCGAATGTTTCTCCATAAACTCCGACATATCGATACGCACCATCGCATCCTCGGAATCAAACAGAAACTCCGCCAGCGATTTACACAATTCGGTCTTGCCCACACCGGTGGGACCGAGAAACAGGAAAGAACCGTTGGGACGGTTGGGGTCGGCAAGCCCCGCTCGAGAGCGACGCACCGCATTGGATACCGCCACCACAGCTTCCTCCTGACCGATCACCCGGTTGTGCAGGGCATCCTCCATACGCAACAGTTTCTCGCGCTCGCCCTCCAGCATTTTTGCCACCGGGATGCCGGTCCACTTGGACACCACCTCGGCGATCTCCTCGTCGGTCACCTTGTTGCGCAGCAGTTTCATTTCCATCATTTCCGCCTGGCTGGCCATATCCAACTGCTTTTCAAGTTCGGGGATCACCCCGTATTGCAGTTCCGACATCCGTGCCAAGTCACCGGCGCGGCGCGCAGCCTCCAGGTCCAGGCGCGCCTGTTCCAGGTTGCTCTTGATTTCGTGGGAACCGTGCAAGGCGGCTTTTTCCGCCCGCCAGACCTCTTCCAGATCAGCATATTTACGCTCGACACTTTCAATATCCTTATCGAGCAACTGTAATTGTTTTTTGGCCGGTTCGGTCGAATCCTTCTTGACCGCTTCACGCTCGATTTTCAACTGAATCAAGCGCCGTTCCAGGCGGTCCATTTCCTCCGGTTTGGAATCTATCTCCATACGTATCCGGCTGGCCGCTTCGTCGACAAGGTCGATAGCTTTATCCGGCAGCTGACGGTCGGTAATGTACCGTTGTGACAATTTTGCCGCCGCGATAATGGCCGAATCGGTAATATCCACACCGTGATGAACTTCATAACGTTCTTTCAGGCCGCGCAAAATCGCAATGGTATCTTCCTCACTCGGTTCATCGACCAGCACCTTTTGAAAGCGGCGCTCCAATGCCGCATCTTTTTCGATGTACTTGCGATATTCATCTAACGTAGTCGCGCCCACACAGTGCAATTCACCCCGCGCCAGGGCCGGTTTCAACATATTGCCGGCATCCATCGCGCCCTCGGCTTTACCCGCACCCACCATAGTGTGCAACTCGTCGATGAATAAAATAATCCGCCCTTCCTGTTTGCTGAGTTCGTTGAGAACCGCTTTCAAGCGCTCTTCAAAATCGCCGCGGAACTTGGCTCCCGCCAGCAGTGCCCCGAGATCCAACGACAACAGGCTCTTGTCCTTCAAGCCTTCAGGCACCTCTCCGTCGACAATGCGTTGCGCCAAACCTTCGACGATAGCGGTTTTACCCACACCGGGTTCGCCGATCAGCACAGGATTGTTTTTTGTGCGTCTCTGCAACACCTGAATGGTGCGGCGTATCTCGTCGTCGCGACCGATGACCGGATCCAGCTTGCCGGCTTCGGCTCGCGCCGTGAGGTCGATGGTGTACTTTTCCAGCGCCTCTCGATTGCCTTCGGCGTCGGGGTTGTCCACGGTTTCTCCGCCGCGCAACTTATCCACAGCCGCCTGTAGACTTTTTTTGTTACCGAACCGACACAACAGTTTCCCCAGTACACTTTTCTCATCGGCAATCGCCGCCAGCAGAATGCTCTCGCTGGAAATAAATTTATCGCCGCTGTTCTGCGCGCGTTTGTCAGCCAGGTTCAATAATCTGCTGAACTCCGGCGACATGTGCACATCGCCTGTTGGCGATTGTATCCGGGGGAGGTTGTCCAGTTCTTTGGCAAGTTCATTGCGCAAGCCGGTCACATCAAAGCCCGCCCGCACCAGCAGCGGACGCACAGTACCACCCTGCTGATCCAACATCGCAAGCAACAGATGCAAGGGTTCCATCTGATTGTGATCGCGGCCCACGGCCAGAGACTGGGCATCGGACAGCGCTATTTGTAGCTGATTGGTTAAGCGATCAATTCGCACTCTTTGCACCTCGCGTAAAGGTTTTAGTTATGAGGGTCACCGCCGTAAACCGCCGTTACCCCCAGGGCCCGCAACTCCGCCCGGGCCAGCGCATAGAGATCGGCCCGGTAACGCAAAGGGTCTTGCGTACCGGGAGCAAAAGCCGCTTCGATCGCCCGGCTCTGCTCCGGTGTGTGGGCAGCGGCCAGAAAGGCTTCCAGCACCTCAGCGCCCACTTCAAAACAGGGCTGGCTAATGGCCGGCCCCAGATAGGCCAAAAGATCGGCAACCGGAGCGGTAAAACGCTCCACGCCCGCCGCCAGAACACCGCCCGCCAGGCCCCGCCAACCGGCATGCAGAGCCGCGACCCGGGTACCCTGGCGGTCACACAGCAACACCGGTAGACAATCCGCCGTCAATACGGCGCAGACGACGTCGTCGCAGGTGGTTGTACTGCCATCGGCGGTGACGGAAACATCACTTTCAACACCGCCACGCCCGCCTATTTCAACCACACGTGTTCCGTGCACCTGTGTCAACCACTGAACTCGGGGAAGTTGCAAACGCTTTTGCAGGGAATGCCGATTAGCCAGAACATGGGGCCGGTCATCGCCCACATAGAGAGCCAGATTGCAGGATTCAAACGGGCTCGGGCTAACACCTCCGAGGCGTGTCGTAATACAAGCCTTTACACAAGCTGGTGCGGGCCAGTCCGGCAGTATCCAGATTTTTTTCACCCACCCACAGTCGACATTCTCATTATCCATGATTAACTTTTTCGCGGTACCTGTTCAACCACTCCAACAGATAAGTCATATCTTCCGGTAAGGGTGCCGACCACTGCATAAACGCTCGGCTGTGCGGGTGCGTCAAGCCCAGACAGGCGGCGTGCAGGGCCTGACGTGGAAAGCCTCGCAGGATTTCCACTAAGCCGCTGTCAGCGCCCCGGGGAATGCTGACACGACCGCGGTAAACCGGGTCTCCCACCAGAGGATGACCAATATGCGCCATATGAACCCGAATCTGGTGGGTACGGCCGGTTTCCAGCTTCAAACGCAGGTGTGTATAGGCGCCAAGTCGACGCAGTATACGGTAATGCGTTACAGCCTCTTTTCCCCCAGCGTTTACCACGGCCATTTTCTTACGCTGTCTGGGGTGCCGGCCAATCGGAGCCTCCACGCAACTGTCCGCGGACAGTTCACCCTGTACCACCGCCTCGTACTCACGACTGACCGCGCGCCGCTGCAACTGGGCAACCAGGTCTGTGTGAGCTGAGAGCGTTTTCGCCACCACCATCAACCCGGTGGTATCCTTATCCAGCCGGTGCACAATGCCGGCGCGGGGGAGCTGGTTCAAACCGGGAATATAATGCAACAACGCATTGAGCAATGTTCCGCTATAATTGCCGGCTGCCGGGTGCACCACCAAACCAGCCGGTTTATTCAGCACCAGAATATGACCGTCCTCATACGTTATATCCAGGGCAATACTCTCCGCCTGCCATTGCTGCTGAGACTCCAGCACCGCATCCAGGTGCAGCCACTCTCCCCCTAGTAGCCTGAGCCTGGGCTTTGCAGCCCGATCATCCACTTTTAAGGCAGAAGATCGGATCCAGTCCTGCAGGCGGGCGCGGGAAAACTCAGGAAACAGTTCAGCGGCAGCCTGATCCAATCGCAAACCGCCTAACGACTCGGGAACACGAACCCGCTGCTGAATTGTTTCCGCCATCTACTGTCCAACCTTCACTGACACAAGACTTTGCATTTAAATAGAAATAGGCGTTTAAATAAATAAGTGTTTAAATATACCGAAAGCGTTTGAGATTTAGGTATGCATCCGCCAGTCTGATGGCACAGCTTACTACTCACGGGGGGAGAATTATACAAACCTCGTTGTTGAGAAATACGTTGTTGAGAAATAAGTTGTTGAGAAATAAGTTGAAGGGTAAGCTGAGAAAAAAGTTGAGAAATAAATTGACCCATAAGCCAGTTATTGGCACACAATTTACAATCAGGATAATTGAGCCGTTTGTCGTCCATGAAAACCATAAAGATACTCTTTGTTACCTTGAGCTTACTCAGCAGTGGCCTGCTGTTAACTGCCTGCTCCTCCAATCAATCACAAGAACCTAAGCAACTGAGCGAAAAGGATTTTTACGAAGCCGCACAAAAGCAGCTGAAAGCGCACCAGTGGGAATTTGCCATTAAAAACCTGCAGGGGCTGGAAGAAAACTTCCCCTTTGGCGTGTACGCCGAACAGGCCCAACTGGAACTTATTTACGCTTACTACAAAAACTTCGAACACGAAGCTGCCTCCGCCGCTGCGGACCGCTTTATCCGCCTGCACCCCCAGCACCGCAATGTAGACTATGCCTATTACATGAAAGGCTTGGCGTCGTTCACCGAAGGCAACGGCATGTTCGAGCGGTTTTTACCCACCGACCTCACCCAGCGCGACCCCGGTTCGGCACGGGAGTCGTTTGCCCACTTTTCCCAACTGCTGGCACGCTTTCCCGACAGCTCCTACGCCCCCGACGCCAAAAAGCGTATGATCTACTTACGCAATCTACTGGCCCGCTATGAAATCCATGTCGCCAACTATTACTTTAAGCGCGAAGCTTATCTCGCCGCTACCAACCGCGGCCGCTATGTGGTGGAAAATTTTCAACAAACCCCCGCCGTTCCCGATGCTCTGGCGGTTATGATTCAGGGCTACCACCTGTTGGGTATGGAGGAGCAGTCCCAGAATGCCCTCCAGGTATTGCTGCAGAATTATCCCGATCACCCGGCCCTGGACGAAAATGGCCATTTCGACTTTCAATACGGTACGGCCGATGACGAAAGTAGCTGGGTCAGCACGCTTACCTTTGGCCTGTTTGATAAAAAAGAACCACCCGGATTCGACAGTCGGGAGCTTTACAACCCAGAGTGGCGGGATCGGGGTAACGTCAATGAAAATGACGCCGCGTCTGAGCCGGAGCCGGAGCGGGACAACTCCTGGCTCAAGTGGCTAACATTCGGGATGGGCAACTGATCAGTCGCCAATTTTCCAGCCATTGGTAATCGGATAACGACGGTCGCGACCGAACCCCCGTTCGGTAATTCGCACCCCAACCGGCGCCTGGCGGCGTTTGTACTCGTTGATATCGACCATCCGTACCACCCGCACAACCACTTCCCGGTCAAATCCCTCGTCAATAATCGCTTCGGCGCTAAAATCCTTTTCCACATAGAGCTCCAGAATACGGTCCAGTACCTCGTAAGCGGGGAGGCTGTCTTCATCCTTCTGCCCGGGGGCCAATTCGGCCGAAGGGGGGCGCTCGATCACAGTCACCGGAATCACCTCACCCAAGGTATTGCGGTACTTGGCCAGCTCAAACACCAGGGTTTTGGGGACATCCTTGAGTACATCGAATCCCCCCGCCATATCGCCATAGAGGGTCGAATAGCCCACCGCCATTTCACTTTTATTGCCGGTGGTCAAAACCAGATAAGACTTTTTATTTGAGATAGCCATCAACAGGACACCGCGGCATCGGGCCTGCAGATTTTCTTCTGTCGTATCGGTTTTCCTACCGGCGAACTCTTCACTCAGCGCGGAGACAAATGCTTCGTACATAGGCTCGATGCTGATACTGCTGTAGCAAACCCCCAGACGCCGCGCCTCCTCGGCAGCGTCGTTGCGGCTCATTTCCGATGTGTACCGAAACGGCATCATAACCGCTTCGACCCGATCTTTTCCCAATGCATCCACAGCGACAGCCAGGGTAAGGGCAGAGTCAATCCCCCCGGACAACCCCAATACCACACCGTTGAAGCCGTTTTTGTTAACGTAGTCACGCACACCGGTGACCAGCGCCTGGTAGACCGAGGCCAAGCGTTCCGGCTGTGGGGCCCGAGTCTGGGCCGGCAAGCTGACACTGCCATCGTCATCAACACCGACTTCCACCGGGTACAATCCTTCCGCATAAGCGGGCGCTTGTACCTGTATCCGTCCCTGGGTGTCGATGGCCATGGAACTGCCATCGAAAACCAATTCATCCTGGCCGCCCACCTGGTTGACGTAAACAATCGGCATCTCGCCTTCTTTAGCTCTGACCGCCAACAATTGTTGGCGCTGTTTAAGCTTGTCGATATGAAACGGCGACGCATTGATATTTAGCATTAGACGGGCTCCGGCCTGTTTTGCCAGCAGTGTGGGTTCTGGAAACCAGACATCCTCACAAACTGTCAGCGCCACCGGAATACCTTTGATAGAAAACACGCAAGCCTGGTCACCGGAGACAAAATAGCGCATTTCGTCAAATACCTTGTAGTTGGGCAGGCAATGTTTGGCGTATTCCACTTCCAGCTTACCCTTGCGAATCAGGCCGGCCATATTGAACACCCGCCCGGCCACCACACGGGGGAAACCAATCACCATAGCCACCGGCAGCGACGCGTTGCAAAGCCGCCTCAGCGCCTGTTCAATTCTCAGCTCCAGGCTGGGGCGCAGCAGTAGATCCTCCGGAGGGTAGCCGGTCAGTGTCAGCTCTGGAAACACCACAACATCGGCGTTGAAACGCGCCAAGGCCTCGCCGGCTACTGTGAGCACTTTTTCCGTATTCCCCGGAATATCTCCCACCAGGGTGTTTATTTGAGCCATGATAATTTTCAGGGTTGCCATAACAATTCACTACTCCAGATTCGGCATAACGGTGGCTCTGACAATTCCGCGATCAAAACCGCGACGCCATGACCCGTCTTACTGCCGCCGTTGCAATTTGGAGGGCAATTGTCAGGTATAACTGTCCGTTTGGCAAAACCCCAATACCGGGAAAATCTTGGTGCGAAACCGGATCGATAGTTTTCAACATTTGACGTTCACATAAAGTGTGTAACAGTAGTGTTTTTTTGTTCACAAGGTGTTGAGCTTTATTTCAATTAGAGCGTTATTGCTAACTGTGACTACTATTTAAAAATAGCTTGCCATGAATCAAAATTCGCTATATCCAAAATGAATGAAAAATTAGAAACTTATAAATCTATGCTACTTGCATCATTATCTCCAGCATCATATCCGGCCAACAGTTACCAAAATTACGACATCCTGCGAATCTACGCCTACTACAGGACCCTGCTCAGTGGCCTGCTGTGGGCCATGTTCAGTAGCGAATTGGCACCGAACGTTCTCGGAACACACCATCCGAAACTGTTTTTTTACACAGTTCTCACCTATACACTGCTGAATTGCTTTACCCTGATCCTGTTCTGGAGGCGAAAAATCAACCCCAAAACAGGACCGATCTTTGCCCTTCTGTTTATCGACATCTGTGCTATCACGCTGATGCTACACGCCAGTGGCGGCGTTCAAAGCGGACTGGGTTACCTGCTTGTTATCTGTGTGGCCGCTGGCAGTATTTTTATCAGTGGGCAGATCAATATTGCCCTTGCCGCACTCGCGAGCCTGTTAGTTATTGTGCAAACAGTGGCCAACGCCAAGGTGGGACACTCAACCGGCAAAGAGCTGTTTTCCGCCGGTTCTCTCGGCATCATACTGTTTGTTACTGCACTGGTATTCCAATACTTAACCAACAAAATTCGCTCGAGCAATCAGCAAGCCGTCGAACAAACCCAGCACGCCGTCCACCTGGAACGTCTGGCGAATTTAATTGTGGAAAGAATGCGCACCGGTATTCTGGTGGTTAACAACAACAACTTGATAGAGCTACACAATAAATCGGCAGCCAGACTCCTGGGGCTCACTGCCAACACCCAACTCAGCAGTCGTTACTTGAACGAGTTTCCGCAGTTGGAGAACCATCTCAAAATCTGGCGGGCCTACCCCCATTCCCGCTCCCCCAATATCACCACAGACAGCGCCGGGCAGGGTGTGCGCATTAGCTTTGCCCAGCTCGAACCCCACGAGGATTCGGACATTCTGATTTTTATTGAGGATACCCGGTTAGTGGCCCAGGAAGCACAGCAACTGAAACTCGCTTCTCTGGGGCGGTTGACGGCCAGCATAGCCCATGAAATACGCAACCCTCTGGGCGCAATCAGTCATGCCAGCCAGCTCCTCAACGAGTCAACCGATATAAAAACAGGGGATCGCCGCTTAACTCAAATCATTCAGAAACACTCTCAGCGGGTTAATCAGATCATCGAAAATGTTCTGCAACTGTCGCGACGCAAACCCGCCCAAGCAACACCGTTCTTAATTGATGATTATTTAGCCAGCTTCACCAACGAATTAAGCGTGGAAAAACAAGCGCGGATCGAACTGGTGCTCGAGCAAGCCAATTTAAAGTCCAAATTCGACCCCAGTCAGTTAAACCAGGTTCTAACCAATCTCTGCGAAAATGGCCTGCGCTATAGTTTCGAGCACAGCGGGGACAGGCATTTGTGCGTTGCCGCCGGTATCGACAAGGTCAGTGAGCTTCCGTATATTGACATTATCGACGACGGCAAGGGCATTAGCGAGAAAAATGCCCCGCACATTTTTGAACCTTTCTTCACCACGGAAGCCACCGGCTCCGGTCTAGGGCTGTATATCTCCAAAGAATTGTGCGAAGCCAACCAAGCCTCGCTAAACTATAGAATAACCAATAGCGGCAAGAGTTGCTTTAGAATCAACCTGGCCCACCATCAGCGTATTTTTTAGACGGTTAGACTATTCATCCAATGACAAAACCACTGGCCTTAATTATCGATGACGAACCGGACATTCGCGAGCTTCTGGAAATAACCCTCTCCCGTATGGAAATAGAAACCCACACTGCCGCCACGGCTAAGCAGGCCGAAGCGCTGTTGCAAAAAAACAGCTACAACCTCTGCCTGACGGATATGAAACTGCCCGATGGAAACGGCATTGAACTGGTTAAAAAAGTACAAATTCAGGCACCTCAGATGCCGGTGGCCGTGTTCACCGCGCACGGCAATATGGATACCGCTATCCAGGCAATGAAAGCGGGTGCATTTGACTTTATTTCCAAGCCGGTGGAAATTGAACAACTGCGCAGCCTGATCAGCGCCGCAATCAAGATCAATAAATCCGCGGAAAAAGAAGACAGCACCGCCTCGCTGCTAATCGGTAACTCGGCCTCCATGACCAAATTGCGACAACAAATCACCAAGTTATCGCGCTCCCAAGCCCCAATTTACATCAGCGGAGAATCGGGTTGCGGCAAAGAGCTGGTAGCACGCACCATCCACCAGCAGGGGCCGAGGTCCAGTGGCCCGTTTATCCCGGTCAACTGCGGCGCCATTCCCGGCGAGCTCATGGAAAGCGAATTCTTTGGGCATAAAAAAGGCAGTTTCACCGGCGCCCATCAGGACAAGCAAGGGTTGTTTCAAGCCGCACACGGAGGCACGCTGTTTCTCGACGAAGTTGCCGACTTACCCCTGGAGATGCAAGTCAAGCTCTTGCGGGCAATACAGGAAAAAGCGGTTCGCCCGATTGGCACTCAGCAGGAAATTCCTATCGATGTCCGCATCTTAAGCGCCACCCACAAAAACCTTCAAAACGAAATAAACGCAAATAACTTTCGCAGCGACCTTTTCTACCGTATCAATGTTATCGAGCTAAAAGTACCCACGCTGAAAGATCGCTACGAAGACATCCCACTGCTGTGCGAATTTTTCCTGAAGCGGCTCGCCAAAGAGTCAAACCATGCTCAGGCAAAGATTTCCGAACAAGCGTTGAACGCACTTGTAAATTACCACTTCCCCGGCAATGTGCGGGAACTCGAAAACATTCTCGAAGGCGCTTACACACTTTGTGAAAACAATATGATCGCAGAGGAAGATTTATCGCTGCTACCGGCACAGAAAACAACAATGTCCGATCATACTACCGTTAGCGACAGAACACCGGACATTGGAGAATCCCTCGATCATTTTCTCGAAGACATAGAAAAAGAAGTCATCTCAAACACTTTAGAACGAGTAAAATGGAATAAAACAAATGCCGCCAAAGAATTGGGGATAACATTTCGTTCGCTCCGATATCGTTTAAAAAAACTCGGGCTCGATGATTAAAAAGCAAACAACTCTTTAATTCGATAGCGCCAAATTCAACATGGCATTTTAGTGCCATTCTCACCCCATCAAAAACCGCCTCCAACTGTCACCTCTAAGCCGCCTCTCGTCACCACTTTACTGCAATAAAAGCAGCTTCATCGTAGCTTAAAAAAATGCAAAAAAACGCTGGTTTCACACTTTTAGAATTGATTATCGTGTTATGCATTGCTGGGATTTTAGCGACACTCGCACTCCCTTCAATGTTAACAACACTTCAAAATAATAGGCTGACTTCGCAAATGAACCGTATTGCCGGACTGCTCAGCTTCGCCCGCAAAGAAGCTGTCAGCCGCCGCACAACCGTTTCGGCCTGTGCCACCATCGATGGCCAAAACTGCAACTCAGCCAACTGGGAAAAAGGGATGTTGATTTTTATTGGCGATGCCGCTGTGACAGTGACGCCCAGTGCCACCAATACCCTCAAAAAGATCAGTGATTTTTCCGACAGAAACACCATTCGCCGCCAAACAGACAGTGTGTCGGTACCCAATGGATTTAATACCGGTTACCTGCGCTTCAGAGGTTCCGGAATGATCGAGAGCGCCGACGCCGGCAGTTTTAAAGTTTGTGACGAGCGCGGCGAGCCCGAAGGGAGGGCGTTGATTGTCAACAGTGTCGGCCAGATTCACGGCGCCACCGATTCAAACGACAACGGCGCCGTGGAAATTATCTTCGAAGATGTCTTGACGGAATTAACCGATAACAATGTCACCTGCTTTTAAGGACGCATGATGCAAGCGATCGAAATTAGCAACCAAAAGGGGTTTTCCCTGATTGAAGTGCTCACGGCGCTGATCCTGCTCGCCATCGGGCTGCTGGGGCATATGGCACTGCAAATGACCAGCCTGTCGAGCAATCAGTCAAGCCACTTTCGCTCCCAGGCAGCGATTCTGGCCAACAATATCGCCGACCGCATACGCCTCAATCCAACAGCGGTGGAAGCCGGTAAATACGACAGTGTAGACACGAAAGAATCACCCTACCAGGAACCCTCCTGTAACAGCAGCGGCTGTGGCGCAAACGATCTTGCGGCACTGGATCTGTACCAGTGGCAACAAGATCTGGTAGCGGCGATCCCAAGCGGCGTCGGCACCATTGTCAGAGCCAAGGATATTAGCGATCAGGCCGTGTTTACCATCACCATACGCTGGACCACAGAGAAACGCGAGGGTCTGCCCGTCTCCGACAGTATCAACCGTATCACCATGGATATCGGTGTATGACCTTCAGGCCACAAACACAAACCGGACTTTCACTGGTTGAACTGTTGGTGGCGCTGGCCATCAGCACCACCTTGATGGCCGGAGTGATCCAGGTGTTTTCCGGTAGCAGGCAGGTTGACCGCCTCGCCATGGCCATGGCACGAATACAGGAAAACGGGCGCTTCGCGATCGATATTCTCAACGGCGAGTTGCAACACATCGGGTATATGGGTTGTTTCAACCCCAATATTCCTATTGAAAGCGAATCGATTGTCGCCAACGAATTCAAGCTCACAACCAACGGCGTCAAGGACCTGACCAATAACACCGTTAGAGGGGTTAATAATTTTGCCTCTGGCGTCGAGCAAATTGACCTGAAAAACGGTGTCACTGTCGACAACGCCAACCCCCTGGAAAACACCGACGCGTTATTTATGGTGCACGCCAGTCAGTCACTCAATCACCTGCAGACCGGTATGACGACTGACAGTGATACGCTCAATGTGGGCAGCAATCCGGCGGAGCATTCAGTCAATGACATAGTGCTGATCACCAACTGCAAAACCGCCAACCTGTTTCGGGTATCGGCTTCGACGAACTCTGCACCGGTAACCCTTTCCCATCTGCAGGGTTCTTCAACACAACACAATACCAGCGCTTCGTTCAACGTCGCCTACGAAAAAAACAGCGATTTGCACCGCCTGATGTATAACACTTATTTTATCCGTAACAACGCTCAGGGCATCCCTTCTCTCTATCGCGATAACCTCTATCAAGGCCTCACCGAACTGATACAGGGTATAGAAAACATGCAGGTACTATATGGCTACTACGATTCCCATGGCAGCGCCTCGCCGAGCGACGACACAGTGCGCTGGCTCGAAGCCGACGCCATCGACCGTGACGAATGGTACCAAGTCATGGCCGTGCGCTTGGCCATACTGGTGCGGGATGAAGAAAACGTACTGCCTTCCTCCGGCCCTGACACTTTCGATTTATTAGGCACCACAATAGCACCCGTTGAAGCGGACAACAAACTGCGCCGGGTGTTTACCACCACCGTTAAAATCCGCAATCGCCGCGGCGAGGTTAATTTCTAATGCCTCCTTTCCACCCTCTGCGCCAATCACTTCACACGCCATCACCGTTAAAAAAACAGCGCGGCGTAACGCTGCTGGTCGCACTGATATTGTTGCTGATTATGAGTATGATAGCCGTTACATCGCTGAACACCTCCACCCTGGAGGAAAAAATGGCGGTCAATACTCAGAACCAAATCAGCGTTTTTCAAGGTGCGGAAAGTGGTATTGACAAAGCCATTAATGACCTGGACGTCCTGAAAACAGTCGCTTATAGCGAAAGCAGCAGAGATATTAATGTAGAGTTTTCCAGCAAATCCAAAATTTCCTCCACGGTTACAGTTAACTTTAAGCGAATAGATGAGTCAACCACGGATTCCGGCCGCACGCCTTCAGCCACTGAAATCGGTGTTTCCTGGGGCGAGGGGACAGGCGGCCCTGTGCTTCCTGTCGTTTACTATGAGGCCAAAGGCTCAGCCAAAATTAAATCCAACGAGGATATCAATACCGTCATAAGACAGGGGGTTAAGTATTCCCTGGGCGAAAGATAATGGACAAAAAACAGACGCTTAAAAAAATTCAGGCCGCTGCACTGGGTTTTTTCTACGCCGCTCTGGGTCTGGCACCGGCGACGGCCGACGATACTGATATTTTCTTTGGTGGCGTCAGCAACGATGTAGTCAAACCAAATGTATTGTTCATTCTCGACAATTCCAATTCGATGGCCTATCCAATACGCGGCAGCGGCGACAACACATCGCGAATAAAGTTAATGAAAAATGCCTTCAAAAACATTATGGACAACGCCACGGGAATCAACGTCGGCCTAATGCGTTTCAACGACCCCGGCGGTTCGGTGATGTTTCCAATAACTGATATCGATTCCGAATTCTGGGGTGACGCCGCCTCAGTGCCGCAAATAGATCAATCCAGTGACGATGCTAACGAAAACCTCGCCAGCGGCGGCGGGGACGGATCCGTGAATCTTGACAATGATTATCTGGCATTCGGCTTTGACCCGCAATCGACAACCGAGGTACAGGCGCAGGCCTCAGCCGGTAGTGACGGCAACCGTGCCGCCCGCACCTACAACGACAGTTCCAGAATAGCTCCGGTGTTGAAGGTCAGCTACCATTCCGGCGCTGATTCAGCACAGGCAACCGGTCTGCGCTTCCAGGATGTCGGCATTCCCCAAGGGGCAACGGTTACCAAGGCTTACATTGAGTTTACCCCCAAAACCAGCAGTATACCCGGCGATGCTCTATCGCTGAACATTAAGGTCGAAGACAGCGCCGACGCAGGTCAGTTTAAGGCCACCAGCGGCGATATTTCTTCGGCCAGTTATTTCTCATCTTTTATCACCTGGGATGCCGGAGACTGGGTGAAACATGAAACAGTGAAAACCCCCGACCTGACAGCTATGATGCAGCAGGTTGTCGACCGCACCGACTGGTGTGGCGGCAATGCCATGGCGTTAAAATTCCAGCCCAAAAGTCGTTCCAGCACCGCTAAACGGGTCGCCTACAGCTATGACGAAGGGTCCGCCAAACAGCCCCGTTTGATTGTAGAATATAATAAAAACAGCATTCCCAACGGCGCCTGCCAGCAGGTCACAATCCGCCGGCAAATAACGGAGCGAGCCGGCGACGCCGAGCAATACCCCCGTTATAATCGCTACATAAACAATGACGAAAACACGATAAATCTGGATGGCAACCAGATCAATGGTTTTCGCTTTACGGATGTGCCGTTAAAGCCTGGGGCGAGGATCCAAAAAGCGCACCTGATTTTTACAGCGAGCGAAAGTGACAGTGGTCGGGCGAACATAACACTGAAGGTGCAGGATGCCGTCAACCCGGACAACTTTTCCGAAAATCGCAACGATATCGGCAGCCGCGCTACTCTAAACAATGTCAAAGTCAACTGGAACAGAGCCAGCACACCGGCACTGACAGACTGGACGAAAGACCTTCAATATACCTCGCCGGATCTTTCCGAATTAATTCAGCCTCTGGTCGACAATAGCAGTTGGAACAGCACTGACAACGCCATTGTCTTTATTCAGACACTGTCCGGCAGCGACCGCCACACCTATGCCTGGGACCGGCTCCCAGGCGCCGCCACCGCTCTGGAAGTGAAGGTAAAAACCAGCGATATTGCCAGCAGTGCCGGCGACACCACGGTACGCTCCCATTTGATCAGCCTGGTCGAGCAAATGGAACCTCGCACCTACACCCCTATTGTCGACTCCCTGTATGAAGCTGCCCGCTATTACCGCGGTGACGCCGTCTATTGGGGCAAAGAACGCAAGCACGCTGGGGTCGCGACGAACACAGATGACCGCTGGAAACGTGTCAGCAATATGAATTCGCTCACTGGCGGCACACACTTTGTGCCAACTGGCTGTACAGAGGACGATTTCGATTCCCCGAACTGTGCTAAAGAGGCTATCACCGGCAATCCGGTGTATCTATCTCCGATTAAACAAGGTTGCCAGGCAAACTATATCGTATTGCTGACCGACGGTGAGGCCAACAAAAACAATTCCGCCAGCCTGATTAAA
>JARROD010000172.1:0-11811 GCA_037384225.1 Exilibacterium sp.
GCTCGGGGATTGCCGGCAGGCGACCCTCGAACGCTGGCGCGCCGATGTAGCCGCTGCCTGTGAGGAGCTAAAGGCGCACTGCCAGAGCCAGAGAGTCCGGGTGATCGGTATCAGAACCGGCGCCACGCTGGCGCTGACAGGGCTGGACAGCGCCAGCGTGGCGCAGTGGGTGCTCTGGGACCCGGTCGTCGACGGCGCGCTTCACTACCGGGAGTTAAGCAGAATGCACCGCGAAAAAATTCGCCATTTACGGGTGATCCGCAACTGGAAACGCCCGCGCAGGATAGCGGGGGCTGAAGAGTTAGTGGGTGCGACCTACTCGAAAACCACGTTGGCCGAGTTGCGCGCCTGCTCGCTTATCGATGTCGCGGCTCGCGACAAGGGTGGCGAATCCGAACACCGCAACAAGCCGTTGCGGAACGCCGATATTCTGATAAGCGAGCGGGACAATCCGCAGTTTGAAAGGCTTGCCGGCGCGGTGGAAGTTCAGCATCTGGATGTGCACTGTGGCTGGTACGAATCTTTCAACTTCAATAAAACCATTATCGACAAAAAGATTTCACAGCAACTGGTCGATACTCTGATGGCTTTTGTACCATGAATGAATTCGCCTGTCAGTTTGGTGAGCAAAATCACTTAAACGGCGTATTTACACGCCCCGGTGAGTTTACTCCCGCTAAACCAATGGTGGTGTTGGTCACCGCGGGCTTTACACCAAAAAGCGGTCCGTTTCGACTCTATACCTTGCTGGCCCGCACTATCGCCGGTATGGGCCTGGCCGCGCTGCGGTTCGATTTGGGTGGCATCGGCAACAGCGAGCAGATCGATGTCAGTACTCCGCTCAAAGTGAGAACCCGGTGCGATATCAACGCTGCCCTCGATTATCTGCAAGGGCAATACGGCTGTGAACAATTTATTCTCTGTGGCCTGTGTTCCGGTGCTGAAGATTCATTCCGCTACGCTGAATCAGACGTTAGAGTCAAAGGCGTGGCACTGATCGACCCCCACGCCTATATCACCAAAGGCTGGCATCTGAAACGCGTATTCAGCCGCTATTTTCTCAATCGCATTATCAATAAACTGGTCAGGTCGCTGGGGGTTTCGCCTCTGGTTACCGCTGCCAATAATGATAATAAAAACCAAGCGGGATCAGGTGGTGATCTGATCGATTATCAGTATATGGAACACGCAGAATCTTCCCGTATCCTCTGCGCGTTGATTGAGCGCGGAACGCGCCTGCACTACCTTTACACGGGCGGTGCCATCGATACCTTTAACCACAAAGGCCAGTTTCGTAAAATGTTTCCGGGCATCGACTTCAAGGGCTTGGTCACGCTTAGCCATATACCTCATATTGAGCATACCCAGGTCTTTGAGCAGGACCGCCGGGAAGTGATCGATACCTTTTCAGACTGGCTATCGAGCTGTTTCCAGGCCGAGCTGGCGGCTGGATGATGTGTAGCCGTCGGCGGGGTTTGTCGCTGCTCCTGTCAGAACCATTGATGGCGAGAATGCAGTCGGCGGCGCGCGCTGGCAATTGCCGCTAAATGGCGTCTTTGGCTCAGCGGGCCGGCAAGCAAAATACCCGCGGCAAAACCGCCTATATGCGCCCAGAAAGCGACGCCTCCGCTGACCGAACCGGTCAAGGCCGGCAAACCGCCAAGCACCTGTAGCACAATCCAATAGCCGAGCATCAGGTAGGCGGGAAGCGCAATCGTGGTGATAAAAAAGCCAAAGAAAATTAAATTGTGTACTTGGACCTTGGGGAACAGGCGCGCATAAGCGCCCATCACGCCGCCGATGGCGCCCGAGGCGCCGACCATGGGGGCCAGACTGTGGGTGTCGGTCATCACCTGGGCCGCCGCCGCCGCCAGGCCGCAGACGACGTAGAACACCGCAAACCGAAACCGCCCCATGGCCTCTTCGACGTTGTCACCAAATACCCACAGGAACCACAGATTGCCGATAATGTGAAACCAACTGCCGTGCATAAACATTGACGTCAGCAGTGTGTACCAGGGGGTGCCATTGTCGATAACGCAAGCGAGGCCGGGGGCGATGGGGATCAGGGTCCCCGCTTTGGCAATACCCAGCAGATCGGCGGGTATCAAGCCATACAGACACAGAGAGCCGGCCAGTGTGGACTTGGTACCCAGACCCTGGAGAAAAATCCAGGAGGCTATATTGAGGGCGATAATGGCGACGGTAACCAAGGGGACACGCAGCCGGGGGTTTTCGTCATAGAGTGGGAACATAAGCAGCGGTGTTTTTTGTCTGATCGGATATCAGAGAGAGTGAAGGGTATCATATCTGGATTTTGGGCCTCGTTCATCGTTTCGTCCACTATAGGCGCCAATCGATCCGATCAGAGGAGATGCAGTCCCACCGGAGACACGCCGTAACCCCTACGGGTCCAGCTCGCAATCTTTTCGGTCCTTTGGGTATATTTCATGGGGATATGAAAAAATATCTGGTTTATAGAAATAATTATTATGTTTTACAGTTGAATAACTGGAATTCACACTCATATTTGCTTCAGGCGAAAGCACATTGAGGTGGAGCCAGGGATACATTCAGAAATGTAACTTTCCATTAATCTCTGAAGAGGAGATGACCTATGTTGGGTTATTTACGAGGATTTGATAACGACATTTTTGATCAGTTCGAAAGCATGCAGCGACAAATGGATCAACTGTTTGGCGATTGGCGCGATTCAAGCGGTATTCGCTCGGCAACGGCGGGCAGCTTTCCCGCCATCAACGTCGGCGCCTCGCCCGAGCAGGTCGACGTGTACGTGTTCGCACCTGGAGTCAATCCCGACGATTTGAGTATCTCACTGCTACAAAATCAGCTGACGGTATCCGGCTCCCGCAAAGTCGATATGCCTGAGCGAGCTTACCGGAGCGAGCGTTACAGTGGCGACTTCCACCGTGTAGTCACCTTGCCGGAGGATGTGGATAGCGACAAGGTGAACGCAATGTATCGCGATGGTGTATTGCATATCACTCTGTCTCGGCGCGAAGCGGTGCAGCCCTTAAAGATAGAGATTCATTAACGTCGACCCAGGTTTATCGCTCGAGGAGAACAACGTTATGGCTACAGACAAAAATGTAACAAGCTCTAAAACCAAGAGCAGTTCAGAGGTGAAACCGCGGGAAGTTTTTCTGAGTCCGGCTGTGGATATTTACGAAGACAATCGCAGTATCACGGTGAAAGCCGATTTGCCCGGTGTTTCCAAAGACCGGCTTGATCTTAAGGTCAGTGGCAATACCCTGACGCTCGAAGGTCAAACCGCTATCGATATTCCGAAAGGCATGGAAGCACTGTACGCTGATGTCCGCGTACAGGGTTATCGCCGCAGTTTCACATTGAGTAATGAACTGGATACGGCCAACATCAGCGCGCAGATGAATGACGGCGTGCTGACGCTGAGCTTACCAAAGCGGCCCGAGTTGCAGCCGCGTAAAATAGAAATCCGCGCCGCATAAAAAGCGTGCAAAAACCAAGCACCCCGGCTTCAACGTAGCGACTAGTGTGTTCCTAGGATTATTCCCGCCGCTGAAGCCAGGGTTAACCCTAGCGTTGCATGAATTGAAGCCAGGGTTAACCCTAGCGTTGCATGAATTTTTGGCCCAGGATCGCTTCGCTCCTTCTATAGCCGCATTTTCAGGATCGAGTTCAATTTTTCTAATCCTCACATAGTACTGGTTAACCGCAGTAAAAACGGCAAGGTTGGGAGAGTGTGGGGTACTCTTGAAAGGGCTTCGTCTAAGCCCCGTTCACGCCCATCAACACCCGCAAATGCGCCACCACCGACGCGGCCAGCGCCTGTAGGCTATAGCCCCCTTCGAGACAGGAAACAATACGCCCCTGCGCGCACTCTTCGGCTATCTGCGTGATTTGCTCCGTAACCCACCGATAATCGCTTTCTTTCAGCTGCACATCGGCCAGTGGGTCGCCAGTGTGGGCTGGGCCGCTGATTGCTTTCAGGCACAGTGAAAGGATAAAAGGGATGTTGAAAGCTGGAACAAAAAAGCACTCGGGTTTCGCTGCGGAATATATCCTCTGTACCGTTGCCGTGATGCACATCAAAATCCACAATGGCAAGCTTCTTCACGCCGTATTTCGCAAACGCATGGGCCGCGCCCACGGCTACATTGTTAAACAGGCAAAAGCCCATGGCTTTGTCGCGCTCGGCGTGGTGCCCCGGCGGGCGCACGGCGCAAAACGCATTGTTCACCCGTGCCTGCATGACCAGATCCACCGCCAGCACCGCCGCGCCCGCCGCCCGCCGCGCCGCTGTGAGCGTATAGGGGTTGCCCACTACATCCTCCGCCAGTACAACCCTGCCCGCATCCGGGCAGCGGCGGCTGATATCCTCGACATACGCCCGGTCGTGCACGCGATAGAGCTGCTCCCATTCAACCAGTGGCGCATCGTGACATTGCAGTAACTCCATCAGGTGTTGCGCAATGAGCGCATCCTGAATGGCATTGAGCCGCTGCGGGCTTTCGGGGTGGTCTCCTCCCATATCGTGCAATACGCAATCGGGATGGGTAATAAAAGCGGTACTCATAAAAATACCTCGATTCATAGGTTCTTTCGGCTTTTTGTTGCCAATGGCTATTGGCAGCGAAAGAAACAAATACACTATCACAAATGTTTTTCTATCACTTTTATCAGTCGGTCTTCCGGGTGATCGTGCGCGCTAAATCCCAGTGAGCGGGCAAACTCCAGCATATCCTTGTTTTCCCGCAGCACCTCGCCCATCATGCGCTCCAGGCCGCGGGCGCGCGCCGATTGAATCAACATTTCCATTAACCGGTAACCTAAGCCGGTGTGCTGTATTTCGTCGGCGACCACCACGGCAAATTCACAACTGGTTTTATCCGGATTGATGGCATAGCGGCATACGCCGACCTCCTTTTCGTGCCCTTCGCGTTCAACCACAGCGATCAACGCCATTTCCCGATCGTAATCAATCTGCGTAAACCGGGCCAGCATTTCCGGCGGCAGTTCGCCCAATCCATGCATAAACCGCAAATAGCGTGATCGATCGGAAAGGTTGCGCACAAACTGCTGTTCGATGCCCGCATCCTCCGGACGGATGGGGCGTATCAGCATGTCCGTGCCGTCGTGCGCCTGCCAGCGAGTAACCAGATGCGCCGGGTAGGGATGAATCGCCATGTGTCCATAAGGCCGCTGTGCCGTCGGCGCATAATCCACCCGCATGCGTGCATCCACCGCCACCGCTCCGCGCTCATCCACAATCAGCGGATTGATTTCCATCTCTTTTACCCACGGCAATTCGCAGGCCATTTCCGATACCCGCAGCAATACCGCTTCCAGGGCCACCATATTGACGGGCGGCATATGCCGGAATGGCTGCAATAGTTTATGAACGCGGGTTTTACCAATCAGATCACGTACCAGAAACCGGTTCAGCGGCGGCAGCGCTACCGCCCGGTCGCCGACCACTTCCACGGTGGTACCGCCATAACCAAAACTAATGACCGGACCGAATACCGGGTCCTGCAGCATGCCGACCATCAGTTCACGGCCGTTGCCGCGGGTGATCATTTGCTCCACCACAATACCGTCGATTTTCGCTTCCGCCCGTCGCTGGCCTACCTCGCGCATCATGTCATTATAGGCCGCGCGCACCGCCATGGCATTGGCGATACCCAGCCGTACACCGCCGGCATCGGTCTTGTGAATAATGTCGGGCGAACTGATCTTGAGTACCACCGGAAAACCCACGCTTTCCGCCGCTATCAAGGCTTCGTTGGGGGAGCGTGTCAGAATGGCCTGTGCCACCGGTATCTGAAACGCGCGCAACAAAACTTTGGATTCCAGTTCACTGAGGTGATGCCGCCCCTCCGCCAGCAGACTTTCGATAATCAGGCGCGCACCGTCCAGGTCCGCTTCGCGTTTGTTCTCAACCGGGTCGCCTTCGAGGGGGGCTTTGTCGGAAACCGTCCCGGTCTCGTTGAAAGCGCCGGGGGTTTGCAGCAGTAATTTTTGGTTGCGGAAATGGCGAATCAGATAACTGAAAGCTTTCACCGCCACTTCGGGGGTCGAGAAGTGAGCGATGCCGTTTTTCTGAAACAGACGGCGGGCCTGCTCCACCTGCCGGTCGCCCATCCAGCAGACAATAATCGGTTTACCGCTATTGTTATATTTTTCACAAATAATCTGCGCTACCGCCAGCGGTCGGGTCATCGCCTGCGGCGTTAGAATGATCAGCAGATTGTCGGTGCCGGCATCGGCCAGGCAGATCTCCAGGGCCTTCGCGTAACGTTCCGGTGTCGCATCGCCGATCAGGTCCACCGGGTTGCCTTGCGACCAATTGGCAGGCAGTACGCCGTTCAGCTGCGTTATTGTCTGTGCGTCGAGTTTGGACAGCGGTAGTTGCCGGTCCAGCGCTGCATCGCAGGCCATAACCCCGGGGCCGCCGCCGTTGGTGATAATGCACAGCCGGTCTCCGCTCACTTTGCGATGCATGGATAGCACCTGCGCGGCGACAAAAAAATCGCTCACTTCGTGGGCGCGAACCACACCGGCACGTTCCAGGGCGGCGTTGAAGACATCGTCCGCTCCTACCAGCGCGCCGGTGTGGGACATGGCAGCGGCGGAACTGGTCTGGTAGCGGCCCACCTTCAACACAATGACCGGTTTCATACGCGCGGCAGCGCGCAGACCGCAGAGGAACGAGCGTGCATCGTGCAGGCCTTCGATATACAACAACACGCTGTGGGTAGTGCTGTCCAGCACCAGGTAGTCTAGGATTTCGCCGAAGTCCACATCAGCCGAAATGCCGGTGGAAATCACACTGGAAAAACCCAGCTCGCGGCCACTGGCCCAATCCAGAATGGCGGTGCACAAGGCCCCGGATTGCGACACCAGCGCCAGATCGCCGGGCAGGGTGCCGTTACCGTCGTTATCGTCTTCGGCTTGGTAGAACGTGGCATTGAGCCCGATGGCGGGCCGCATGATACCCAGGCAGTTGGGGCCGATAAAGCGTAAGTCGTAGCGTCTCGCGACTTCCAACACCTGCTTTTCGAGCTGTTCGCCGTGGCGGCCCACCTCCCGAAAACCGGAGGAGAGAATGACCGCCGCGTGTACCCCCTGCCTGCCACATTGTTCGACAATATCCGCCACGGTGGCGGCCGGCGTGGTGATAATCGCCAGGTCCACGGCGATACCTGCCTCCTTTAAGTTGGGGTAGCAGCGCTCACCCTGCACGCGTTCGTACTTTGGGTTGATGGGGATAATCCGGCCTTTAAATCCCTGGCCAGTGCTACTTTCGGAAGGGGTTGGTACGTCGGAGCGTCCCAGCAGATTGCGAAACACCAGCATTCCCACCGCGTCGGGGCTTTCGCTGGCGCCGAATACGGCAACGGTTTTGGGTTCAAACAGTTTGGTTAGATAATGCCCGTTCATGGAGTGTCCTGAGTGCTAAAGTACTGAAAATAGTGAAATGCAAGCGCCTAGAGGTATTGGCGATACTGGTGTCTGTCGAACCTTTGAAATTTTGAGTCGTCCAGGCGCTTAATTATCCGTTGGGTTCGCTGCGATAATGGTAACGGTAGCGGTGTTGTGTCTTTATAATAACAACTGGCGTGACACAAAAATGAAGGAAGTGGCTATGCGGCGTCTTGTTTTTAGAGTGTTTTTTGTACTGATTATTATTTTCTGTCTGCTGATCTTGAGTTTATGGGGATTGTCACCCTATGTTTCCCGCGTGCTTTTGCGCGACTATTTCGCCGCCCAGGGGGCTACCTTTAGCGCTGAGTCCCTGGCTTTTAATCCGTTTACGGTCGCCGTCAGTGCGCGTGGGGTTAGTGTTACCACCGACAAAGGCCGGGAGTTCGAATTGCAAGCCATGGATATTGGCGTGCGGCTGCTGCCGCTGCTGAAAAAGACGCTGGAAGTGGAGAAAGCGACACTGAGCGGGATGCTGTTGAACATCGACCAGCAGGCCGATGGCTGGCGCCTGGCCGGGGTGTTGATCCCCAACCCTCAGGGGAAACAGCCCCCGCCGCCGGCACGGACTGATTCGGCGCCATCGCTCTGGCAGGTGGATTTGCCAAAGTTGCAGTTGCGCGATTGCAGTCTCAACCTGAACCGCCTGCCGGGACAGGGGAGTGCCGCCGGCAGCGGGCAGGCGCTGCGCGACAGGATTGATATAGCCAGTCTGGACATCACGGATCTGCGCGGCAATGGCAGCGTCTGGAGCGGCGACGCTGAACTAAAAGCGCAGCTCAACGGCGCCGATATCGAACTTTCCTCCCAATTTGACGTGACCCCGGATCATTTACGGCAGCAGATCGACATCCACTCCCTGCGGGCCCGGTTACAACAGTTCTCTCACTACTTGCCGCCGCGGTTGCTGGGTAGTGAGGCGAGCCTGGAATTTGCCGGCGAACTGGCGCTGGCGTTGAGAGATGGCGATCTGACCCTGGCGGCGTCGGGGCCAACACTGGATGTGGCGGCTGTCGCTCTGGTTCTGGATGACTATGCCATCAACGGTAATTCGCTCAACCTTGAGCTGGGTTCTGTACAGATTTCAATCCCCCGGGAGGGATCTCCCACGGTTGAACTGGAGGCTGAGCTGCGCAGCCGGGGCGTAAGTATCAACCGGGGGGAGGACGTCCTGCTGGCGGGCTGGGAGCAACTGGAGGTAGCGTCGCTGTCGCTGCAACTGGGCGCGGAACTGGCCGTGAATGTCGGGCGCATAGAGTCACATAATCTGCTGCTTTCCCGTGTCGCCCAGAGCGGTGATCAACTGCCGCCGCTGTTGCGGGCGGGCAGTTTGACAGTCACCGGGCTGACAATAGCCGGGGCGACAACCCGCATTGAACAACTGGCGTTGGTCGACGCCGAGTCCGAAGTGAGGCTGGATCCCCAGCGTCGACTGATTACATTGGTGCCGCTTCCGGCGTCTGCCGGGGCGGAGAGTGGGGCTGTCGCCGCCAAGCCTCCGGCGCCCCAGCCGAGCGCGTCGCAAACGCAGGCCGCGCCCCAGGTTGTGATTATCGACCGGATAGCCGTCAGCGGCGACTCGCGGCTTGAATTCACCGATGCGGGGGTGAAGCCACTGTTCAGACAGCGGATTCAGATCAATTCCCTGGTCGCCGAGGATTTCAATACCGGCAGCCCGCAGCAGGCACTGCGTGTGCAACTGCAGGCACAGACGGATAAGTACGCGAAAATCGTCTCCGAAACCCAGATCTGGCCTTTTGCCGACAAACTGTCCCTGCAAACCAAGGCCGATTTTTCGGAACTGAACCTGCCGCCGGTCTCCCCCTATTTACGAGACGCTCTGGGCTATGAAATCGCCAGTGGTCAGTTCGATATGACACTGAAGATGAATATCGAAGCAGGGGAGATCAGCGGTGATTCCAATATCCTGCTGCGGGGCGTCGATCTCGGTGCGGCGCAGGAGGAGGAAAGGAATCTGGCCAAGGATACCTCCACAATTCCGTTGAACGCCGCCGTCGGCATGCTTAAAGACGGCGATGGTAATGTCAAACTTAACGTGCCCCTGACCGGCGATCTTGCCAACCCCAGCTTTGGCTGGAGCGGGTTTGTCGCGTTGATCGTGAAAAAGGCCGTTTTCGAAGCCACCAGCAGTTACCTGATCAAAACCTTTGTGCCCTATGCGAATGTGGTGTCGGTGGTGAAGTTCGCCGGTGAGCAGGCGCTGAAAATCCGCGTCGCGCCGCTGCCCTATGAACCGGGGCAAACGGACATCAGCCCCGAGCAACAGGAATTTGTCGGTGAATTTCGCAAGCTGTTGCAGGACAAGGAGGATATTCAGGTAAAAACCTGTCCCGTTGCCGCGCCGGTGGAACTGGGGCTGGCGCAGGGTACGAAACTGACGGCGGAGCATCTGAGCGCATTAAAATCCCTGGCGCAACAGCGGGGACAAAAATTCAAGGAGGCGGTTTTGCACGACAGCGGTGTGGCCTCGGCGCGCATCCTGCTATGCAATCCGGAAATAGCGCGAGGCGAGGGGGAAACACCGCGGATAGAGTTTTCGATTTAAGCGCCTGGCACTGTGGCCATGCGCTCGTTATAAAGAACCTGTTGGGGATGACATACAACCCGTTTAAAACCTACTCGGCAAAAGACACTTTTTATTATCGAGAAGGCAATAGTCTGTCATTTACGATTACGATTATGATTATCACTCTGGCCAGAGAAATAGGATTAAAAGCCAATATCAATGAAGTTGATGTGCCGTCAAGCTGGGATATGCACGACGAAAATACCTACGTATTTTATAAACATGTTAATGCCGTTATTGAGGTTGAATCGGGTCTACGTCAGGCGGTGGATATTAATATGGAAGACTACGAGCTGAGTTATCCGCAACTGATTATCAGCGGCCGGCTTGCGACTGCCCAGTTCTACAATAATCGAAGTATTGAAAAACTTTACGAAAATAAAATTGAAAATGCCTTTCGCTATATTCGCAAAGCGATTGAACTGGAATCCAAAGTGGGTTATCTCTGGGGCAGCCTCGGCACGATCTACCGGCGCGCGGGTTTTTTACACGAAGCGGAATTGTTTTCTCAACTGGCTGTGAAAGCGCGCAGTAGGAATTTTTATTACCAGTATAAACAGGCGCAACTGGACGCCGGTGATCTGGAGAGTGCGCTCGAGCATATACAGGCAGCGATTCGGGGCTATGGGAAAGAGCACCGTTTTTACCATTACGCGGCGATTATTTATCAGAAAATGGGCGATAGAGAAAACGTCCGGGAAAGTTTGCAAGCCGCTGCCAGGGTTGCCGGGAAAATGGCCGCAGACTTGGTACCAAAGCCGCTTCTATTAAAGAAATTTACAAAAGTTATCAACTGTATTCTTTGTCTGTTTAGAACTCAACGCTTTGAGTATATAAATCCAAGCGTTGTGTAAATTTTTAGGTCGGGGGTGAAAAATATATTTAAAAATATGCATGTAATTTGATTATTCTATTTAATAGAATAATTTCGATTTATATGAAGTATTACGCTCAAAATCTTCAAAATATCGCTTTTGTCTTTAAGCCTAGAGCGGTGGGTCAACTTTCGCGAGTGATCAAGTATAGGTAATGAATTCTATTATGGAATAAAAAATATATATTTTATTCAATAAAAGTATATTAAATTGGAAACTTTGTGTTGAGGGTGGCATGAATCTTCTCGTCTCAGTCTGAAAGAAAATTCCAACTTTACATAAATTGACCACTAAGATTGAGGTAGAGATCATGAGGATGAAAAAGCCCTTATCACTGGCTATCAGTATGGCCGCGCTTGGCTCAAACGCACTTGTTGTGCCTAACTTGGCACTAGCTCAGGCAGACGATAAGGAGATGATTGAAGAGATTACGGTTACCGGCTCACGCATCAAACGCGCAGACTTCGAGAGCATAAGCCCTGTCACTACAGTTGATTCAGAGCGTTTTTCTCTGGCTGGTCCCTTGGGTACTGAACAGCTACTTAATCAACTGCCACAAGTTTTGCCAGGGCTGACCAATACCTCAAACAACCCGGGTGATGGTACAGCGTCCGTTGACTTACGCGGTTTGGGTTCTAAACGCACAATGGTATTGGTGAATGGCCGCCGTATGGTTCCAACTGGTCAAGACGGTACTGTGGACATCAATAATATTCCCTCCAGTCTGATAGAGAAAGTGGAAGTTGTTACCGGTGGTGCTTCAGCGATTTATGGCTCTGATGCAATTGCCGGGCACTGATTTCAACACCTTCGAAATCATTCTACTACAAGGATGTTCAATGGTTTTCCCTAGTTTGCAGTGTA
>JARROD010000173.1:0-9632 GCA_037384225.1 Exilibacterium sp.
CCCCGCCATTAAACGCCCAATCAGCGTTTAATGGCGGGGCAGGGCACTAGTCCCTTGGCCGCAGGAGGGGTTGGCTTTCGAGCCCGTCTATACAGAGGGTAAGCAGAAATTTGACCGCTACCCATTCAAAATTAAAACAAATGACCTGGCCCTTGCGGCCGGGAACTATAAACCTTGTTTGAGGTGAGGCCGTAATCTATGGATTTATTGACAGAATATGTGGGAAAAGTAAGCGATTTTTTGTGGGGTGAACCCCTGATGGCGCTGCTACTGGGGACTGGGCTGTTTCTGATGGTGCGCCTGCAGTTCATGCCCATACGCAAGATCGGTTATGGCTTTGCCCAGTTGTTTTCCGGGCGTGAAGGTAAAGGTGAAGGGGAGATTACCCCCTTCAACGCATTGATGACCTCCTTATCCGCCACTATTGGCACCGGCAATATCGCGGGTGTTGCCACGGCTATCGGATTGGGAGGACCCGGCGCACTGTTCTGGATGTGGTGCACCGCGCTGGTTGGTATGGCGACCAAATACGCCGAAGCGGTGCTGGCGGTCAACTATCGCGAAGTGGACGAACAGGGGTGCCGCGTAGGCGGTCCTATGTATTACATCCGCAATGGTCTGGGCCCAAAGTGGGCGTGGCTTGGCTCTTTATTCGCACTTTTTGGTACCCTGGCAGGGTTTGGGCTGGCCAATACGGTGCAATCCAACTCGGTTGCCAACGCGTTGCGACACTCTTTCGATGTGCCGGAGATGCTAACAGGCATTGTTATGGCCGTGCTGGTCGCTATGGTGCTGTTGGGGGGCATTAAGCGGATCGGTAATGTGGCCGGTAAACTGGTGCCGTTTATGGCGGTGTCCTACATTGTTTGCGGCCTGGTTATTTTATTTGCCCATTTGACCGATGTGCCGGCGGCATTTGTTTTGATTGTGGAAAGCGCATTCGACCCATCGGCGGCGCTGGGTGGAGCCGCGGGGGTTGCTGTCTGGGCGGCGATACGCGCCGGGGTTGCACGGGGCATGTTTTCCAATGAAGCGGGGCTGGGAAGTGCGCCGATTGCGCACGCGGCAGCGCAGACAGACAGCCCGGTAAGGCAGGGCGTGGTGGCAATGCTGGGCACTTTTATCGATACGCTGGTCGTTTGTTCGATTACCGGGCTTTGTATTGTTGTCACTGGTGCCTGGCGCGGTGAGGCCGAAGGGATCAATATGACACAAATGGCTTTTAACAGTGTGTTTACGTATGGAGATACTATTATTTCCCTGGGGGTCGTACTGTTTGCTTTCACAACGATGATTGGCTGGAGTTATTACGGTGAGCGTTGTGCGGAATACCTGTTCGGCGTTAAAGCTATTATTCCTTTTCGCTGTATTTGGGTGATCGCTATTCCCGTCGGATCTGCTGTGGAACTCGAACTGGTATGGAAAGGGTCGGATGTTCTCAATGCGTTGATGGCACTTCCCAATTTGGTTGCGCTGATTTTGTTAAGTCCCGTAGTGGTTAAGTTGACTCGAGAGTATTTTAGGAACAATCGTGAGGGATTAACGGCGGAGGTCTAACAAAACCGTCATTGACAGGAATATATTATGCCTAAAGGTTTTGGTAACAAACTGGTTATCGCAATTTCGTCCCGAGCCTTGTTTAACCTCAATGACAGCCACAAAGTTTACGAAACTGAGGGGCTGGAAGCCTATTCCAACTACCAGATGGAGCATGAAGAGGACGTTCTGGAACCGGGTGATGCCTTTCCGATGGTGCAGAAACTGCTCAGAATTAATCAGAAGCTGGATGGAGACCCGCGAGTCGAAGTTATTTTACTATCGCGAAACAGTGCCGATACCGGCTTGCGCATCTTTAATTCCATTCAGCACTACGGCCTCAATATCAGTCGCGCCGCTTTTTGCGGCGGCGAAAGCCCCTATCGCTATGTTTCAGCCTTTGGTTGTCACTTATTTCTCTCCACGGATGGGCAGGATGTGCGCCGGGCGTTAGCTCACGGTGTAGCCTCGGCGACGCTGATGGCCTCGGGCAGCGACCGCCATCAGGGCGACGAACTGCGCTTTGCTTTCGACGGCGATGCGGTGTTGTTTTCCGACGAGGCTGAACAGGTCTTTAAAACCCGTGGTCTGGACGCCTTTGCCGAAAGTGAAAAGGCCGCGGCGAGAACGCCCCTTAGCGGTGGTCCCTTTAAGGCTTTTCTGGCAGCGTTGCACGGACTGCAAGTCGAATTTGGCAGAGATGAATGCCCCATTCGTACAGCTCTGGTTACCGCCCGTTCCGCACCCGCACACGAAAGAGTTATCCGCACGCTCAGGGCCTGGAAAATTCGTATCGACGAATCTCTGTTTCTGGGAGGACTGGAAAAGGGGCGTTTTCTCAAAGCCTACGGCGCCGATGTGTTTTTCGATGATCAGCAAACGCACTGTGAATCGGCAAAGGAGCACGTGGCAACCGGGCATGTGCCCCACGGTGTCGCCAATGAGGAAAGTTTTTGAGAGCGACTTGTGTATTCGTTCGCGGCAGTGTCTGTATCAGATAGCTGTCTTTCCTCCAGGGCAGTGCTATGCTTTGTTAAGAGTCACTAACAAAGTTGCTGGGTGGAGCTATGATTCAAACCATCCTTTTTGCCACAGATCTCGGTGTGTTTACTTCTCACATGCTGCAGCACGTTGTGTATTTGGCTAATAGCTGTGGAGCCAGAGTCGTGGTCGTTCACGCTGTGGAGCCAATGGGAAGTTTTGCCCATGCCGTGGTGAAAACCTACATGCCCAAACAGTCCTGCAAAGCGCTGGGCGATGAAGCAGTTGAACGCATGCTGTTTGCCATTAAAACCCGGGTTAGAGATGTACTGGTCAGTGAGTACATGGATGGTATCGATAACTTTGACTGTATCGACGATGTACGGGTGGTGCAGGGAGAGCCGGCGAAGGTGATTTTACAGGAAGCCGCCGTTCAATGTGCGGATTTGATCATTATGGGCAGTCACGGGCCGAACGCCATCAACAGTCACATGCTGGGATCTGTCACTGACAAGGTTTTGCAGTTGGCCAGGATTCCGGTTTTTATGGTGCCTATGGTAAATCCGGCGCAGTATCTGTGCTCGGAAAATCGTCATCAAATGCACTTGTAGTAGCCTTGGTGAATACTTGTGATGGAGGGATTAAAAAAAGGCAAATTTAACCCCGATAGTCATCAACACACTGGCTAAAATAGGCTGCAGCACTTTATTGGGGAGGCGTGAACCCAGTCGGGTTCCGATATGAATCGCCGGCAAAGAACCGGCCAGCAGGCAAGCGAGCAGCTGAAAATTTACATTACCCAGAAAAACCATATGCCCCAGGCCCGCGATCAGGGTTAGCGGCACAGCGTGCGCGATATCCGTACCGACTACCTGGCGGGCTTTGAGATTCGGGTAGAGAACCATTAACAGCGCCGCACAGAACGCTCCGGCACCGACTGAAGACAGGGTGACGAAAATGCCCAATAAAATACCGGCAATGACAGTAATCTTTCTGGTATGAGTATTTGCCCTGGTATGACTGTCCACGGTTTTGATACGGCTGCGAAACAAAAGTACGGCTGAAGTTAAAATCAACATTACCCCGAGACTACTGGTCAACAAGGGTTCGTATTCGGCGGGCTGGCTGAATACATTGTCGAGCATCAACGTGGTTACCAGCGAGGCGGGGATGCTGCCGAGAGCCAGGTAACCTACCAGATTCCAGTGTATCGAATGCTGGCGGCTATGAGACACCATACCACTGGTTTTTGTGATGGCGGCATATAATAAGTCGGTACCGATAGCGACATTGTATGGGAAACCGAACAGAATCAGTAGCGGAGTCATAAGTGAACCTCCGCCCACACCTGTTACCCCTACGGCAAGTCCCACCGCTGCTCCTGCCAAAATAAATAGGATTATTTCCATGGTTTTTTATAGACTATGGTTGTAGGACATTGCTTATAAGGGCGCAAAACCTAAAAATATGGCTGGCAAATATATCGATTTGTTACTATTCTGGAAAAGAATATTTTCTTATATTTTTATAATCAGACACCAGAACTGCCGCCAAGTGGAGGGCATATGAAACTGCAGCAGTTGCGTTATATCTGGGAAGTGGCACATCATGACTTGAATGTGTCGGCGACAGCCCAGAGCCTGTACACGTCTCAACCGGGAATTAGTAAACAGATTCGCTTGCTGGAAGATGAACTTGGCGTTGAAATCTTTTCGCGAAGCGGTAAACATCTGACCAGAATTACACCCGCTGGGGAAGCGATCTTAAAAACCACTGGCGAGATTTTACGCAAAGTGGAAAGCATCAAGCAGGTTGCGCAAGAATTCAGTAATGAGAAAAAAGGCAGTTTATCGCTGGCGACAACCCATACTCAGGCTCGCTACGCGCTGCCGAAAGTCATAGAGACGTTCATCAACCGCTACCCCGATGTTTCACTGCACATGCATCAGGGCACACCGATGCAAATATCGGAAATGGCAGCCGACGGCACTGTTGACTTCGCTATCGCCACTGAGGCATTGGAGTTGTTCAGCGACCTGATTATGATGCCTTGTTACCGCTGGAATCGCTGCATCATAGTGCCTAAGAATCATCCCCTGTGTCAGATGTCACAATTGACCCTTGAAGAGGTGGCCAAGCATCCGATCGTCACCTATGTGTTTGGTTTTACCGGTCGTTCGAAATTGGACGAAGCTTTTATCGAGCGCGGGCTGGCTCCCAAAGTGGTGTTTACAGCGGCCGACGCCGATGTGATTAAAACCTATGTACGGCTGGGGCTGGGAATCGGCATTGTGGCGAAAATGGCTTACCAGGAAGACCAGGACAGCGACCTGGTGGCACTTGATGCCAGTCATCTGTTTCAGTCGAGCACTACCAAGATCGGATTTCGTCGTGGCACTTTTCTGCGCGGATTTATGTATGAGTTTATCGAGTTGTTTGCACCGCATCTAAATAGGGAAGTGGTCAGCGAAGCGTTCAATCGCCACTCGAAAGCCGAACTTGATGAATTGTTTCAGCATATCGAATTACCCACTTATTAAATACCCCGAAAGCCGGCACACGGCAGCCTCGCAAACATGTGGTCACGCGCAGGCTGTCGCTTAAAGGATTATGCAACCTTTCCCGTCACCTATCGTTAGCTTGGTGGGAGTTTGATCAGCTTAACGATTTACAACGAGTTGAAATAGTATAATCACGCTGCAATTAGGCTTCTGGGAGCCGTAAGTGATTAGAGCCAGTGAACTACTAACCTTGTTGGGCGCCGGTGTCAGTGTGATGGGATTGGCCCTTGCTGCCACTTTGTATGTCGGTGGGCCACCATTCAAGGTCAGCGTCGGGCAGCAAGAGCAGAAGCAACAAGTTGTCAGTGAGAAGCGCCGGGCGTTTGATTTAAGCGATTCGTTTTTTTCCTGTCGAGAACATATTCCGAATTCGATTCCCTTCAAAGTACGCAATATCGACGTGGACACCCGGTCGAGCCGTTACGATGAAAAACACAATGCCTACGTTGTTTTCATCGATCTTGAAGTGCGGGAAAAATCGAGGGATTTTTACAATAAGCACAGTTACCAGGCCAAAATTATTTGCCGGGTGTCGGCGGCTGACAATCAAATTCTGTCTTTCAAAGTCCGCAGGGTATAAAGGTATAGTGTAACTTCTCAATACCCCGGGTTATTGAGAAGTTACGGTATAGTGCAAAGAGCCGCTGAAAATGCGGCTATAGAGGCAACGAAGTGGTTCCGGGCTGAAAATTTATGCGATGATGGGGCTACTCAAAGTATCAAATATAATCCAAATCCGGATTGTCGTTCATTATCTCGCTGAGTTCTTCGGCTTCACTGGTGGTTTGCTCCAGAATCTCTTTTACAAACTTGAAGTAGACCGTGTAGATCACGGGTTCCTTTCCTTCCTCTTCGATGACAAAAAATGGCGCTCGGTTTACACCGAAGCGATCAGCGAGTTTGACGCCTTCGCTGTTGGGGTCGCGTTCATCGGCTACTAATATGTCATCTATACGCGCTATTTGGCCGGACTCTTCCAGCTTTTGCAGTACATCTCCGCATTTTTTGCAGGGAGAACCATCGGCTAGAATTTTCTTAACCAAGGTGATTTTCACTAGCGTTTCCTCGTGTTGATATTCACCGTTTTGATCAGCTATAAACGGCCGTGGTACAGCCGGCTATTTGCTAATATTTGAACCGTGCAGGCCGCATTCTTTTTTAGTGGCCTCTTCCCACCACCAGCGACCTTCCCGCTCGTGTTGATTGGGGCCCACCGGTCGTGTACAGGGTTCGCAGCCGATAGAAATATAACCGCGGTCGTGAAGTTCATTGTAGGGGACATTATTCTGCCGAATGTAGTCCCAGACCTGCTGCGAGCTCCAGTTTGCCAGCGGGTTGAACTTAGTCAGACTTTCTCCGGGGCGGGAAAAAGCTTTATCCTCCTGGATTACCGGAATACTGGCGCGAGTACCCGGGCTTTGATCCCGGCGCTGGCCGGTGATCCAGGCGTCTAGCTGCTGTAGTTTCTTTCGCAGCGGGGCAATCTTGCGAATTCCGCAGCACTGCTGGTGATTATCCCGGTAAAAACTGAACAGTCCTTTTTCCGTCACCAGTTTGCGCACAGCCTCGGCGTCCGGAAACAAAATATCTATATTGATCCCATAATGCTCCCGCACCCTGTCAATATAGCGGTAGGTCTCGGGGTGGAGTCGGCCCGTGTCCAGGCAGAATGCCTTTACATCGGGGTTAATCTTGTGGGCGATATCAATCAGCACCACATCTTCAGCGCCACTGAACGACACGGCGATCTTGTCAAAGTGTTGCAGTGCAAACTCGATAATCTCCCGCGGCGAGCGCTGCTGCAGTTGCCGATCCAGGTCTATGGACGCTAACAATTCGGTGGTCATTGGGGATAGTGCTCCTGTACACATAGCGGGGCCGCCGTAGGCTGAGAAGTATACGGACTTTACGTTCACGCACCTTGAGCGCGCGATTTCGACAGTCTCCCGATTGGGTTGCGAAGCATACCAGAGCCGATGGGATCTTAAAAATAATCAACAGTCATAGTGATATAACTGCCACTTCAGTAACTTCTCAATAACCCGGGGTATTGTGCCTCCGGACGTCCGCCTGACACTGTGCTTACCCCGGGTTATTGAGAAGTTACCCATTTCAGGAGCACCCCTGTGGGAAGTTTACGCTATATTTGCGGCAGAAGTGAGAACACTGTAGATTTATGCGGTATCGAAAACGTTGGCTATTGCTCATTAAACTGGGGGAAACACTAGGTGGAACTGGCGTGTCTAGACCTTGAAGGTGTACTGATTCCTGAAATCTGGGTTGAGTTTGCACAAAAAACAGGAATCAAAGCCCTGCAGGCAACAACCCGTGATATTTCAGACTACGATGAACTGATGACCATGCGGCTGAACGAGCTGTCGAAACATGGCATGGGGTTGCGGGAAATTCAGGCTGTGATTGAAGAGCTTGCCCCACTGGAGGGCGCGAAAGCGTTTCTCGATTGGTTGAGAGAGCGATTTCAAGTCATTATCCTATCCGACACTTTCTACGAGTTTGCCACTCCGCTGATGAAACAGTTGGGTTACCCGACGTTATTGTGCCACCAGTTGAGCGCGGACGGGCGCGGCAGGGTGACAGGCTACAATATCCGCCAACCTAATCCGAAACGGCAGTCTATCGTTGCTTTTAAATCACTGTATTACAGAACCATCGCGGCGGGCGATTCCTACAATGATACCACTATGCTGGCGGAGGCTGACGCGGGGATACTTTTCCGCGCACCGGAAAATGTCATCGAGGAGTTTCCCCAGTATCCGGCGGTGCATAGCTATGACGATTTAAAGAGGGAGTTTATTAAGGCCAGTGTCAGAAACCTGAGTTACTAGTGTTTCGATCTGTGAATCTTTTTATTTAAAGTTCTTAACGTTATAGCTAAATCTCAAACGCTTTGGGTATATTTTATCCTGGTCCGGCCCAGCCGGTAAGGGTGTGGGATTCAGGGCGAACCGTCTACCTTCTGTGGTGCCCCCCTGAATCCCACACCCTTACCGGCTGGGCCTACGTGGTAACTTATGCGTGGAGAACTTCTGACGGAAATTGTCCTGTGTGACTAGTTCTTCGTCAGGCAATCCATCAGTATTTGAATTTTTGCCAGGCTTTCGGCGTATTCCTTTTCTGGCTCCGAGTCGGCCACAATGCCGCCCCCTCCCCAGCAGTGGATGCGGTCGCGGTCACAGACCAGGGTGCGAATGGCAATATTGGTATCCATATTGCCGTTGGCGCTGAGGTAGCCGATGCTGCCGCAATACACTGAGCGGTGGTGCGGCTCCAACTCGGCAATAATCTCCATCGCCCGCAACTTGGGCGCGCCGGTAATGGAACCGCCGGGAAAACAGCCCTGTAGCAGGTCCAGTGGTGTTTTATCGTTGTCCAGGGTGCCGGTCACGGTGCTGACCAGGTGATGCACATTGGGGAAACTTTCCAGGGCGAACAGCTCCGGCACGCGTACACTGCCGATCTGGCAGTTTTTACCGAGATCGTTGCGCAGTAAATCCACGATCATTACATTCTCCGCCCGGTCTTTCAGGCTGGTGCGCAGTGTCTGCGCGTTGAGCCGGTCCTGTTGTGGTGACTGCCCCCGGGGCAGGGTTCCTTTTATGGGTTTGGTTTCCACATGGCGCCCGGAGAGGTGCAGAAAGCGCTCTGGAGACAGGCTCAGGACAGCGCACCGGTGCTGCGGCTTCAGCGCCGGATGGTCGAGTTCTAGATACGCTGAAAAAGGCGAGGGCAGTGAGCGTCGCAAGCGCCGGTATGCGGCGTAGCTGGAGCCGCTGAAAGAAGCGCTGAAACGCTGTGCAAAATTGACCTGATAGCAGTCGCCGGCGTTAATATAATCGTCGATTTTTAATAACTTTTCCCGGTACGATGCACGGCTGAGGTTGGATTTGAACGCGCCGACGGCAAACTCTCCGGTGCGTTTTTCTGAACGCTGCTCCTCGAGCTTTGCTGGGCGGCCGATTTTTTTCAGTCGGCTGAGAATTTCCCGGCGGATGTTATTGCTGCAACTGGGCAGACAGATCAGCCGGGCACGCCTTTGCCGATGGTCCTGGACAATAGCCCAACTGTATATGCCAATGTGCATGTCGGGCAGGCTGATGTCGGTGGCGGCCGCCGGTGTGAGTCTGGTGTATTTCCGCCCGGTGTCGAATGCACCGAGATCGTAGCTAAAGTATCCCAGCGCGCCGCCGCAAAAGGGCAGCGCCGCGGTGTTGCCCCGGGCTGTGATGCGCAGGGGGCTGAGGTGTTCCCGAATCAGATCAAAAGGGTTGTCGGTAGCGTGTTTGTTCCCGCTGGCGGAACTGATATCAGTACAATCGCCGCGGGTAGTCAGCAATACGTCCGGTTGTGCAGTGATAATATCGTAGCGTCCAAACGGGCTCCAGGGGCGGCCGCTGTCGAGCCAGCAGGGCTGCGGTAGATCGAGCAGTTGCTCAAACAGAGCGCTGGCATCGGGGTGGTAGTGGATATCGGAAATCTTGAGCTGAGTCATACTTCGGGCAACAAGTGAGCAGGGCGGCATTGTAGTGCTAATTT
>JARROD010000174.1:0-8059 GCA_037384225.1 Exilibacterium sp.
GGCCGAGAAATCCCGCCAGCGAATTGGTGTGGGCGATCAATCCCTGTCCGCGGGTTTTCATATGATCGATCAAAGGCACCAGGAAATTCACCAGGGTGGCGTAATTCAGTTCCATACTATCCAGGATTTCTTCGGCTGAAGCCTCGGACATATCGAGAGCCGGCCCGGCTCCCATGTTCAACACAGCCACATCAATGGATGTTGCCGCATCGATGGCATGGGCGACTGTAGCGGCGGCTTCGTCAGTCCAGCGGGCATCACAAGGCAGGACCAGGGCCTGGCTGCCCAGGGACTCCACCTCCTGTGCCAGTTGCTGCAATTGTGATTCACGGCGGGCGCACAGAATGAGACGGTTGTCCCTCGCGGCCAATTGCCGGGCCATCGCATACCCTATACCGGAGGAAGCGCCGACAATCATAATAGTTTTGTTTTCAAGTCGCATGGATTTCAATAATGTAATCTTCCCGCTGCTTGCAGTCAGGCAGTTGTCTTAGGCAGCCAGCAGCCAGCGGGTAAAAAAGGTGGCCGCGATTCCCAGATAGTTACCGACAATATAGCCGATAATGGCGGCGGCAAATCCCGGTAATATGATTTCGCGGTTTTTCAGCGCCCCGGCAATCACCGGTATAAAGGGCACGGACATAATGGCTGCAGAGGCGGTGATAAGGAAGGTATCGGTATCGATTTTTAGCAGTTTGCAGATCAGTGCCTGCAACAACAGCGACCCGATCAGGATAAAGCTGATATAGGTGAACAGGTCGATATTCAGATTAGTGACGATACTGGTGTCGGTCATGGAGCCGGTGGTGAAACAGAAAATCAAAATCAGATACATGCCGAGCGGAAAACTATTGGGGAGATTGCGTATTGCCGGTACGAACGAAGCGATCACCCCTAAGGTGGTAATGGCGATGATCGTCACCGCCGGCGCGATGGTTGTCGGCGCCAGCGATGCCAGTGCCACCGCTATACCCACCGCCAGCGCTGAAAGCAGCAGCGCCAGAGCGGTTTTCGGCAGTGTGCGCGGGTTGGTCAGACCTTTGTAGCTGTTGGCGGTTTCATCGGCCAGGTGTCCGAATGTATCCTCCTCGGCGTGGTAGGCGTGTTCACCACGGCTTTCGAACGGGCGCAGAAAGCGGCTGAAGATGGGCTTGGCCAGAGTCATGACGAACAGCAAGTACAGTGCCGACAGCAGAATATCGTAGGTGATCATTGTCGTGAAGGTGTGTTCATCGGCCTCGATGGCGGTCTTTATCGCCGCCATATTGGGACCTCCTCCGGTGTAAGCGCCTACCGACATGCCGGCGATCTGCCACACATTGGCGAGGCTGTCGGCGTAGAGCCAGGCACCGACGGCACTGGTGACGATAACCGCCACCAGGGCGATGCCCATGCTTTTCATGGTGTCGCCGGCCATACTGAAAGAGGCGCGTACATCGATGGAAAACACCAGCAGCGGCAGCGCCAGAGCAATGGAGAGTTCGGAAATCCGTGTCTGTAGCGCACCGAGGGTGGCCTTGTCGACCAGTTGCGTGGGCAGGTCGGCGGCCGATAACACGATGCCCAGTGTAAATGACAGTACCACCACACCGACTTTGTCCAGCCAGGGCACGCGTTGGCATATCAGTACCAGGGCGGCGGGGAAAAAGAGGTAAATCAGCAGGACAACAATAACGGGCACGGTGGTTCCTTAACAGTATCAGTGGCGGCAGTGGTAAAAAAACAGGTCTGTATGATTAAGCTCCATTGCCCGCAGCGCTGATACGCGCCTCGACAGGGTATGAATGAAGAGGTTCCGGGTAACTGAACACCGGCCACCCGTCGACGATGTCGCCCGCCTCGTACACAGCGATGCGGTCGAATTGCAGCAGCACGGCTTCGCTCTGAGTGGGGCGGAAGAACAGGAAATCATCCATATCGAGACTGACGCCGGCTGCCAACTCGTAGAGTTCCTGATTACTCGAATGGCCGAGAATCAATGAACGTTTACTGCCCGGTGGATAATAGGGTTGTGCCAGCCAATTGCCACCGTAGATAAAACAACCCTGATGCGGCAACTTTCCCAGCCCGCGCAGCAGGCGCGAGAGACCTGGGGCCATGGGGATTTCCGGGTTGTGGGTTTTTTTCAATACCGGCGCGGCGATAAATGCAGCGGGCTGATGGTGCTCCAGGGTATAGACATCGAAGTCGGTGGGCTTGAGCAGGGCCGAGGCGGTGGCGATTTCGTTGCCGTCGCCTGGAATTTCATTTCGGTATAGCGGGTAGGTGGTGCTGCCACCGGTGTTGAGGCAGAGGTCGGCACAGGCAGCTTCACCCAGGGTATCCTTAATAATGGCTACAAATTCAGTGTAGCGCTGGCGGGCGCGGGCGAAGGCTTTTTGCGGCCCGCCGAGCAGTGCGGGGATCTTGGTGATATGCGCCTCGTAGCCCATCAGACCGGACAGCTGTAACTGCTTAGAAGTCGCCAGATGCTGCAGGGCCTGTCGGAACTCCCCGGCGTCGCGAAATCCACCGCGGTGCAGGCCAATGTCGATTTCCAGGTTGATACGCATCCGCACGCCCAGCTCCTGCGCCAGCGCCTGGTACTGCAACAGTCGTTGCTGCCCGTCCACCAGCCACTGAAGCTGTGATTCCGGCGCAAAGCCTGTGTGACCGCGCTGGCGGTTGTACCAGCGGTAAAAGTGACGTGCGGCGGCAACCGGCATGGGTTTGCCGAGCAGGACGTCGGCGCCGGGGATCTGCTCTACCAGATGGATCAGGAACGGTAGGTGAAAGCTCATCAGCCGCCTGCTGCCCGTGCGGCCCATAATGTGGTGCAACAGGGGAATGGACGGCAGTGACTTGGCGACGATACGGTAGTCGAAACCCTGTTTGAGCACACCCATAAGTTGATCGATATTGTGATCGAGACGCTGTTTGTCGATTACCAATGTGGGAGTGCAAATACCCGCCTGGTGCAAAGCCTGGGTGAGGTTCTGAAAATACGTCTGGGTCATCGATTGGTCCGCTTATAGCGCGTGAATGCTAATGCCAATAATTTTAGTTGTACGTTTGTACTATTTCTGTCTGGGTTTTTCAAGCAAAACCACGGTAAGCGACAGTAATCCAGCCCCCGATGGTCGGAGCTGGTAGTTGTGTGCTGCTCCGCAGCTTCTTATCGCAAGCATTTATAGCCGCATTTTCAGCGTCCCTCTTGGTTACTCGAGAAGTGGTTACTCGAGAAGCGCTTTTTCTGGATATTATTTTACCATATTGATCTTTTTCTACGCGATTGGACCCTTGTGTCTGTTTAGCGCCCGTCAGCGGCTCAAACAAACCCATTTTTCCACTATCGAAGTCGCGACCGCCTGCGGTTTATCCCCCTCGCGACGAACAAACCAGCGAAGCGCAAGCGGCGGGAAGCTATTCTGCGCATGTCTCTTTTTTATCCCACCTTTTTATTCCTAAAAAGTTCGTTTGAATGCAGGAATACTTTCAGGTTTTTTTCACAGTGCCGCGGTAAATTATTTTGAGTGTCCTCCTGAATTGAATGTTTAAGATGAAAAACTCCAGAGCAGTGTTACTTGACTCCATCGTCGCTTGGCAGGGAAGTGTTGCAGAAAAATTCAAGAGCGCTCGATAAATTTTCTGTGGCTATCCAGTCATGGTGGTATCAGTGAAAAGTTGCTGGCGCGTTAATTAACGGCAGCGAAAATTTTTAATTTTATTTTCAAAATGTGAAGTTGATGACATAATAGTTTCACAAGTTGTCCATATGTTTAGAATTACCTTTAGGGATGTGCATGAAATAACTTCCGGGCCCTTTATCGGCAATAAACAGGGATTTCGAGGCGCGCGACTGGCTGGACGCAAAATCTGAAGTTATTTCGGACATGTCCATTAATCGCAATCATTTTCCGGAGTCCAAATAATGTCTAAAAACCGGCGTTTCCTTGCGTACCTTTCACTGGCTACTGCCTTATTCTTTTCCAACAATATATTCGCGGCAACTGTTACCCGGGGGCCCTATCTACAAACTGCCAGTGACACGACGATGACTTTCCGCTGGCGAACCGATAGCAATACAGATTCGGTTGTACATATTGGCAGCAGCCCAGACAATTTGAATCAAGCCGTGTCTGTTGCCGGCAATACCACTGAACACAGCGTAGAGGTGAGCGGGCTCAAGGAGCATACCCAATATTATTATTCCATAGGAAGCAGCAACGAGGTGTTGGCCGGTGGCGATAGCCGTTATCGTTTTACCACTTCTCCGGTACCGGGCACCAGTGTCGCAACGCGGGTCTGGCTTATCGGCGATGCCGGTACCGCCGATTCCAATCAGGCCGCCGTTTATAATGCTTACCTGAATTACCCCGGCGCTGACAATACCGACCTCTGGATCATGCTGGGTGACAATGCTTATAACAACGGCACGGACTCCGAATACCAGAGGGCCGTTTTTGATATGTACCCGGAGCTGCTGCGCCATTCACCGGTATGGGCGACACTGGGGAATCACGATGGCCACCGCGCCGATTCATCCACGGAATCCGGACCCTACTACGATATTTTCACGCTACCGCGCAACGGCGAGGCGGGAGGCGTTGCTTCCGGTACCGAAGCTTACTATTCATTTGATTACGGCGATATCCATTTTATCTGCCTCGATTCCTACGACAGTGACCGCAGTGTCAACGGCGCCATGATGACGTGGTTGGAAAACGATTTATCCGCCAATGATAAAAACTGGCTGGTGGCGTTTTGGCATCATCCCCCTTACACCAAGGGTTCTCACAATTCCGACAGCGAAAGCGCATTACGGGAAATGCGCGAAGTGGCATTGCCGATCTTGGAAGACTATGGCGTGGATCTGGTGCTTTCCGGACACAGTCATTCCTACGAACGCTCGTATTTTATTGACAGTCACTATGGCAACTCGAGTACATTCAGCCCGGCGCATCAGATTGATGGTGGTGACGGTCGTGAAGACGGCAGTGGTGCCTATCACAAAGATTCCGGGCAGGCGCATGCGGGAACCGTGTATACCGTTGCGGGTTCGTCCGGTAAAACCACCGGTGGAGCACTCGATCACCCGGCGATGTTTACGTCGCGCAATGAGCTGGGATCCGTGGTGTTGGACATTTATGACAATCGCCTGGATGCCGTGTTTTTACGTTCCGATGGTAGTGTGACGGATTACTACACGGTGACGAAGGGAGTGGATACCACGCCGCCGGCACTGGACCGTGTTGTCGCCTCCAATGATATTGAGGTAGAGGTCTTCTTTAGTGAACCCGTTGATAGCGCAACCGCTGAAAATCCCAACCACTATAGCCTTGATAAAGGTGTTGAAGTGGAGAGTGTCAGTGCCGCGGGCAACGCCGTGACATTGACCACCAGCGGCCTGAGCGAAGGAGAGACTTATACGCTGACTGTCAACAATGTTGAGGATGTCAATGGCAATGTCATTGCCGCCAATAGCCAGGCCGATTTCCGTTATTCCAATATACAGACGGTGAGTTTTCAGGACGGTGTGAACAACTATACAGGCACCCGGGATACCTGGATTGGCAGCGGTGTCGGCGACAGAAATTTCGGCGCGGAAACGTCACTGCAGGCCGATGGCGCCGATGGTGGCAACGGTGAAACCGCCAGTCTGGTGGCCTGGGACCTCAGTGCCATTCCCGCCGGAGCGACGATCACCGGTGCGCGGGTTGAACTCACGGTTTATGGCGTTAGCAACGATAGCTACAATTTGTATGCCGGCGATAAGTCCTGGAGCGAGAACTCCGCCACCTGGAACAGCCAGGACCCTTATAATAGCCGCGGTGGGGTGATTGGCCGTTTTGTCCCGTCGTCCAACGGTACCCACTCCATTCCCCTGAACGCCACCGGTATCGCGACGTTGCAGGAGTGGGTGGACGGTGGTATTAACGGCGGTGTGTACATCATGACCGGCGGCGGCAGCGATGGTCTGGATATGCGTTCCAGTGAATACAGTGTGATCAGTGAGCGTCCGAGGTTGGTTGTCAGCTATGCCGGGGGCGGATCCAGCGGCGAGCCGGTTACGGTGCAGTTTCAACAGGCATTGGGTGGCTATACCGGCGCCGAAGACACTTATGTGGCTTCAGGAAGTACAGACAGACAATGGGGCGGCAGTTCGGCGTTATTGGCGGATGGTAACGATTGGGGTAATGGTGAGTTGATCTCTCTGTTGAAATGGGATGTCTCCTCGCTCCCCGTTGGCGCCAATGTGATCAGTGCATCAATTACGTTACAGGTATTTAACCGGTCCAACGATACTTACAACCTTTGGGAAATGCTGGCGGGCTGGTCGGAAGCAAGCGCCACCTGGGACAATACCGACCCCGCCGCAAATCGCGGTGCCCAAGTGGGTAGCTTCAACCCTACATCGACTGGTGCTGTCACCATTAATTTCAACGCGACAGGTATTGCATTGGTTCAACGTTGGATAGAAGGTGCGGAGAATAACGGGATCACCGTTCAAAGCGGTGGAACGTCTGACGGCATTGATATACGTTCGAGTGAGTACAATACCCAATCACAGCGTCCGCTGCTGACGATCACTTACGAATAACAATAAAATAAAAGGGAACCTCCGAAACGTTCGGGGTTCCCGCTGTGTCAGAGATCGATGGACAATGAATGCCAAATCTGTATTTTTCGCAACAATTGCAGCCGTTTTAATTGCGGCTGTTTCACCAACGGTTTTTAGCCACGGTGCCGCGCAGGATCGCCTGCACCGGCTTGAGCACGAAATAGAACATCACCCGGATGACCCCGCTTTGTACGTTAAACGCGGTCGGGTCTACCGGGATGCGGAACAATGGGACAATGCATTGAATGATTTTGTCAGTGCGCTAAAAATCGACCGCCAATATCATGAAGCTCGCTATTGGCAGGGTGAAGCCTTAATGCAAAAGGGCGATTTACGGGGCGCAGAACAGGTATTAAAAAAATACATAACACAGGTCCCGGATTCTCCTGCAGGCAATCGAACGCTGTCCCAGGTGTTGATGCAATTACATAAATACCCACAGGCGGCATATTATCTGGATCAGACAATTCAACACGATTCCCGTCCGCCACCGCAAGTGTTTCTGGAGCGAGCGCGTGCGCTAGCCAATATTACCCCACTGCCGACCCGGAGGATTGTCGCCGGGCTGAAAAAGGGTTTGGTTAAACATCCTCGAAATGTGGTCATTATTAATGAGCTGGTTCGAATTTATGAACTGGCTGAGCAGAGAGATTCCGCGTTGGCGGCAATAGACCTGCTGCCTTCGCGATTGCGTGATTCACCGAAATGGTTAAATCGTCGGGCACAAATTGAAATGCATCGTGGGCACCGCAAACGGGCACTGGATTTGTATCGTCAGACAATAGCGAAAATCGACGCATTACCCGAACAACGGCGCCGGTTGCCAGCGTTCGTTCACGCTCGCCAGGCCGCTGAGTCGGGGATATCAAAATTAAACCTCTGAATCATTACTCCGATTGTGATATTTTTAATTGAAATTCATGGCTAAGTTTGTGACATTTATTCGTGGTTATTTGGGTTGTATCCTTCTGGTATTGTTTGTTAAACCTGCCTTGGCTCAACAGGTGCCGACGAGTCAATCGGCTATGCCAATCCAGGAGCTGGCCCCTTATATGCGCGAATTGCAGGTGCTCACACATAAACTTTCACTGTCGGTGGCGCACGCCAATTTTGAGCTGGCGAATTTTTATGTGTACGAATCGCTGGAACAGTTGGAGACGATCAAAGAAGCCGTTCCGGAATATCGTGGAATTGCTGTCGCCTATTTTATTGATCGCCTGATGACGCCTGAATATGAAAAATTACGGCAGGTGCTGGACAAGAACAATGAACCTGGCGCTGCCGCCGCAATGAAGTCTCTTGTCGACAGTTGCAATCAATGTCACCAAACCACTAAACACGGATTTATCCGCATACTTGATCGCGGTGATTTTAATCCGTTTAATCAGGATTTTACACCTTAAAATATGATTGTTGTTGTCAAAAAAATTTCTTTTTGCCTGATTGTGTTATCAGTTT